>JAKCDM010000012.1 GCA_021841865.1 Pseudomonadota bacterium
GGGTGCAGCAGACGAACTTCAACGTCTACGACCCGCTGCGCATGTACGAGATGCCGCAGGTCGACATCACCATCGTGCCCAGCAGCGAGAAGCCGGGCGGCATCGGCGAGCCGGCCACCGCGCTGGTAGGCCCGGCCGTGGCCAACGCGGTGTTCGCGCTGACCGGCAAGCGCCTGCGCACGCTGCCGATCACGGCGGACGCGCTGGCCAAGGCCTGAGCCCGGGCAGCCGGCCGAGCCGATGAGCCGCGAACCCGTCCAGCGCAGCGTGGCCGTCGTGGGTGCCGGCATGGCCGGGCTCGCCTGCGCCGGCGCGCTGCGTGACGCGGGGCACGCGGTGCGCCTGTTCGACAAGAGCCGCGGCCCCTCGGGGCGCGCGGCGACGCGCCGCGGCGAAGGCTGGGCCTGCGACCACGGCGCGCAGTATTTCACCGCCGACGACCCGCAGTTCGCCGCCGAGGTCCGGCGCTGGTGCGAAGCCGGCGTCGCCGCCGAGTGGACTCCGCGCCTGCGGGTGTTCGGCGACGCGGCGCCGGGCAGCCGGCGTGACGGCCCGACCCGACGCTTCGTCGGCGTGCCCGCGATGACCGCGCCAGCGCGCTGGCTGGCCGCCGGCCAGCAGCTGCTGCTGCAACACACCATCGACCGGCTGCGCCGCGACGACGACGGCTGGCAGCTGCGCAGCGCCGAGCACGGCTGGCTCGATCAGGTGTTCGACGCCGTGCTGCTGGCGCTTCCGGCGCCCCAGGCACGGGCCCTGCTGGGCGGCGTGCACGCCCGGCTCGAGGCGCTTGCGGCGAGCGCGCCGATGCAAGCGTGCTGGAGCGTGATCGCGGTGTACGACGACGACCCGCTGCCGCAGCTCGACGCGGCCTTCGTCAACCAGCCGCTGCTATCGTGGATCTGCGCCGACCACCGCAAGCCCGGGCGCGCGGGCGCGCCATGCTGGCTGCTGCATGCGCAGCCGGCATGGAGCCAGGAGCACCTGGAGGCGGAGCCACCGTGGGTCGTGCAGCAGATGCTCGGGGCCTTCGCCGAGCTGGGCGCGCGGGGCGTGCCGAGGCACGCCTTCGCCCACCGCTGGCGCTACGCGCGCGGCGCGCTGGCAGACGCCCCCGCCGCCGCCTGGGACCCCGCCGCGGGCCTCGGACTGTGCGGGGATTGGCTTTGCTGCGGGCGCGTCGAAGGCGCATGGCGCAGCGGCCGGGCGCTGGCCGGCGAAGTGCTGGCGCACGCGCCGCGGGCGCCGCTGGCTGGCTGAGAAGGTGTAAGCGAATCCCCCATGCACGCCAAGCCCCACCTGCCGCAGAAGATCTGCGCGCACTGCGGCCGCCCGTTCGCGTGGAGACGCAAATGGGCCCGCTCGTGGGCCGAGGTCCGCTACTGCTCGGAGCGCTGTCGCCGCGAGCACGGGCCAGACAAGGCCGGCGCGGCCTCGCAGGCCGGCCCCCGATAGGTGCAAAATCGGCGCCAGCCATCGCGAGGGGAAGGCGCACATGAAGACCATCGGACTGATCGGGGGCATGAGCTGGGAGTCCACGGCGGAGTACTACCGGCGAATCAACACGGCCGTGCGCGAGCGTCTGGGCGCACTGCGGTCGGCGCCGATGCTGCTGCACAGCGTCGACTTCGGGCCCATCGAGCAGGCCCAGCGCGACGGGCGCTGGGACGACGCCGGCGAGGTGCTGGCCGACTCCGCGCGACGCCTGCAGGCGGGAGGCGCCGATTGCGTGATGCTGGCCACCAACACCATGCACATGGTGGCCGAGCGAATCCAGTCCGCGACCAGCCTGCCGTTCCTGCATATCGCCGACCCGGTCGGGCAGGCCGCGTGCGCCGCCGGCTGGCAGCGCGTGGGCCTGCTCGGCACGGCCTTCACGATGGAACAGCCGTTCCTGATCGAGCGCCTGCGCGCGCGCCACGGGCTGCAGGTGCTGGTTCCGCCGCCCGCCGAGCGCGCGCTGGTGCACCGGGTGATCTACGACGAGCTGTGCGCCGGCATCGTGCACGCTCCGTCTCGCAGGGCCTACCTGGACATCGTGCGGGGCCTGGCCGACGCCGGAGCGCAGGCCGTGGTGCTGGGGTGCACGGAAATCGGCCTGCTGATCCGCGAGGAGCAAAGCCCGGTGCCTCTGCTCGACACCACCGCGCTGCACGCGCAGGCGGCGGTCGAGTTCGCGCTGGCGTGACGTCGCGGCAGCCGCTTCGAATCCGGACCAGCTGGACCCTTCCGATCCGAAATGGACCATTCGGGTACAATATCCAGCATCGAGTCCCCGGGAGCCGTCTCCATGTCGCATGCCACTGCGCTATCGCCAGCCTCACCTGCCCCCTGTGCGCCTGGCCTGACTCGCAAGCCGTCGTCGGCGCTGAAAACCGAGGGCTGGAGCAGCTTCGTGCGCGCAATGACCGAAGCCGGCCCGCTGCTGGTCACGCACCGCAACCGTCCCGAGGCCGTGATCATCAGCCCGCAGGAGTACGAGCGCCTGCTGGCCATCGCGCAGCGCGAACGCGAGCGGCGCAGCGCGGCGCTGGCGGAGCTCGACGCCGAATTCGACGCCCGCCTGGCCAGCCTGCGCGCGAGCGATGCCGACGCGCGCATGGACCGCTTCCTGGATGAGCCGCTGCGCCTGGGCGGCCGGCTGCGCGCAGGCGAAGGCTTCTGATGGCCGCGGCTGCCCGGCCGCGCATCCTGGTGCTTGCCGGCGTCAACGGCGCCGGCAAGAGCTCGGTGGGCGGCACGGCGCTGCGCAGCGCGGGGCTGGCCTGGTTCAACCCCGACGCCTACACGCGTGAACTCGAGACACGCCTGGGCCTGCCGCCACGCGAGGCCAACGCGCAGGCCTGGGAGGAGGGTCGCAGGCGCCTGGAGCAGGCCATCGCCCGCGGCACGCCCCATGCCTTCGAGACCACGCTGGGCGGGCGCACCATCGTGGACATGCTCGAGCGCGCGGCCCACACCCATGACGTGCACATTTGGTATTGCGGGCTCGCCTCGCTCGAGCTGCACCTGAGGCGGGTACGCGAGCGCGTCGCGGCGGGAGGGCACGACATCGACCCGGCGCGAATCGCCGAGCGCCATGTCGCGTCGCCGCTGCACCTCGTCCGGCTCATGCCGCGCCTGGCAAGCCTGGCGCTGTACGACAACAGCGTCAGCGTGGCCGCCGGCGAAAGCGTGCCCGACCCGATGCTGGTGCTGCGCTGCGTTGGTCGCCGGGTGCTTCATCCACGGGACCTGGCCGCGCTGGAGGCGACTCCCGGCTGGGCCCGGCCGCTGGTCGAGCGTGCATTGCAGCTGCACGAAGCCGCGGGCGGCTGAGCACCTGCGCAGCCGCGCGCTTCGGCGCGGACGGGTCGCTCAGGCGCGGCCGCCGGGTGCCGCGCGCAGCTGCGCGGCGCGGGACTCGACATGCTCGCGCAACGCCCCGCGCAGGCCGAGCAGGAACACGGCCTCGGCGGCCACGAACAGCGGGCCGATGACCAGTCCCATCAGGTCGTCGGCGAAGGCCGGCTTGCGGCCTTCCCAGGCGTGGCCGACGAACTGGAACACCCAGCCGACGACGAAACCCCCGATGCCCAGCGCCAGCCACAGCGCGGTCGCCTGCGCTGCCGCCCAGGCGCCGAAGCCGAGGGCCGCGCCCAGCAGCACGCACATGACGAGCCCCAGCGGACGGTCGAGCCGGAGGTAGTAGAACGCCGAGGCCAGCACGACCGGCAGCGCCGGCGTCAGCGCCCACCCGGCCCAATGCACGGCCGGGCGCGACAACAGCGCGACCAGGGCCAGCACGATCAGCGGTATGCCGACGAAATGCGTCGCGATGTTGCGGCTGTCCCGGTGATAGGACGCGTAGTTCGACAGTTGCTGCTCGAGGGTTCGCATGTCGCGCCTCCGGAAGGGCTGGCGGCTGTGGGGAGTCCGCATCGCGTCGCGCGACCCCGACCCCGACCCCGACCCGCCTGTCCCACCGATGGTAGCTCCGCCCACGACCGCTGCGTTGCGACCCCGGCGCCGATGGTTTCGACAAGCTGCCGGATGCCCCGGTGCTCGCGGAACCGCCGGCAGCTGCTCAGGCGGCGGCGGTCAGCGCCGGCAGCACGTCGGCGTACCAGGCGCCGTTCAGACCCGGGGACGGCTCATCGCCGGGCTCGTGCGCGCACAGGTCCATGCGGGTGGAGTGCACGCCGATCAATTGCCACGACGCCCCGCGCGCGCCGTCGTCGAGGCGTCGCCGCAGCACCGGCGATCCGCTGCTGCCGCAGTGCGTGCGCGCGTCGGTGAGGAAGCAGCCGCGTCCCTGGAAGCGCACGCCGTAGGCCGACGCGAGCGATGCGCTGCGCGCCACCGGCAGGTGGTGGACGGTATCGTGAGCACCCGGCGCGAATCCGGTGATGGTCAGCGCGTCGCCGGTCGCGATCCGTTCGCCGCGCGTCTCGAGATGGGTGTCGTCGAAGGCTTGCACCTCGGCTCCGGCGGGCAGGCTGTCGGCGGGAATCTCCAGCGCCGCGATGTCGACCTGCGTGTCGTCGGCTTCGCGCCACTGCCGCACATCCCGCCGGTACAGCGAAAGGGCGACCACGGTGTAGCTCGCCAGGTCCAGCGGGTCGGTATGCACGCCGACCTCGAGGCGGTCAGGGCGATGGCACGACGCCGCATCGGCGAACACATGGCGGCTGCTCACCAGGAACAGCTGATGCCCGCGGCGAAAAAAGAACCCGCCGGCATTCGTCAGCACGCTCGTGCCGGCGTACGTGGTGACGCGGGCCGTCGCAAGCAGCAGCGCGTCGACCGGCGACGCCGCCGCCTGTTGGCCGGGCAGCGCGCCGGCCAGCGCGATGGCGCGGTTGCGCGCCACGTCGCGTTCGAAGGTGGCCAATACGACGTCGGAGACGTCCGCGTACAACAGCACCGTTCGAGCCGCCTCGGCATGGGCGTCGAAGGAGGCCATCAGGCGCGCCCGCGTCGGCGCGCCAAGGGCCTGGAGAAGGGCCGGCACCAGCGCGTCCAGCGCGACGAGACTGCCCTTGAGCTCGCAGATGCGCTCGGTGGCTTCTTGCAGGTTCTTCACGGTCCGCTCCTTCGCCACAAACAAAAAAGCGCGGCCGAGCCGCGCTTTCATCGGCGGATGTCGGGGCCTGCCCGACGCCCGGCGGTTCTACCTGGCTCAGTCGAGCGTGCGGATGTTCGACGCCTGCGGGCCCTTCTGGCCCTGGGTCACCTCGAACTGCACGCGCTGGTTCTCGGTCAGGGTCTTGAAGCCGCTGCCCTGAATTTCCTTGAAATGGGCGAACAGGTCCTTGCCACCGCTATCGGGAGCGATGAAGCCGAAGCCCTTGCCCTCGTTGAACCACTTCACGGTACCGGTTTCGGTCGTCATGTCGAATTCCTTTCGAAGTTGCAGAGCGCGACAATGCGCCCAGCGAAGAGACGCCAAGAAGATCTTCAGCAGGGGATTCGACTCGACCGCCGGCGCAGCGCCGGAGCGGGTAGAAAGACCTTAGAGCGGATGGTCTTGTGCATATCAGCCGGTCCATGGTACGCGAAATGCCTCGCATACGCTCGGTTTTCGATCCCATGGCCCACGGCCTGCCGCGGCGCCCTGCGCAGCGCGCCGCGAAAGGCTACCCGGGTTGGGTCGCGACGCCGCCGGCCTCGTCCCGGAAATGCTGGTACAGCGCGACCACGATCCCGGGCAGCGCCTGCGCGATGCTCTCGTGCTGCTCGAGGCTCAGCTGCAGGCGATCGAGTTCGGCGCGGCCCTCGTCGGTGCCGTACAGGAACACGGGACCCAACAGGTCCTTGAGCTCGTCGGGGAGGCGCTCGAACACGTCGGTCTGCAATTGCAGGCCGAGCACGAAACCCGAGCACCAATCGTCGATGACCGACACCTCGGCGTCGCCGGCGTCGGCGTCGGCTGCGGCGCCTTCGGACTCCTGCAGGTACAGCACCGGCTCGTATTCCTCCGGGCTGTCGGCCAGCACGTCGTCCGTGTCGTGCCAGTGCTGGGCGACCAGGGTCAGCAGCTCCTGCGCATCGACCTCGCTGCCGAAGCTGACTTCGCCGCCGGTACGGTCGGGATCCAGGACCCACGAAAGGACATCGCCCAGCTCGGGTCGATCCGGGCCGGCGACACACGCCGCGATGAAACCGTCGAGGGTCGAGATGTCCATGACATGCTCGGGCGAGGCCTCGCTGTCGAGGAGCTCGGCGAGGCGGTCGAGATCGGCCGCGGGAGCTGGAGTGTCGGTCATGGCCATTGCGCGCAGGGTTGGAGATGGCTGCATTGTCGCCTCGATGCCCCGGCAGCGGGAAACCGTTTCACGGCCAGGCAGGCAGCAGGCACGGGTGATGCGGGTCCCTGATGTCTTCCCGCACCAGCTTGCAGACGCCTGGAATGCGCAGGCCGTCAGCCGAGCCCGAGAATCCAGCCCTCGACTTCGGCGACCCCGCGTTCCAGGTCCGTGAGCTCGGGCGCCACGGCCAGCGCCAGGCGCCCGTCGGCGTCGGCGTCGCGCAGCCACGACGCCACCGCGTGGGCGTCCTGCTGATCCCCGCTCAGTCCCGCAAGCACATAGGCCTTGCGCCACAGCGACGGGTAGACCTCCGCGACCATCGAGATCCCGGGCCTGGGCTGCCAGCCGTCGAAGGGCCAGCAGTGCAGCCGCGGGCCGAGCCGGGAGCGCAGCAAGCGCAGCCACGGGATCCCGGCATGGGTCGACTTGGCCACCGAGCCCTGCACGTCGAAGTGGAACACCGACTTGGCCCGGCTGCGCTGCTCGCAGATGCGCCGCCAGCGCGAGTTCCCCGCTCGCGCGGCACCGTTGCCGAGCAGCCCGTCGCGAACAAAGTCGACGCAGGTGTCGGGAGCATCGGTCGGCCAGTGGGCCTGGAAATCGTCCAGGAAGGCCGGCCAGTCGAGCGGCAGACGGTGGTGCTCGAAGTAGCGCAGCGGGAAGGAGAAGCCGTGGTCGATGCCGACCAGCGTCGGCGGACCCCCGGCCAGGGCCTCGGCGAGCCACAGCGCCAGGCCGCGGCGCGTCCAGTATTTGCGCGCGCCGGGGGGCGGCTGGACCTCCACCGCCGGCATGCCCGGCGTGGCCTGGTACACCCGCAGCCCCTTGAGGCTGGACTCGGCCGTCTGCGCGCCCGAGTAGTCGATGCCGACGTAGCGCTGGAACACCGGCATGCTCGGCCCGACGTCCCGCGTGGGTCAGCGCAGCGCCCGCGCGTGGTGCTCGAAATGCTCGCCGAGCAGGCTGGCGACGAAGTAGTAGCTGTGGTCGTAGCCGGCCTGCAGGCGCAGTTGCAGCGGGTGCGACACCGCGTCGCAGGCCGCCCGCAGCAATTCCGGGCGAAGTTGCTCGGCGAGGAAGGGGTCGGCGTCGCCGACGTCGACCAGCAGCGGCAGGCGCTCGCGCGCCGCGGCCACCAGTTCGACCGCGTCCCAGGCCTTCCACGCTTGCGCGTCGGGACCGAGGTAGGCCTCGAAGGCCTTGCGACCCCAGGGCACCTGCGTGGGGGCGACGATGGGCGAGAACGCCGAGACGCTGCGATAGCGCCCGGGGTTGCGCAACGCGGTGACCAGTGCGCCGTGCCCGCCCATCGAGTGGCCGCTGATCGAGCGCGCCGGGCTCGCCGGGAAGTTCGCGTCGACCCAGGCCGCCAGTTCCTCCGCCACATACTGCTGCATGCGGTAGTGCCGCGCCCATGGCTGCTCGGTGGCGTCGACGTAGAAGCCGGCACCCTGGCCGAGGTCGTAGGCCTCGTCGTCGGCAACGCCGAGCTTGCCGTCGGGGTCGCGCGGGCTGGTGTCGGGGGCGACCACGATGATGCCGTGGCGCGCCGCGTGCTGCTGCGCCCCCGCCTTGGTGATGAAGTTCTGCTCGGTGCAGCTCAGTCCCGACAGCCAGTACAGCACCGGACAGGGCGCTCCGCGCAGGGCCTGCGGCGGCAGGTAGACGCCGACCCTCATGTCGCAGCCGAGGCAGGCGGCGAAGTGGCTCCAGACCTCCTGGCGGCCACCGAAACTGGCGTGCTGCTCGATGCGCTGCATGATGCGGGACTCAGAAGTGGATCACGGTGCGGATGGACTTGCCTTCGTGCATCAGCTCGAAGGCCTCGTTGATGCCTTCCAGGCCCATCGTGTGCGTGACGAAGGGCTCGAGTCGGATGTCGCCGCGCATCGCCCGCTCGACCATCCCGGGCAGCTCGCTGCGCCCCTTGACGCCGCCGAACGCGGTGCCCTTCCACGTGCGACCGGTCACCAGCTGGAACGGGCGCGTCGAGATCTCCTGGCCGGCGCCGGCGACCCCGATGATCACCGATTGGCCCCACCCGCGGTGCGCGCACTCCAGCGCCGCGCGCATGACCTCGACGTTGCCGATGCACTCGAAGGAGTGGTCGACGCCCCAGCCGGTCATCTCGACGATCACCTGCTGGATGGGCTTGTCGTGGTCCTTCGGGTTGACACAATCGGTCGCTCCGAACACTCGGGCGAGGCCGAACTTGTCGGGGTTGGTGTCGACGGCGATGATGCGCCCGGCCTTCGCCAGCTGCGCTCCGTGCACCACCGCCAGCCCGATGCCGCCGAGCCCGAACACCGCGACCGAGTCGCCGGGCTGCACCTTCGCGGTGTGCGACACCGCGCCGAGCCCGGTGGTGACCCCGCAGCCCAGCAGGCACACCTGTTCCGGATTGGCCTGCGGGTGGACCTTGGCCAGCGAGACCTCGGCCACCACGGTGTACTCGCTGAAGGTCGAGCAGCCCATGTAGTGGTGGATCGGCCGGCCCTGGTAGGAAAAGCGCGTGGTGCCGTCGGGCATCAGGCCCTTGCCCTGGGTCGCGCGAACCGCCACGCACAGGTTGGTCTTGCCCGACTTGCAGAACAGGCACTCGCCGCACTCCGCGGTGTACAGCGGAATCACGTGGTCGCCCGGCTTCACGCTGGTGACGCCTTCGCCGACTTCGACGACGATCCCCGCGCCCTCGTGGCCGAGCACCGCCGGGAACACCCCCTCGGGATCGGACCCGGACAGCGTGAACGCATCGGTGTGGCACACCCCGGTGTGGGTGATGCGAACCAGCACCTCGCCCTTGCGCGGCGGCGCGACGTCGAGTTCGACGATCTCCAGCGGCTTTCCGGGGGCGAAGGCGACGGCGGCTCGGGATTTCATGGACAAGGCTTCCTGCAAGGGTTTGCGACTGCGCGCTGTGCCGGCCCCGCAGATCGAACGAGCAGCCGGCGACACGAACGAAGGGCGCAAATCTTAGGACCAAAGCGCGCTGACTGCCGCGGGCTGTGCAGGCAACTCGACGTGATGGACGACGGTTCGAGCTTGCAGCGGTCGTGGCCAGACGCGCTGCGTGACGCCCGCGAGCCATGCGATGCCGTGCCGGGTCTGCTGGACACACCTGCACGACCGGTCGACGGTTGTCCGGTTCGAACATTCCGACCGAGCCCATCTCGAATTTCCGCTTTCCCATTGGCGCCGCGCCCCGGAGAATGTCGCCCTGTCCCATCAAGGCGGGCCGTGATCCAGAGCCCGATTCGCATGTCGTCTGCTTCCTCTGCCCGGCCCCGGCCCGATGCGCCGACCGACTCCGGCACCCGGTCTCCACATCACGGCTGGGCTCTGGCCATGCTGTTGATCGGCGCCATCCTGCCGCCACTGGACTACTTCATCGTCAACCTTGCGCTGCCGGCGATTCGCGGTGGCCTGGGGGCGAGCGACGTCGAACTGCAGTTCGTCATCTCCGCCTATGCCTGTGCCAACGGCGTCGTGCTGATCACCGGCGGACGGCTGGGCGATCTGTACGGACGCAAGCGCCTGTTCCTGATCGCCATGGCCGGGTTCGTCGCCGCGTCGGCGCTTTGCGGGCTGGCACCGAGCGCCGGGGTGCTGATCGGCGGTCGGGTCCTTCAGGGCGTGTTCGCCGCCACGCTCACGCCGCAGGTTCTGGCGATCATCCGCAGCGCATTCGCTCCGCACGAGCAGATGCGCATCATGGGACTCTTCGGCTTCGTCTACGGATTGGCCGCCGTCATCGGGCAGCTCGGTGGCGGCGCGTTGATCAGCCTGCACCCGTTCGGTCTGGGCTGGCGCGCGATCTTTCTGGTCAACCTGCCGATCGGAGTGGTCGCGCTGGTCGGCAGCTGGCGTCACCTCCCCGAGAGCCGGCCGCCCACCGGGGCGGCGATCGACCTGCCGGGAACCGCTCTGCTGTCCGTCATCCTGCTGCTGCTGATCTACCCGCTCACGCGTGGCCGCGAGCTGGGGTGGCCATCGTGGACCTGGGCGAGCTTCGCGGCCGCTGCGCTGCTGCTTCCGCTGCTGGTCGCGGTCGAGCGACAGCGCCAGCAGCGCGGGCGCGAGCCGCTGCTCGACCTGCGCTTGTTCGCCAACCCCGTGGTCGTGCTCGGTCTTCTGCTCGCCTTCCTGTTCTACTGGATGAGCGTGTTCTTCCTCGCGCTGGGGATCTACCTGCAAAACGGCCTGCAATGGACACCACTGCACGCCGGCCTGGCGATCCTGCCGTTCGGCGTCGGATTCCTCGCCGCGCCTTTGCTGCTGCCGCGGTTGACTGCCACACTGGGAGCGCCTGCGACCCTGACGACGAGCTTTGCGCTGCTGGCGATCGGGCTGGCGCTGGCGGCGCAGCTGGCCGGTACGGCCACCCCGTCCCGGGGCTTCTACGTCGGCTTGTCGATTGCCGGCGCCGGGCAGGGACTGACCCTGCCGTCAGTGCTGCGCATCGTGCTTGCCGAAGTTCCGGCCCAGCGCGCCGGGTTGGCATCCGGCATGATCACGGCCATGCTGCAGATCGGTTCTGCGGTGGGCGCGGCAGTGCTCGGAGGGGTGTATTTCTCCGCGCTGGGCCATCATCCGCTGGCCACCGATCACGCCTTCGCCTTCCGGCATGCGATGCATGCGCTGATCGCCGTGCTGGTCGCCTGTGGCCTGCTGTCGCCGCTGTTCGTGCCGCTGCACCGGCGGCAACAACGGCGGGCCGCGTTGCGCGCCTGCCGATCGGCCGTATAGGCCGAAGGGCCGGGGTGGCGTCGGCGAATTCGATCAGGGTATCGGCCGACCGGCTCAGGATACCGCGGACCTCCACCTACACCCTCTGTAGGTTCTCATCCGACCTGCGACATCGGCAGCAGGCAGATCAGCGGGTTGCGCATTTCGGATGAGAAGGCCCGCCGCGGAATTCTCATCTGAGCTGCAAAAATCCTATGCTCTCTTGCAGCGCCTGGATTCTTCCGGAGTTTTTCGCAGATCCCCGCCCGGCTCGCAACTCTCGTTGCGCCTCTTGCAAGCCCCACAGGTTGGCCGGCGAGGCTGCTGGTGCGCATCGTGCACGAGGTGCCGGAGGTGCGCTACTTCAAGATCGAGACGCCTCAGGCGGGGGCCAAGCTGTACGAGCTCGTGCGCCTGGGCGGCCGGCGGGTTCTCGGGCCAGGGGTGGCGAGGAGGCGATCACGTCGCTGGCCTACCTGAACGCCGGCTCGGCGGCGACGATGGCCGGCGGGGGCTACGTGGCGGGATCCGCGCCCTCGTCGACGCCTACTTCGCCGGGCGTCGCGAGCTGGCCGTCGAGGACTACTGCCGCTGATCGACTAGGAAAACCGCCAGACCGGGCTGCTGGGGGCCAAGACCTTCATGGAGGAAGGGGGCATAGTCGGCTGCGAAGCCCCGCATCGCCCGTTGCGGCCGCTGCATGCGCACACCCGCGCCGGCCTGCTCGAGCTCGCGCGAAGCCTCTATCCGCTGGTGCTGCGCTTGGCGATCTGACGCTGACCTGCCCATGGACCGCAGCAGCCATCCCGATCGTATCGACGAACGGTAGCAGACCGGCGCGCGCTAGGCGCCCGCCGCCAGCACCTGCTCGAGCCCGCCCACCCAGCCGACAATGCCGCCTTGGGCGACGAGCATGCTCAGCGTGGCCTGCTTGAAGTCGGGGAAGTAGCTGGCGGTGGCCTCGTCGACCAGCAGGCATTCGTAGCCGCGGTCGTTGGCCTCGCGCATCGTGGTCTGCACGCATACCTCGGTGGTAACGCCCCCTAGGATCAGCTGCCGGATGCCCCGCGCGGCCAGGCGCTCGCCCAGCGCCGTGGCGTGGAACGCTCCCTTGCCCGGCTTGTCAATCTGCCACTCGCCAGCGAGCGGCGCCAGCGCATCGACGATCGCGTTGCCGGGCTCGCCGCGCACGAGGATGCGCCCCATCGGGCCGGCGTCGCCGATGCGCTGCCTCGGCGCGCCTCGCAGCCGCTTGGCCGGAGGGCAGTCCGACAGGTCGGGCGCATGCGACTCGCGGGTGTGCACGACCAGCAGGCCCTGCGCGCGCGCCCAGCGCAGGAGGCGCGCCGCCGCCGGCACGGCCGGCGCCAGCAATGACACGTCGTTGCCCAGGCTCTCGCCGAAGCCGCCGGGCTCGATGAAATCGCGCTGCATGTCGATCAGCACCAGCGCGGCCTCGTCGGCGCGGCAGACGAACGGGCCGGGCCGCGCGGCGATGCGCAGCGTGCGCGCCGGCGCCGTCACGCTGGCCTCTCCAGCGCCTGTAGCAACGCGTCGGACGACGCAACGGCGCCGAACACGCCACCCTGCATGGTGATCATGTGCAGCGCCGCCGCGTGGTTAGCTGGGTCGGTGGCGCCGCAGCAGTCCGACAGCACCAGACACTCGAAGCCGCGGTCGTTGGCTTCGCGCAGCGTCGTGTGCACGCACACATCGGTGGTGATGCCGGTAAGCACGAGGTTGCGCATGCCCTGCTGGCGCAGGACCAACTCCAAGTCGGTAGCGCAGAACGCCCCCTTGCCCGGCTTGTCGATGATCACCTCGCCGGGCAGCGGCGCCAGCTCGGCAATGATCTCCCAGCCGGGTTCGCCGCGCACGAGGATGCGCCCGCACGGGCCGGGGTCGCCGATGCCGGCGCCGATTTGCCGGCTGCGCCAGCGCTTGTTGGCCGGCAGGTCCGACAGATCAGGTCGATGGCCCTCGCGTGTGTGGACGACCAGGCAGCCGGCGCGGCGCATCGCCTGCAGCACGCGGGCGATGGGCGCGATCGGCGCGCGGGTCAGCGACAGGTCGTAGCCCATGCGGTCGACGTAGCCACCGACGCCGCAGAAGTCGGTCTGCATGTCGATCACCAGCAACGCAGTGTTGCCCGGGCGAAGGTCGGCGTCGAAGGGCCAGCGGTAGGGGGCGGCGGCGACCTGGCCCTGCGGTGCGTCGTCGGCGCCCTGTGCCAGCGCGTTCATTTCAGGCTACCCACGACGCCCTGAACCAGGAAGTCCATCGCGTCGACGCGCGCGCGCGGCAGCACACTGCCCTGCGGCACCAGCAGCTTGCCGTCCTGCGCGCGGATCGGGCCGGCCCATACATTGAGCGTACCCTCCTCGATCGCATGCTCCTTGTCCAGGATCAGCTTGCGGGTGGCCGCGTCGACCGATGGCCCGAACGGAGCCAGCTTGGCGGCGCCGCTTTTCAGGTTTCCGTACACAGCGTGCGATTTCCAGGTGCCCGCCTCGACCTCCTTGACGGTCTGGGCCATGATCGGGCCCCAGTTCCAGTAGCCACCGGTCAGCCAGCCCTTGGGATCGAAGCGCATGTCGTCGAAGTGGTAGCCGATGACCTTCACGCCGCGCTTGCGGGCTGCCTCGATTACCGGGATCGGCGAGTCCACGTGCATGCCAATCACCGACACGCCCTGGTCGACCAGCGTGTTGACCGCCGCCACGTCCTTCGACGGATCATTCCAGGCGCCGGTGTAGACGACGGTAACGGTTGCCTTCGGGTTGACGCTGTGCGCGCCCAACTCGATCGCGTTGATGTCCTGCAGGATCTGCGGAATCGGGTGGGCGGCGACGAAACCGATCTTGCCGTCGGGCGCTGCCTTGCCTGCGGCGATGCCCGACAGGTACATGGCTTCGAACATGTCGGCGAAGTAGGTCCCCAGGTTGGGCGCAAGCTTCGCGCCGCCGCAATGCATGAAAGTGACCTTCGGATACTTCTGCGCCACCTTCAGTGCATAAGGCAGGTAGCCGTAGCTGGTGGCGAAGATAATCGTGTCGCCGGCGCCGATCATGCGCTCCATGGCCTGCGTGACCTGCGCGTTCTCGGGGATGTTCTCAAGGTAGTTGGTCCTCACGCCGGGCACGGCCTTTTGCAGATACAGGCGGCCGGCGTCCTGCGCCTCGTTGTAGCCGCCGTCGGTCTTCGCGCCGACGTAGAGGAAGCCAACGGACGGGGCAGCCTGCGCGGCTTCGACGCCGAGGCAGGCGAGCAGCGCGAGCGCGCCGACGAGACTGGCAATGCGTGGTTTCATGAAACTCTCCGGATACGTCGGGTTGAGGAATGGTTGCAGGACATCAGGACATGCCGCGAAACACCCCGGCCAGCTCCTGTGGCATCGACGTCGCGCGGCGGCTGGAGTGGTAGCTAAGCAGCAGCACCAGCAGCGGTACCAGGTAGGGCAGCGTGCCGAGCAGGTAGGGGGAAAGGTCCGAGCCGGTGGATTGCAGGCGCAAGGACACCGCCTCGGACAGGCCGTAGATCAGCGCAACCGGCAGCGACAGCCAGGGGTTCCAGCGCGCCACGATCACCAGGCCCACGGCCAGCAGGCCGCGACCGGCGGTCATCTGCTCGACCCAGGTGCGCGTATAGTCCACCGACAGCGCGGCGCCGGCCAGCCCGGTGAAGCCGCCGCCCACCAGCACCGCCAGTGCACGCAGGCGCTGCGGGTGGCGGCCCAGCATGCGCAAAGCGTCGGCTGATTCGCCAGCGGCGCGCCAACGCAGCCCCCAGCGCGTGCGGTACAGGAACACGCCGCTGAGCACGACCAGCAGCAGCGCCAGGTACACGGTGGGCGTGAGCTGCGCCAGCGTACCGCCCAGCAGCGGCAGCCGTTCGAGCCAGCCGTGGCGTAGGCTTGGGAAGCCCTCGATCTGCTGCCCCACCAGCGAGGCGCCGTAGTACGACGACAGTCCGTTGCCCAGGAACAGCACGGCTAGCCCGCTGGCGATCTGGTTGACGCCCAGGCCCAGGCTGAGCACCGCGTGCACGCCGGACAGCGCCAGCCCGGCGGCGCTGCCCACCGCCAGTCCCAGCCAGGGGTTGCCGCTGGCGTGGGTGGCGGCGAAGCCCGCAGCGGCGCCGACTAGCATCTGTCCCTCCACACCAAGGTTGACCACTCCGGCGCGCTCGGTCAACGTCTCGCCGAGCATGGCTAGCAGCACCGGGGTGGCGGTTAGCAGGGCCACCGTGAACAGGCCGAGCACGTTCATGCGCGCCCCCCTCCAACGTGGCGCGCATGCAGCGCGCCCACCGCGAGCACACTGATAAACAGCATCGCCTGCAGTACCACGGTGTTGGCGAATGGCAGCTGGGCGAACAACTGCAGCGCGTCAGCAGCTGAGAGCAGCCCGCCCATGACCAGCGACAGCGGCACGATGCGCAGCAGGTTCTGCCCCGCCAGCCAAGCCACCAGGAAGCCGACGTAGCCATAGCCCGACGAGATGTCGGGTTGCAAGTGACTTTGCACATTGGCGGTCTGCACGTAGCCGGCCACGCCGGCCAACGCGCCGGCCAGCGCCATCACCGCCACCGCATAGCGTGAGTAGGACAAGCCGCTCATGCGTGCCACGCGCGGGTTGCTGCGCAGTAACGCCAGCGCGGTGCCCCAACGGCTGTACTCGACCAGGAGGTGCAGCAGCAGGGCCAGCAGCAGCGCCAACACGAGGGCCCAGTTGCTGCTCAGCGCGCCAGCGGTGAGTTGCGGAAAGCGCGACGCCGCGGGGAACGCCACGGTCGCCGGCCAGCCCAGGTTGCCGGCGTCCTTCCACGGGCCATACACCGCGTACTCGACGAGTTGGATGCCCAGGTAGTTCATCAGGATGGTGACGATGGTCTCGTTGACCCCGAGCCGCGCGCGCAGCAGCCCCGGAAGCGCGCCCCACAGCGCGCCGCCGAGCACGCTCAGCGCCAGAGCCGCCGGCAGCAGCTCGAACGCCGGGGCGTCGAGCATGCGCAGCACCGCGGCGGTACCGGCCAGCGCACCGAAGTACAGTTGCCCCTCGGCGCCCACCGAGATCAGCCCCATTCGTGCGGGCAGCGCGGTGGCCATGGCACAGAACAGGATCGGGATGGTCTTGGCCAGCGTGGTGTTGACCGACAACGCGCTGCCAAAGGCGCCCTGCACGATCTGCGCGAAGATTGTCAGGGGCGCATAGCCGTTCATGTAGAAGAACCCGGCGGCCAGCAGCGCGAACACCGCGACGCCGACGGCGGGCACGAACATGCGCGACGAAAGGCACGCGTACAGACGCTTCGCGGTCATGCGCTGCCTCCATGGGTCATCAGGTGCCCGAGATGCACGCGGTCGATTTGCTCGGCCGGCAGCACCGCAACCAGGCGGCCGTCGTAGAGCACGCCGATGCGATGGGCGTAGCGGAGCAGGTCGTCGAGATCCTCGGAGATCCACAGAACCGCAGCACCCTCGGCGGCCTGCGCGAACAACGCTTCGTACACCGACTGCGTGGCCTGCAGGTCGAGCCCCATGGTCGGGTAGCAGGCGACGACGAAGCGGCGCGGCTGCGACAGCTCGCGCGCGATCACAAGCTTTTGCAGGTTACCGCCCGACAGACCAGCGCTGGCAAGCGCTGGGTCACGGGGGCGCACGTCGAAGCGCTCCATCAACTGCGCCGCGCGCACGTCGATCTCGTGCCAACGCGGAAACCACGGCAGCTCGCGCAACCGGCGCAGCGACAGGTTGAGCGCGTTGCTCATGTCGGCCGCCACCGCGTTGCGCAGCGGGTATTCGGGAATGCAGCCCTGGCGCGCATCGTGCGGGTGCGCCGTGTCGGCGCTGTGCAGCACTTCGCCGTCGAGCACCACCTCGCCGGCGTCGATCGGAGCCATGCCGGTGAGCGCGTCGGCCAGCAGGTCCTGGCCGTTGCCCGAGACGCCGGCGATGCCCAGCACCTCGCCGGCTGCGATATCGAAGTCGACATCCTGCAGACGCAGGGTCTCGCTGCTGGCGCGCAGTGCGCGTACCGCCACGCGTACCGGCTCGTCGCGCGGCGGAGCGATCTCGCGCACCGGGCGCAACCCGGCCTCGCCGACCATGCGCGCGACCAGTTCGGCGACGCTGACCTGGCGCGCGTCGCACTGGTCAACTAGGCGCCCGCCGCGCATCACCGCCACGCGGTGCGCGCAGGCGCGCACGTCGTCGAGCTTGTGGGTGATGAACACCACGCTTCGCCCCGACGCCGCAAGCCGGCGCACGACCTCGTGCAAGCGCTGTGCTTCCGCCGGAGCGAGCACCGAGGTCGGCTCGTCCAGGATCACTAGGCGGGCGTCGAGGTTGAGCACCTTGACCAGTTCGACCTGCTGCTTCTGCCCGACGGACAGCGAGTCCACGCGACGCCGGGGATCGATCCCGGGGGCGAACTCGGCGAGCAGGCGCGCTGCCGGCGCGGTGCTGTGCCGGCCGTGCCAGGCCGGTGCGCCGGGGTAGGCCAACAACAGGTTCTCCAACACGCTCAGCGCTGGCAGCAGGCTGAACTGCTGGAACACCATGCCGATGCCCAGGGCGATGGCGTCGCGGGGCGACGTGATCGCCACTTCGCGTCCGTCGACCATGATCTGGCCGGCGTCCGCTTGGTGGTAGCCGTAGAGCACCTTCATCAGCGTGCTCTTGCCCGCCCCGTTCTCGCCCAGCAGAGCCAGTACTTCGCCTTCGCCGATGTCCAGCCAGACGTCGTCGTTGGCACAGACCGGGCCGAAGCGTTTGCGGATACCGAGCAATCGGACTTGCATGGAAATTTACTTGGATGCGATCATGCATACATGTTGTACGCATCGAATCCATGCAAGAGATGTGCCAGACACGGGCGCCAACGCGTCGATACACGACGTGCCAAGCGCGGGAGACTGCGCTAAAGCCTTGCGGGCGGACGCGACCTCCAAGGACGGCTCCCATTGGTAGCCTCTCCCGGCGCGGGTGCTGGCACGACCTTTGCATGAATCCTTGTATACATGTTGGCGACCCCGAGGCCATGCGGAGCGTGCCGCGTGGGTTCGGGCCCGACAGCACCGCAACAGTGCGCGCAAGGGTCGCAGACGGTGCGCGGCGCACCAGGTCGCGGCGCTGGCGGCAGGACAGGAGACGAAGCGATGGAGCAGCATGAAGCAGCCGCGGTGGCGGCAGTCCAGGCCGGCGTGGACGCACTAGGCCTGGCGCTCAACACGCAAGCTCTAGGCCGCGTGGCGCAGCAGTGGCAGCGCCTGCGGGCGGTGGTCGCTGAACTCGACGCTCAGGCGCTGGCGCTGCACGACCAGCCCGCGCCCACGTTCGTGCCCGGTGCACGCCCCGCGCCATGAACGACAGTGCGGCGGGCATCGCCGACGCCGTGGCTGCGGGGCGCACCCGTGCGGCCGACGTGCTGGAGCAGGCGCTGCAGCGCATCGACGAACTCGACCCGCGCGTGCACGCCTTCACCGCGTTGACCGTGGCGAGGGCGCGGCGCAAGGCTGCGCGCATCGACGCCTGGCGCCGCGCCGGCAAGGCGCTGCCAGCCCTGGCCGGCGTGCCCTATGCGGTGAAGAACCTGTTCGACGTCGCCGGCGAGGTCACGCTGGCCGGCTCGCGCGTGCTGGCCAGCCAGCCCGCTGCGCGGCGCGATGCGTTGCTCGTGCAGCGCATGGAACGCGCCGGCGCGGTGCTCGTGGGCATGCTTAACATGGACGAATTCGCCTACGGCTTCACTACCGAGAATAGCCACGTCGGCGCCACCCGCAACCCGCATGCACTGCACTGCAGCGCCGGTGGATCGTCCGGCGGAAGTGCCGCGGCGGTGGCCTGCGGCATGGTGCCGCTGAGTCTGGGCTCGGACACCAACGGATCGATCCGCGTGCCCGCATCGGTATGCGGGATCTTCGGGCTCAAGCCGACCTTCGGCAGCCTGCCGCGCGCCGGTAGCTATCCCTTCGTCTACAGCCTCGATCACCTAGGTCCGTTCGCGCGCTGCGCCGACGACCTTGCGCGCTGCCACGCCGCTCTGCGCGGCGGCGCAGCCCAGGTGCCTTTTCCACCGCCGCAGCGCCTGCGCGTGGCGCTGCTGGGCGGATACTTCGAGCAACACGCAGGCGCGCAGGCGCGGCGCGCGGCGCGGGCTGCCGCGCAGGCGCTTGGTGCACAGGAGGAGGTCGAATTCGGCGCGGCCGCCGCGGCACGCGCCGCCGCCTTCGTGATCACCGCCAGCGAGGGCGCGCAACTGCACCTGCAGCACTTGCGCGACCACTACGAGACGATGGAGCCGTTGTCACGCGACCGGCTGCTCGCCGGCGCGCTGCTGCCGGCGCATGCCTACATTCGCGCTCAGCGCGTTCGCGCGGTCGCGCGCGAGCAGGCGCGCCGACTGCTGCAACACTTCGACCTCCTGGTTGCGCCGGCCACGCCAGTTCCGGCGCAACCGCTGGGCAGCGAGACCTTCGAGATCGATGGCCGGATGTTCGCCACGCGCCCGAGCATGGGGCTGTTGACCCAGCCGATCTCGTGCATTGGGCTGCCGGTGGTGGCCGCGCCGGTGCGAGGCGCGCCTGGCGAGCTGCCGCTGGGCGTGCAGCTTGTCGCCGCGCCTGGGCGCGAGCACGTGGCGCTGCACGCGGCACGCCTGCTCGAGCGCGCCGGCCTGAGCGCCGCACAGGTGCCGCGATGAGCCCGTCACACGCCGTCGACCTGCCCGAGGTGCTCGACGAGGTGCGCGCCGCGTGCTCGCGCTACGAACGCGCATTGGTCGGCAACGACGTGGCCACACTGGACGAACTGTTCTGGCGCGACCCGCGTACCCTGCGCTACGGCACCGGCGAGAACCTGTACGGCCATGACGAGATCGCCGCGTTTCGCGCCGCGCGCAGTCCGAGCGGACTGGCTCGCAGCGTCCGGCGCTGCAGCCTGTGCAGCTTCGGGCGCGATTTCGCGGTGTGTAACATCGAGTTCGTGCGCGACGGTGACCCGCGCATCGGACGCCAGAGCCAGACGTGGGTGCGCTTCCCGCACGGCTGGCGGGTGGTCGCCGCGCATGTCAGCTGGATGCAACCGTGACCCCCGCACTCTCCGCGCCGCGCCGCGCCTCGCGCGCCGAAGCCATCTACGCGCGCCTGCGCGACGACGTATTCGAGTTCCGGCTGCTGCCGGGCTCGCGCGTCACCGAATCGGAGATCGCACAGCGCTACGGCGTCTCGCGTACCCCGGTGCGCGAGGCGTTGCTGCGCCTGCAGACCGAAGGCCTGGTGCGGGGCTATTTCCGCAGCGGCTGGGAAGTCGTGCCGATCAACTTCGTCCGCTTCGACCAACTCTACGAGCTACGTAAGCTCATCGAGGTGCATGCGGTACGCGTGCTGGCGTCGAGCCCGCCGGCGGCGCCGGCGCGCCAGGGGCTGGAGCAGCTGGCCGCGCGCTGGATGGTCGACAAGGCGCAGCGCTCGAGCGATGCTCGCGAGGTCGCCGGGCGCGACGAGGAGTTCCACGCGGGGCTGGTCGACGCCGCCGGTAACCCGGAGATGCTGCGCGTGCACGCCGACGTCACCGATCGCATCCGCATCATCAGGCGCCTGGACTTCACCTACCCCCACCGCGTCAGCAGCACCTACGACGAGCACGCGGCGATCCTGCGCGCGATCCAGCGTCGCAAGCCCGACAACGCCGAGATGCTGGTGCGCGCGCACATAGAGCGCAGCCAGCAGGAGACGCGCAAGATCACCCTGCACCGACTGCACACGGTGCGCGAGGAAGTCGCCACGCTCACGCCCGGCACCGATTGACCCCTGTCATCGCTCACTGCCCAATGGTAGATCCATCCGCGGAGAACCCCTGATGATCGCGAGCCTCACCATCCCCGCCCTGCAGGCGGCCTATCGCAGCGGCGAGCTGACGCCCGGCCGGCTGGTCGACGATCTGCTGGCACGCAACGCGCAGTATCCCGACCACGCCATCTGGATCACCCCGCCCGAGGCGCAGCGCCTGCACGCGCGCGCACACGAACTCCAGCGCGGCGGCATGCAGGGCAAGCCGTTGTATGGCGTGCCGTTTGCGATCAAGGACAACATCGACCTGGCGGGGGTGCCGACCACGGCCGGGTGCCCGGACTACGCCTACACGCCGCACGAGTCGGCCACCGTGGTGCAGCGCCTGCTCGATGCCGGTGCGATCGCGCTGGGCAAGACCAACCTCGACCAGTTCGCCACCGGGCTGAACGGCACGCGCTCGCCGTACGGTGCATGCCGCAACGCGTTCGACCCGGCGTACGTGTCGGGCGGTTCGAGCTCTGGCTCGGCGGTCGCCGTGGCGCTGGGCCTGGCCAGCTTCTCGCTTGGCACCGACACCGCGGGTTCCGGGCGCGTACCTGCGGCGTTCAACAACCTGATCGGGCTCAAGGCGAGCTGCGGCCTGCTGTCGACCCACGGCATCGTGCCGGCCTGCCGCTCGCTGGACGTGCCGAGCATCTTCGCGCTGTCGGCCGGCGATGCCCAGCGGGCGTTCGCCGCCATGCTCGGCGAGGATCCGCGCGACCCCTATGCGCGCGCTGCCCAGCCGCACGGCTTCGACTTCGGCAGCGCCACGCATTTTCGCGTCGGCGTGCCGAGCGCGCACAACCTGCAGTTCTTTGGCGACACCGACTGCCAGGCGTTGTTTGACGACGCTGTGCAGCGTCTGCGTGTGCTTGGCGCCGAACTCGTCGAAATCGATCTGGAGCCATTCTTCGAGACAGCGCAGCTGCTGTACGACGGTCCTTGGGTGGCCGAGCGCTACCAGGCGATCCGCGGCTTCGTCGACGCGCATCCACAGGCGCTGCTCGAGGTCACCCGCGGCATCATCGGCGGTGCGGCGCGCTGGCTGGCCGCCGACGCCTTCGCCGCCCAGTACCGGCTGCGCGAGCTCCAACGCGTGTGCACGCGTGCCTGGCAGCAGGTCGATTGCATGGTCACTCCGACTGCGGGGACGATTTACAGCATCGAGCAGATGCTGGCCGAACCGGTGGTGCGCAACTCCGAGCTCGGCCTCTACACCAATTTCATGAATCTGCTGGACTATGCAGCGGTGGCGGTTCCCGCTGGCCTGCGCAGCGACGGCTTGCCGTTCGGTGTGAGCCTGTTCGCGCCCGCCCACCAGGACCTGCCACTGCTGCGGTTGGCGGCGCGCTGGCAGCGTGCGCGCGCCGAGCCCTGCGGCGCGCGCGAGCGCATGCCGGCGCCTAACGACGACGCGTTGCCACAACCCGTGCCCAGCGGTCGCATGCGCGTGGTGGCCGTCGGGGCCCACCTTAGCGGCATGGCGCTGCATCACCAGCTTGCCGAGCGTGGCGCCCGCTTGCACGCCACCACTCACACCGCGTCGTGCTATCGCTTGCACGCGCTGCCCGACGGCCGCCGCCCGGCGCTGCAGCGCGTGGCCGATGGCGGCGCACGCATCGCCTGCGAGGTCTGGGACATGCCGGCGCAGGCCGTCGCCGAACTGCTCGCCGAGACCTCGCCGCCGCTGGGGCTGGGAACCGTGCTGCTCGACGATGGCTCGAGCGCCGTCGGGTTCATCTGCGAGCCCGTGGGCCTACAAGGCGCGCGCGACATTACGTCATACGGCGGCTGGCGCGCCTGGGTGGCAGCGCGCGCGTCGTGAGCGCGGACGTGGCGGCCGGCCGGCACGGCCGCCACGTGGGTCAGAAGTGGTATTCGACCCGCAACATCGGGGTGGAGGCCTTCGCTCCGGGGGTGGTCGAGTACGGGTTGCCGAACTTGTTGCGCCAGTACTGGTACTCCAGGCCCGCCCACAGCTTGTTCGGGGCACCATACATCGAGCCCACGTCGTACATCAGCTCGGTATCGAGCAAGGTCTCCGGCGCGGTGCCGTAGCCCTTCGCGCCGATATGGTCGAAAAAGCCGCTCCACTTCACGTGCGAAGCCACGTCGATGCCCCAGTCGGCGGCCAGCACATAGGTCGTGTTGAAGGTCACGTCGCCACCCGTCGGGTACGGCGAGAAGCCGTTGTGGTTGCTCTCCTTGTACAGTTCCAGGCCGACCTCGGCGAATCCGGGAACGTCGAGGCCGACCATGGGACCGAAGCGCAGCTTGCGAACGCGCGGGCCGAAGGTCGTGTTCTTGGCCGAGTAGTCGACCCCCATGGCCATCTTCACGTCATTGATCGGGCCAAAGGAAATCTTCTTGCCGGTGATCTGGTCGTAGGACCAGGTGCGACGATAGACCGCGTACAGCTCTTGTGCGCCGGCGGCAGCGCAGCTCGGCGAATTCGCTCCGGCGGCACAGGCTTCGACGTCGGTGGCGTCGGACATCAGGACGTCGAGGTTGAAGAAGTTGGTTCCCCAGGCATCTCCGCCGGCGTAGGTGAAGCCGGTGATCCGCTTGGCGATGTCCTGGCTGTAGCCCGGCTCGGCGAACTTCGTGCCGTAGCCGACGTGCACGTAGGCGTCGCTCCAGGTCGCCGCTTGTGCGCAATTCAGCAGCGCGCTGCCGCCGGCGAGCAGGCATGCGGCGAGCCATGGAGGGGAGAATCCGGGACGATGGGCTTTCATGAGCAAACTCCATTGCGAGGCGAGGAAAAGACCCGCGCGCTGCCGCCCGGGCCAGGAAGCGAAGCAGGCGCCCGTTGTCGGGCGCTCAGCGGCGTATTGCGCTTTCGTGCCAGTGACCCAGCGCCAGGCGCGACAGCAGCACCATGACGCCGAACAGCGCCACGCCGGCCAGCGTGAGCAGGACCAGCGCGGCAAACATCTCGGGGATCTGCAGGTTGTAGCCACACTGCAGGATCTGGTAGGCCAGGCCGGCGCTCTGCCCGCCGGTTCCGGCGACGAATTCGGCGACCACGGCGCCGACCAGAGCCAGGCCGCTGCTGATGCGCAGGCCGCCGAAGAAGTAGGGCATCGCGGCGGGCACGCGCAGGCGAGTCAGGCGCTGCCAGCGCGAAGCCCGGTACAGCGTGAACATGTCGTCCAGGTTGGCGCTGACGCTGTTGAGCCCGAGGGTGGCGTTGGAGATGATCGGAAACACCGCGATGATCGTCGCGCAGACCACCAGGGCAGGCTCGGTGTGCTTGATCCAGATGATGATCAACGGGGCGATTGCGACGATCGGTGTCACCTGAAGCATGACCGCGTAGGGAAACAGGCTCATTTCGAGCAGTCGGCTCTGCGCGAACAGCACCGCGGTGATGCTTCCGAGCACGACGCTTGCGACGAAGGCGAGCAGCGTGACCTTCATGGTCATGAGCAGCGCGCCGAACAGCGTTCCGGCGTTCGCGACCAACGCTTGCGCGATCACCCGCGGGCCCGGAAGAAGGTACGGGGGCACATGCGCGGCCTCGACACCGAACTGCCACAGCAGCACGAAGCCGAGGCCGACGACCAGGGGCGCCGCCACGCGGATCACACGCGGCCCGGACAGCAGGGGGGAAGCGGGCATGGCTGGCTTGCGTCGGGGCTCAGGGCTTGGCCGGCAGGACATGCAGGTCGCGGATGAACTGCAGGTCGTAGGCCTTGTGGTAATCGAAGCTCGCCGGCAGCATCTGGTGGGCCACCATGAAATCGAACATCTTCTTCCACCGCGCGTCGGTCATCGTGCCGATTCCACCGGTCGCCGCGTCGCCGCCGGTGAGGAACCCGTACTTCTTGAGCATGCGCATCGAAAAGGCCATCTGCTCGGGGGTCTGCTTGGGGTCGGCCTTGGCGATCAGACGGTTGCCCGGGCCCGGGTCGGCGAGATAGGACTTCCAGCCCTCGAGCGAGGCCTTCACGAACGCGGCCACCCATTGCGGATGCTTGCTCACCATCTCGCGCGTGGTGTCGATGGTCTCGGCGTACATGGACCAGCCGTGGTCGGCGAGCAGGAATACCACCGGGTGGCCGCCGCCCTTCTCGATCATCAGCGGCTCGGAGCCGACGAAGCCCTGCTGCGACACGTCGGGATCGTGCAGGAAAGGGGCCACGCTGAAGGTGTAGGGGCGCTCCTGCGACTGCGTGAAGCCGTATTTCTGCTCCAGCCAGGGCCACCAGGTGCTGTTGGCGCTTTGCGAAACCAGGATCGGCTTGCCCTTCAACTGGGCCAGGCTGCGCACTCCCTGGTGCGCGATGATGACCTGCGGGTCCTTCTGGAAACTCGTGGCCACGGTGACCACCGGCAGGCCGTGGGAGACCGCCAGCATGTCCTGCATCGGATAGCCCATGTAGAAATCGCAGCTTCCGCCGACCAGCAACTGCAGGCCGTTGACCTGAGGGCCGCCCATCTTGATGGTGACGTCGAGCCCGGCCTTCCTGTACAGCCCTTGGGCCAGCGCCTGGTAGAACCCGCCATGCTCGGCCTCGGCGAACCAGTTGGTGCAGAAGGTGAGCTTGGGCAGTTCGCCGGCGTGGACAGCCGGGGCCAGAAGTGCGAACGCCGCGGCAAGGCCTGCGGCATAGCGGAACCATGGTTTGGCGAAGCGCATTGCGTATCCCCGGGTGGATGGACTGTATGCAACCTTGCTAGCAATACGTATGCCAACTCGAGACGGCCGGAACTTTCGCGGCGTAGGCTGTTTTCCAGACAAGGATGCGCGCTCGAGTTCCCAATTGTGGTGCGCGTGCATGCTCGGGGAACACCGCCCGCATCATCACGGTGCAGGGATCCTTTGTGCACAGGATGGCATACGGTGCTTCACCCACCTGAACGCAAAATCCAGGCGCTGGCATCGGCCTTGCTTACCCGGACGGCGGAGTAGAAGCGGTCAGCGGCTGGGTCGCGGGACATTGCTCCGACCCCCTCCACTCCCATGGGAGCCCGTCATGCTCGTCACTCGTCAACCGGTGCTTCGCCGGTTCTGGTACGCCACCCTTCCCCTGCACCAACTGGAACAGGGCCCGCGGTCCTTTCGCCTGCTCGGGGTTCCGCTGGTGCTGTGGCTCGATTCGCTGGGGCGCCCGGCGGCGCTTCGCGATCGCTGCTGCCACCGCACGGCGCGCCTGTCCAAGGGCTTCGTCGAGAACGGCCACATCGTTTGCGGCTATCACGGTTGGACCTACGACACCTGCGGTCGCTGCGTTCGCATTCCGCAGAACGAACTCGGCGCGGTTCCCGACTCGGCAAGGGTCGACGCCTTCGCCTGCGAGGCGCGCTACGGCTACGCGTGGGTCGCGCTCGAGCAGCCTCTGGCACCGATCCCGGAATTCGAGGAGGACTCCAGGCCAGGGTTCCGGCGCATCCTGCAATTCCACGAGACCTGGGCGACCAGCCCGCTGCGCTTCATGGAAAACGCCTTCGACAACTCGCACTTCAGCTTCGTGCACCGGAGCAACTTCGGCATCCAGGAGCAGCCCAGGCCCTCGCCCTACGACATCCGCGAGTCCGGCGACGGATTCAGCGCCCACACCGTGGTGCGGATCCGCAATCCCGAGTCGAGCCACCGCGTGACCGGCTCGGCCGAGCCCTACACCGAGCGCCAGCTCCACAACCGCTGGTGGCTGCCCTTCGTTCGCAGGTTCGGCTGCGTGTACGCGCCAAGCGGACGCCACCACATCATCTACAACTGCGCGACCCCGATCGACGATGAGCACATCTCGCTGGCGCAATGGCTGTATCGCGACGACACCGAGGATGACTGCAGCGCCGTCGAGCTCATCGCCTGGGACCGCCCGATCGTCGACGAGGATCGCGACATCCTGGAGGCCACCGACCCCGACGCCGCGCTCGATCTGCAGCGCCGCACCGAGCAGCACATGGCGTCGGACCGTCCCGGGCTGCTCATGCGCAAGCGCTTGCTGGCACTGCTCCGCGAGCATGGCGAGAGCGAGAGCCATCGCCAGACGAGTGCCGGCTGAGACCACGACCCCATGTTCGAGACGATGCACACGCCCAGCAGCGGCTCCGCCTCGGTCCGCGAGCCCGAGCCGGCTCCCGACGGTCGCACCGCGCTTCACGCGCAGCGCATCGACAAGGTCTATGCCAGCGGAACGCGCGCGCTGGCCGAACTGCGGCTGCGAATCCAGCAGGGGGAGTTCGTGTCGCTGCTCGGCCCCTCGGGTTGCGGCAAGAGCACGCTGCTGCGGATGTTCGCCGGGCTGGAGACGCCGTCCGCGGGTCACCTGTCCTGGTGGGGTTCGACCCGCCCGCCGCGCCTCGCCGACGGCGAACGCAGTCTGTCCATGGTGTTCCAGGAGGCGACGCTGATGCCCTGGGCGCGGGTGCGCGGCAACGCACGCCTGCCTCTGGACCTGCGGCGAGTGCCGCGCGCACGCGCCGACGCGCGGGTCGACGAGGTGCTGCGCCTGGTGGGCCTGGACAAGTTCGCCCGCGCCTGGCCGCGCGAACTCTCGGGGGGCATGCAGATGCGCGTGTCGCTGGCGCGCGCGTTGGTCACCGATCCGGGCCTGCTGCTGCTCGACGAGCCCTTCGGCGCGCTCGACGAGTTCACCCGCAACCGCCTCGACTCCGAGGTGCGCCGGCTTTGGGGACTGCGCGACATGACAGTGGTGTTCGTCACGCACAGCATCTCCGAGGCGGTGTTTCTGTCGACGCGCGTGGTCGTGATGGCGGCGCGCCCGGGCCGTGTCGTCGCCGACCTGGCCATCGACGGGCCGCCGCAGCGCGACGACGAATGGCGCAACAGCCCCGAGTTCCTGAACCACTGCCGCGAGTTGTCGGCGCTGCTGCACGCCGCCGCCGACGCCTGAGACCGCGGCGCGCATCGCGCCCGCCCACGAGAGCCGAATCCATGACCGACACCTCCACCCCCTCGCCCACCTCGAACGCCCAGCCCTCGCTGCTCGTGCAGGGCGCGCAGGCGCTGCTGACCGGATTCGGGGGCAAGCAAGCGCGCGCCGCGGCCTGCGACCTGCGCATCCGCGGCGACCGCATCGAGGCCATCGGCCGGCTGCGGCGCGAACCCGGCGAGCGCGTGCTCGATGCCACCGACTGCGTGATCTACCCGGCCTGGGTAAACACCCACCACCACCTCGCGCAATCCCTGCTCAAGGGGGTTCCGGGGGGCATCGACGCCACGCTCACGCCCTGGCTCGAGGCCGTGCCCTTTCGCTTCCGCGGAGCCTTCGACGGGGAGCTGCTGCGGCTGGCGGCGCGCATCGGACTGATCGAGCTGGCGCTTTCGGGCTGCGCGACCGTCGCCGATCACCACTACTACCACTGGCCGGGAATCGGCTTCGACGGGCCCGCGATCCTGTTCGAGGAGGCCGAGCGCCTGGGCCTGCGCATGGTGCTGTGCCGGGGCGGGGCGACGCGCAGCCGCGACTTCGAGTCCGGGATTCCCGGCGCCCAGCGCCCGGAATCGCTGCGCGACTACCTCGACGATCTCGGCAGGCTGCGCGCGCTGTACCACGATGATTCGCCCCGGGCGATGCGGCGCGTCGTCGCCGCGCCGACGACGCCGCTGTTCTCGATGCAGCCGCAGGAGCTACGCGAGACCGCCGCACATGCTCGCTCGCTCGGGCTGCGCCTGCACTCGCATCTGTCGGAGACGGTGATCTACCAGGAGGTCGCGCACGCCCGGCATGCCTGCAGCCCGATCGAGTTCGTCGCCGGGGTCGACTGGCTCGGGCCCGACGTGTGGTTCGCCCACCTCGTCAAGCTGAGCGACGCGGACATCGCCGAGCTCGGACGCACCCGAACCGGTATCGCGCATTGCCCGCAGAGCAACGGACGCCTGGGCAGCGGAATCGCCCCGGTAAAGGCGCTGCAGCAGGCGGGCTCGCCCATTTCCCTCGCGGTCGACGGGGCGGCGTCGAACGAAGCCTGCGACATGCTGCAGGAGGCCCACGCGGCCTGGCTCATGGCACGCGCGCGCGGCGGGCACCTGGCGCGTCCCGGCTTCGCCGGCGGCGCCGGGGAACAGGGAGCCGCCGACGCGACGGTGGAGGACGTGGTCCGCTGGGGCACCGCCGGCGGCGCCGAGGTGCTGGGCCTGCAGGGAGTCGGCACGCTGGCGCCGGGGCAGTCCGCCGACCTGGCGATCTATCGTCTCGACCAGCCGCGTCATTTCGGCTTGCACGACGCGGCGATCGCCCCCGTGGCCAGCGGGGGTGCGAGCCTGCGCGCGCTGCTGGTCGCGGGGCGCGTGGTGGCCGAGGACGGAGCGATCCCGGGACTGGACATGGCGCGGCTCGGACGGCAGGCGCGCGATGCCGTGCGGCGCCTGCAGACCCTGGTAGGCTGAACAGGCGACAGCCGCGGATCGCGGCTCAGGCGCCTTCGACGAGCTGCCGCGCCAGCCGGTTGTGGCGCTCCACCAGCGGCCCCGTGTCGACCGTGGTCAGGCGCCCGCCATCGACGACCACGCGGCCGTGGATCACGCTGTAGGCGACCTCTCCCGGCTGGCAGAACACCAGCGCCGCGAGCGGGTCGTGCAAGGCACCGGCAAGTCCCGGGCGCCGCAGGTCGAAGGCGACGAAATCGGCGGCCATTCCGGGCCGCAGCGCGCCGATGTCGTCGCGCCCCAGCACCCGCGCGCCACCGAGCGTGGCGATTTCCAGCGCCTCGCGCGCGCTCATCGCGCCCGGCCCGGAACCCACGCGCTGCAGCAGCAGCGCCTGGCGCACCTCCCCCAGCATCTGCCCGGAATCGTTCGAGGCCGAGCCGTCAACCCCGAGGCCGACGGCCACGCCGGCGTCGCGCATGGCGCGGATCGGCGCGATCCCCGAGGCCAGGCGCATGTTCGAGCAGGGACAGTGGGCGACTCCGGTGCCGCTGCGCGCGAACAGTTCGATTCCCGCGGCGTCGAGCTGCACGCAGTGCGCGTGCCAGACGTCGGGACCTACCCAGCCCAGGTCCTGCACGTACTCCGCCGGGCTCATCCCGAAACGCTCGCGACTGTAGGCCACGTCGAGGGCGTTCTCCGCCAGGTGGGTATGCATCGAAACCCCGTAGTGGCGCGCCAGCGCCGCCGATTCGCGCATCAGGTCGCGGCTGACCGAGAACGGGGAGCAGGGGGCGACCACCACCCGCAGCATCGCGCCAGGCTCGGGGTCGTGGTAGGTCTCGATCAGGCGCTGGGTGTCGCGCAGGATGCTCGCCTCGTCCTCCACCAGCGAGTCGGGCGGCAGTCCGCCCCGGCTGACCCCCACGCTCATGCTGCCGCGGCTGGCGTGGAAGCGCATGCCGATGCGCGCGGCGGCCTCGATGCTGTGGTCGAGGCGGCAGCCGTTGGGGTAGAGATAGAGGTGGTCGCTCGATGTGGTGCAGCCCGACAGCAGCAGCTCGGCCATCGCGCTCAGCGTGGACACCTCGACCATCTCCGGGGTGAGTCCGGCCCAGATCGGGTACAGCGTGCGAAGCCAACCGAAGAGTTCGGCGTCCTGGGCCGCGGCGATCGCGCGGGTCAGGCTCTGGTACATGTGGTGGTGCGTGTTGACCAACCCCGGGATCACGATGTGCCCGGACAGGTCGATCACCCGGTCAGCCTGCGCCGGCACGCTGGCGCTCGGGCCGACCTGCACGATGCGATGCCCATCGACGAGCATGGCGCCGTCGCGGATCTCGCGGCGCTCGCCGTCCATCGTCACCAGCAGCTCGGCGTGCCGGATCGCCAACGTGGCCATGATTCGCGCCCTTCCTCGGCTCAGCGTGCGCCCGCGCCGCGCCAGAAGTGGCTGTGCGGCTCGAGCAGCTCCTGCTCGATCTCGGCGAACGGCCCGTGCACCTCGATCGGCTTCTGGCCGCGTGCGAACACTTCGCGGCAGGGCAGGTCGAAGGTCATGTTCTGCTCGTGGTCGCCGGTCAGGCCCAGCAGCGTGCGCTCGGACGCACCGTAGACCACCCTGCCGATGTTGGCCCAATACTGGGTGCCGGCGCACATCACGCAGGGCTCGAAGGTCGTGTACAGCGTGCAGCCCCACAGGTAGTCCGGCGCCAGCTGGCCCGCGGCGATCCTCGCCAGCGTCGACTCGGCGTGCTGAACCGAATCGATGTTGCCCTGCTCGAGCAGCACCGTCGCGTGGTCGGGCGCAACCAGGATGGCACCGAAGGGATGGTGTCCGAGGGCGAGCGCGCGCAGCGCGACCACGTTCGCATGCCGCAGATGCCGCAGCATCTGCGCGAGCGAAGGAGCGCCGCCGCGCGCGCGCGGCGCGGCTGCTCCGCGGGCCGTTTCAGCGGCCACCGGGAAGGGTGCCCTGGACACCTTCCATGTAGTAGTGCAACTGGTGCAGCTGGGCGTCCTCTAGGCTGGTGCCGGCCGGTACCACGATCTTGCCGGACTGGTCCTTGATCGGCCCCTCGAATACCGGGTGCTCACCGGAGATGATTCCGGCGATGCGCTGTTCGAGCACCGTGTGCACCGCGGCTGGGACGGCCGGGTTGAGGCGGGTTAGCGCGATCGACTTCTGCTTCAGCCCGTACCAGACCGAGGCATCGCGCTTGAGCGTGCCGTCGAGCACGCCCTGGATCACCTCGGTGTACCGCGGCGTCCAGTTCAGCGCCACCGCGCCGAGCTGCTGCGTCGGGGCGAAGGTGTGCATGTCGGAATCCCAGCCGAAGGCCCAGACCTTCTTTTCCTCGGCGGCCTGCACCACCGCCGGCGAATCGGAGTTTTGCAGCAACGCGTCGGCGCCCTGGCTAATCAGGGTCAGCGCGGCCTGGCGTTCCTTGCCCGGGTCGTACCAGGTGCTGATCCAGACCACGTTGGTCGTGACCTTCGGGTTCACACTGCGAGCCCCATGGTTGAAGGCATTGATGTTGCGCACCACCTCGGGAATCGGGAACGTGGCGACGAATCCGATCTTGTTGGTCCTGGTCATGCTGCCGGCAACGATTCCCGCCAGGTAGGCACCCTCGTAGGTACGCACGTCGTATTCGCCGACGTTGGGGGCGGTCTTGTAGCCGGTGGCCTGCTGGAACTCGACGTCGGGGAACTGCCGGGCGACCTTGATCACCGAGTCCATGTAACCGAAGGACGTGGCGAAGATCACCTTGTTGCCGGCCATCGCCAGGTCGCGGAACACATGCTCGGACTGCGGGCCTTCGGGCACGCTCTCGACGAAGCTGGTCTGCAGCTTTGAGCCGAAGGCCTTGGCCACGGCCCTGCGGCCGAGGTCGTGGGAATAGCTCCAGCCCACGTCGCCGATCGGCGCGACGTAGACCCAGGCGGCCTTCAGCGGTTCAGCTGCCGAGGCGCGGCCGAGCAAGCCGGGAGCGAACGTGGAGGCGACTCCCGAAGCGGCGAGTTTGAGGGCAGTACGACGCTGCATGACACTTCTCCTGGATGGAACGGGTTTGGGGCAAGCGGAAGGGAAACGGGGGATGCGACCGCCGGCGCGCTCAGCCGTCGACGCGAAACGACGAGCCGAGCGAAGCCGGCGAATTCAGACGGATGGTCTGCTTGTCGCGCGAGATCAGCACCAGCACGAGGATGGTCGCCCAGTACGGCAGCGAGTTCAGCCACTGCGAGGGAATCGCGATGCGCGCCCCCGAGGCCTGAACGAACAACGCTGCGACCATGACGAATCCGAACAGATAGGCGCCGACCATCAGGCGCACCGGACGCCAGGTCGCGAACACGACCAGCGCACCGGCGATCCAGCCGCGCCCAGCGACCATGCCCTCGACCCACAGTGGCGTGTAGAACTCGGAAAGAAAGGCTCCGGCCACGCCCGCCATGGCGCCGCCGAAGGCCACCGCGGCGAAGCGGATCGCGATCACCGGGTAGCCGACGTCGTGCGCAGCCAACGGGGATTCCCCCACCGCGCGCAGCACGAGCCCCCAGCGCGAGCGCATGAGGAACCACTGCACGGCCGCGAACAGTCCCCACGACAGGTAGACCAGGCTCTGCTGGTCGAACAGGATGCGGCCGAGGATCGGAACGCGGTCGAGCAGCGGAATCGCGATCGAGTGCACCGGCGCGACCGCCATCGACTCGTAGTGTTTGCCGATGAAGGCCGACAGGCCTAGGCCGAAGATTGTCAGCGCCAGCCCGGTCGCCGCCTGGTCGGCGAGCAGGGTCAGCGTGGCCACGCCGAAGGCGAGCGCGAGCAGCGTACCTGCGACCATTGCCATAGCGACGCCGGTCCACACCGAACGGGTGTCGTGGGCGAAGGCGAAGCCGACGACCGCGCCCACTGCCATCATGCCCTCGATCCCGAGGTTGAGCACGCCGGATCGCTCGACCACGAGTTCGCCGAGCCCGGCGATGACCAGCGGTGTCGCCGCGACGATGCACGACGACAGCGTGGAGACGAGAAGGTCTTGGACCATCGGGAACTCCTGGTTCAGCCCTGCGCGCTGCGCCAGGAGACCCAGCGCACGCGGTAGTTGATCAGCACGTTGGCCGCCAGCAGGTAGAACAGCAGCAGGCCCTGGAAGATCTGCGAGATGGCTGCCGGCAGGTTCAGCGACACCTGCGCCTGGTAGCCGCCGAGGTAGAACAGCGCCAGCAGGATGCTCGACAGGAAGATGCCCAGCGGGCTCAGCCGCCCCACGTAGGCGACGATGATCGCGGCAAAGCCGTAGCCCACGCTGATCTGGTCGGTGAGCTGGCCCATCGGTCCGGTCACCTCGGCCATGCCGGCGATTCCGGCGCAAGCGCCGCTGACGAGCATCGCCACCCAGACCATGCGCGATGCCGAGAAGCCCGCGTAGCGCGCTGCCGCCTCGGCCTCGCCGGCGACGCGCAGCTTGTAGCCGAGGTAGGAGCGGCTCAGGAACAGATGCGCCGCCGCCAGCAGCAGCAGCGCGAACGGGAAGGCCAGGGTCAGCCGGGTTCCGTGGACGATGGTTGGAAGCGTGACGCAGGCCGCCAGTGTCGGTGTCTGCGGGAAGTTCATTCCCTTGGGGTCCTGCATAGGGCCGAACACCAACCAGGACTCGATCAGCTGCGCTGCATACACCAGCATCAGCGAGGTCAGGATGATGTTCGCGTTGTAACGGGTGCGCAAAAGCGCGGGGATCGCCGCCCAAGCCATTCCGCCGAGCGCGCCCGCGACCATGGTTCCAAACAGCAGCAGGTAGCTCGGCGAGGCGTAGCTGTTGCCGGCGCCCACGTGCAACGCGAAGGCGGTGGCGGCGACCGCGCCCATCACGTATTGGCCCTCAGCACCGATGTTCCAGATACGCGCGCGGTAGCACACCGCCAGACCCACGCCACACAGCATCAGAGGGGTCGCCTTGAGCAGCAACTCGGTGACCCCGTACAGCGTGGAGACCGGTGTCACGAAGAAGGCCTGGAAGCTGGTCCACGGGTTCTTGCCCAGCAGCGCGAACAGCAACAGCCCCGTGGCCACAGTGAGCAGCATGGCAAGGAACGGCGCCGCGTAGAACATGGCATTCGACGCACGCGCGCGAGGTTCGAGCCTACACAGCATGGGGAAACTCCCTGGGATCCGCCGCGCCCGCGTGCGCCAGCGCGCCGGTATCGTCGCCGGGCTGCGGCCACAACCCACTCATCCACACGCCGATGTCCTCAACGTCGATTTCCGAGGCCTTGCGCGCGGGCGACAGCCTGCCCTTGGCCATGACCGCGATGCGGTCGCAGATCTCGAACAGCTCCTCGAGCTCCTCGGAAACCACCAGCACCGCGCATCCCTCGTTGCGCAGGTCGATCAGGCTCTGGCGAATGAAGGCCGCCGCGCCGACATCGACGCCCCAAGTCGGCTGCGCCACTACCAGAAGCTTCGGGCGCTGCAGGATCTCGCGGCCGACGATGTACCTCTGCAGGTTGCCTCCCGACAACGAGCGTGCCGGCGCATCAGGACCCGGGCAGCGAACGTCGAACCTATCGATGCACTCTACCGAGAAGGCCCGCGCGCGCGCCACACGAACCAGGCCGTGGCGGACGAAATCGAGCACGTAGGCGCCGGTGAGAATCGCGTTTTCGGCCAGAGACATGCCTGGAACCGCGCCGCGCCCCAATCGTTCCTCGGGAACGAAGCACAACCCTAGGCGACGCCTCGCGCCGGGCGACAGGCGCCCCGCCTCACGGCCCATGATGTGCACGGGGAATTTGAGCGCGAACGGCTGCTCGCCGGAGATGATGCTCAACAGCTCCTGTTGGCCGTTGCCAGAAATTCCGGCGATTCCGACGATCTCTCCGGCATGCACTTCGAGGTGCACGTCGCGCAGGTCGACTCCGAACTGGTCTTCAGCCTCGCGGTTGACGCCGGACAGGCGAAGCCGCGGCTCCCGGCCCTGCCTAGCCTCGCCGTGCTCGCACACCGGAAGGTCTCGGCCGATCATCATGCGCGCCAGGCTCTTCGGGGTTTCCTCTGCGGGGCGGCAATGACCGACCACCTTGCCGCCCCGCAGCACGGTAGCGACGTGACATACCTCCTGGATCTCGTCGAGCTTGTGGCTGATGTACAGCACGGCGCAGCCTTCCACACTGAGCTTGCGCAGCGTGTCGAACAGGCCGCGCACGGCCTGCGGCGTGAGCACCGAGGTCGGCTCGTCGAGGATCAGCAGCTTAGGGTTCTGCAGAAGGCAGCGCAGGATTTCCACGCGCTGACGCTCGCCGACCGACAAGGCATGCACATGGCGCTGCGGCGAAACCGGCAAGTCGTACTTCTGCGACATGAGCTCGATCCGCCGTGCCAGTTCCGGCAGCGGCGGCGCATCGGACATGCCGAGCGCGACGTTCTCGCACACGGTCAGGGTCTCGAACAAGCAGAAATGCTGGAACACCATGCCGATTCCCAGCGCACGGGCCTGCGCCGGGCTGTGCACGCGCATCTTCTCGCCGCGCCAGAACATCTCCCCGGCGGTGGGCTTGGTGACACCGTAGATCATTTTCATCAGCGTCGACTTGCCCGCGCCGTTCTCACCCAGCACTGCGTGAATCTCGCCCTCGGCGACGTCGAGGTCGACACCATCGTTAGCCACCACAGTGGGGTAGATCTTGCAGATGCCATGCAGCCGTAGCAGGCTGGGCCTGACCGTTGCGTGCTCGCTCACGGGATCCATGACGTATCTCCCAGGCCATCCAGGCGCGCCTCCGGACGGCGCGGACCCGGCCTCTTCGGTCCCCTCGAGCCCGCCGCATTCCCGAAGGGAATAAATTTAAAGTATACGAAAACAACTCTCGTTGTATACCATGTTAGCATGGCGCGATCCCGAGTCAACACGGTGGGGACACCTGTGCAAGGCCTGACGGCGTCCATGTGCTTAGCACTTGGCGCCCTCGGAGCCCCGGCGCGAACTCACTGCGCTGCGCGTCGCACCGCGGTGCATCGCGGCCGATTCGGAGCACTACGATGCTCGCACTTGGTGCACACCGTAAGGTGTACGAAGAGATCCCATCACCCGGGCGGAAGTCCGCCCGCAGGCGCGAACTTCGACCATGACGACAACCAACAGGGGAACGATGCGAACCTGGCGTGAAGGTTCATCCAGGACAAGCAAGGAGCGTGCCGATGGCGCAGCCCCGTCAGATTTGACGAGACTTGTTGTCGACGCCATCACCCCCGACCCGCCCCCGCAGTCAGGCTCAGCAAACTCGCACGGGCTGGTGTGCCCAGAACCCCTGTTTTCCCCGCAATTGCACGGCGCGGGGCATGTCGGACGCGCCACCGTGCGCCTTCTCAGAATCCCTCCATGCGAGGCGCCATGGATCGACGAGCGCGAGGACGTATTCGCTGCCTGACAGGAAATGCAACAGCGCAATGGCGGCGAAGATCCGGCGCACATCGAGTGCATCGCGTTCGACGCCCTGCAGGCAGAGGTCCCCTTGGCGCCATCGGGCGCCCTCTATCGAGGCGCTGGGCTTCGGCGCGCGGCCTCTCGAGCGCTTTGCCTGTCCCGTCGGGGTTGACGCGATCCCGGACAAGTCTCCTGAATGCATTGCGGTCGCGGTGTGCGCCCAGTTGCTGCAAGTGGCGGGGCGGCGCCGCGCGTGAGCTGGCCGGACGTTTTCTTGGCCTGGAAATTGCTTGACGTTCCGCGGGGTCGCGCGTTGGCGTACGGTCCCACACAGTTGCGACAGCCGAGACGACGATGCGCAAATTCGACGAGATGACCGAGATCAGCGGCGCGGTGCGCACCCACTACGCCCCGTACGAAGCCTGGTTGCGGCTCCAGCCGGTCGAGACCATGCAGGCCAAGCGCGAAGAAGCCGAGCTGATCTTCCGCCGCGTGGGCATCACCTTCGCCGTCTACGGCGACGAGGCCGGCACCGAGCGCCTGATTCCCTTCGACCTGATCCCGCGCATCATTCCGGCTGCCGAATGGATCGAGCTGGAAGCCGGGCTGGTGCAGCGCGTGACCGCGCTGAACCGGTTCATTCACGACATCTACCACGAGCAGGACATCCTGCGTGCCGGCATCGTGCCGCGCGAGCTGGTGCTGGGCAACCGCCAGTTCCGCCCTGAGATGATGGGCGTGAGCATTCCCCACCAGGTCTACGCCCACATCGCCGGGGTCGACATCGTGCGCGCGCCCGACGCCGATGGCCAGGGCCGCTACTACGTGCTGGAGGACAACCTGCGGGTGCCCTCGGGCGTGAGCTACATGCTGGAGAACCGGCGCATGATGATGCGCCTGTTCCCGGACCTGTTCTCCCGCTACCCCATCGCGCCGGTGGCGCGCTACCCGGACATGCTGCTGGAAAAGCTGCGCGACGTCGCCCCGCAGGGGGTGAGCGATCCGACGGTGGTCGTGCTCACCCCCGGGATGTACAACTCGGCGTATTTCGAGCACGCCTTCCTGGCGCAGCAGATGGGGGTCGAACTGGTCGAGGGCCAGGACCTGTTCGTGCGTGACGACTTCGTGTACATGCGCACCACCCAGGGCCCGCAGCGGGTGGACGTGATCTACCGCCGCATCGACGACGACTTCATCGATCCGCGGATGTTCCGCGCCGACTCGACGCTGGGTTGCGAAGGCCTCATGGCCGCGTACCGCGCCGGCAACGTGACCCTGGCCAACGCGGTGGGAACCGGCGTGGCCGACGACAAGTCCATCTACCCCTACGTTCCGGCGATGGTGGAGTTCTACCTGGGCGAGAAGCCCCGCCTGAGCAACGTGCACACCCATCTGTGCCGCGACCCGCAAAGCCTGGACTACGTGCTCGCGCACCTGCCGGAGCTCGTGGTCAAGGAAGTGCACGGCGCCGGCGGCTACGGCATGCTGGTGGGGCCGGCGGCCACGCGCGCGCAGATCACCAGCTTCGCGGAGAAGCTTCGCGCGCATCCGGAGCAATACATCGCGCAGCCGACCCTGGCCCTGTCGACGTGTCCCACCTACGTCGAGGCGGGAATCGCGCCTCGCCACATCGACCTGCGCCCCTTCGTGCTCTCGGGCAAGACGGTGAGCATCGCCCCGGGCGGGCTGACGCGGGTCGCGCTGGCCGAGGGCTCGCTGGTCGTCAACTCATCGCAAGGCGGCGGCACCAAGGACACCTGGGTGCTAGAGCGCTGAGTGCGCCGACGCGCCCGGCGCCTCGCCCCTGAACCCTTTTCCGGAAGACTCGACATGCTGAGCCGAACCGCCGATCACCTGTTCTGGATGGCCCGCTACACCGAGCGCGCCGAGAACACCGCGCGCATGCTCGACGTGCACGTGCAGTCCGAGCTGCTGCAGCCCTCGGCCGAGGCCAGCAGCGAAGGCTGGGCCAGCGTGCTGGGCATTTCCGAGCTCACCGCCGATTTCAAGGCCCGGCACGGCGACATCAACGCCGACAACGTGCTGGCCTTCATGGTGCGCGACAGCGCGAACCCCTCTTCGATCTGCAGTTGCCTGCGCGCCGCGCGCGAGAACGCCCGCGCGGTGCGCGGCGCCATCACCACCGAGGCCTGGGAGACGGTGAACCAGACCTGGCTGGAACTGCAGCGCCTGGCCGCCGAGCCCCGCATCCGGCGCGATCCCAGCGAGTTGTTCGAGTGGGTCAAGTACCGCTCGCACCTGCTGCGGGGCGTCACCTCGGGCACCATGCTGCGCGACGAGGCCTTCCACTTCCTGCGCATCGGCACCCTGCTCGAGCGCGCCGACAACACGGCGCGGCTGCTGGACGTGAAGTTCCACGCACACGCCTCGGAGTTCCATGGCTCGGGCGGCAACCGCGGGCAGGAGCTGGACTTCTACCACTGGGCCGGCGTGCTGCGCTCGGTGTCGGGCTTCGAGGTGTACCGCAAGACCTACCGCGAGGCCATCACCCCCGAGCGGGTCGCCGAGCTGCTGATCCTGCGCGCCAACATGCCGCGTTCGCTGGCCGCGTGCATGTCGGAGGTCGTCAGCAACCTATCGAAGGTGGCCAACCCGCAGTCGGCAGAGACCCTGCGTCGGGCCGGGCTGCTCAACGCGCAACTCCAGTTCGGACGCATCGAGGACATCATGGCCACCGGGCTGCATGCCTACCTGACCGACTTCCTGGGGCGCATCAACGAGCTGGGCAGCGCCATCAGCCAGGACTTCCTCGCCGCCTGAGGCCTCGCCGCCCGCCGCGGCTGATGCCGTCGCGACCTCCGCCCTTCTCCGACCCCTTCGCGCGCAGGTGCCGCATGTCCATCCACGTAGCCCTCACCCACGTCACTCGCTACCGCTTCGACCGCCCGGTCAACCTGGCACCGCACGTCATCAGGCTGCGCCCGGCGCCGCACGCGCGAACCCCGATCCTGGCCTACAGCCAGCGCATCGAGCCGGCCGGGCATTTCATCAACTGGCAGCAGGATCCCTTCTCCAACTACCTGGCGCGAGTCACCTTTCCCGAACGGGCGAGGGCGCTGGAGGTCACCGTGGACCTGGTGGCCGAGATGGCGGTGTACAACCCCTTCGACTTTTTTCTCGAGCCCGGCGCCGAGCACTATCCCTTCGCCTACGGTGAGGCGCTCGCCGCCGACCTGGCGCCGTACCTGGCCGCCGGGCCGCTGACCCCGCGGCTGCGCCAGCTGCTCGACTCCATCGACCGGCGTCCGCGGCGCATCGTGGACTTCCTGGTCGGGCTCAACCAGCGCCTGCAGCACGACATCCGCTACGTCATCCGCATGGAGCCCGGAGTGCAGACCCCCGAGTGCACGCTGGAGCTGGGCTCCGGCTCCTGCCGCGACACCGGCTGGCTGCTGGTGCAGGCGCTGCGCCACCTCGGGCTGGCCGCGCGCTTCGTATCGGGCTATCTGATCCAGCTCGTGCCCGACGTCAAGGCGCTGGACGGGCCCAGTGGCGCCGAGCGGGACTTCACCGACCTGCACGCCTGGTGCGAGGTCTACCTGCCTGGCGCGGGCTGGATCGGGCTGGATCCGACCTCCGGGCTGCTCGCAGGGGAAGGGCACATTCCGCTGGCCTGCACCCCGCACCCGGCTTCGGCCGCGCCGGTGGAGGGCCTGCTCGACGAATGCGAGGTCGAGTTCGAGCACACCATGCAGGTGCTGCGCCTGCTGGAGTCCCCGCGGGTCACGCGGCCCTACACCGACGCCCAGTGGCAGGGCGTGCTCGAGCTGGGCGCGCGGGTGGACCTGGCGCTGGTCGACGGCGACGTGCGCCTGACCCAGGGAGGCGAGCCCACCTTCGTGGCCACGGTGAACCGTGACGCGGCCGAGTGGAGCACCGAGGCGCTCGGCCCCACCAAGCGCGGCTATGCCGGCGCCTTGATCACGCGCCTGGCAGGGCGCTACAGCCACGGGGGCTTCCTGCACTTCGGCCAGGGCAAGTGGTACCCGGGCGAGCAGCTGCCGCGCTGGGCCCTGTCTGCCGTGTGGCGCCGCGACGGCCAGCCCTGCTGGCACGACCCCTCGCTGTTCGCCGACGAGCGCGAGCCGGGCAGCAGCAGCACCGAGCAGGCGCACATGTTCATGCTCGCGCTGGTCGACGCCCTGGGCGTGGAGCCGGCGCATATATGCGAGGGCTACGAGGACACCTGGTACTACCTGTGGCGCGAGCGCCGGCTGCCTGTCAACGTGGACCCTTTCGACGCCAGGCTCGACGACGAGCTCGAGCGCGAGCGCCTGCGGCGCGTGTTCGGGAACGGCCTGCGCAGTGCGGTGGGCTACGCGCTGCCGCTGCGGTGCGAGGCGGCCGGCCCCGGCTTGCGCGGGCGGCGCTGGGTATCCGGGCCTTGGCTGTTCCGCGACGCTCGCATGTACCTGGTTCCGGGCGATTCGGCGATGGGCTGGCGCCTGCCGCTGGACAGCCTGCCGTGGGCCACGCCGAACGACCGGCGCACGGAGCTCTCGCCCGATCCCTTCGCGCCGCGCGCACCCCTTGCCGAGGCCGCACGGCTGCGCGCGCAGTACGCACAGGACGCACAGGACGCACAGGACGCGCACAGGGATGGGGACGACGGCACCAGCGCGGTGCCGATGGCCGGCGGTGACGCACCGCAGCGGGGCACCGCCGCCGGCGCGCCCGCGCGCGGACAGTCGGCCGCAGCGACCCTGCGCACCGCGCTGTGCGTGGAGGCACGCGCGGGAATCCTTTACGTGTTCCTGCCCCCGCTGGCCGAGGTGGACGATTACCTGGAGCTGCTCGCCGCCGTGGAGGCCACGGCCCGGCGCCTGCGCGTCAAGCTGGTTCTCGAGGGCTACCCGCCGCCGCGCGATCCCCGCCTGGAAATCCTGCAGGTCACCCCCGACCCCGGGGTGATCGAGGTCAACATCCATCCGGCCCACGACTGGAAGCAACTGGTGGAGCAGACCGAGTTCCTCTACCTGGCCGCGTTCGAGACCCACCTGGGGGCCGAGAAGTTCATGCTGGACGGACGCCACACCGGAACCGGCGGCGGCAACCACGTGGTGCTGGGAGGCGCCACGCCGCAGGACAGCCCCTTCCTGCGACGCCCGGACCTGCTGGCCAGCCTGCTCGCATACTGGCACAACCATCCTTCGCTGAGCTACCTGTTCAGCGGCCTGTTCATCGGCCCGAGCAGCCAGGCCCCGCGCATCGACGAGGCGCGCAACGACCAGGTGCGCGAGCTGGAGATCGCGCTGGGCGAGCTGCGCGCCACGCGCGAGCGCCTCGGCGAGCGGGCGCCGCCGTGGCTGGTCGACCGCACGCTTCGCAACATCCTGATCGACGTCACGGGCAACACCCACCGCGCCGAGTTCTGCATCGACAAGCTGTACAACCCGGACAGCGCCACCGGGCGCCTGGGGCTGCTCGAGCTGCGCGCCTTCGAGATGCCCCCGCACGCGCGCATGAGCGTGGTGCAGCAATTGCTGCTGCGCGCCCTGGTGGCGCGTTTCTGGGCCCGCCCCTACGAGGCGCCCCTCCAGCGCTGGGGCACCGCGCTGCACGACCGCTTCCTGCTGCCCAGCTTCGTGGCCATGGATTTCGACGATGTGCTGCGCGAACTCGCCGATGCCGGCTTCGGCTTCGACGCCGCGTGGTTCGCGCCGCATTTCGAGTTCCGCTTCCCGGCGCTCGGCCAGCTTGCGGTGGCGGGCGTCGAGCTCGAGCTGCGCCTGGCGCTGGAGCCCTGGCACGTCATGGGCGAGGAAGGGGCGGTGGGCGGTACGGTGCGCTACGTCGACTCCTCGCTCGAACGCATCGAGATCAAGGCCCGCGGCCTGGTCGACAGCCGCCACGCGGTGACCGTCAACGGCCACGCGCTGCCCCTGCATCCCACCGGGCGCGCCGGCGAGTTCGTCTGCGGCGTGCGCTATCGCGCGTGGAGGTCCCCATCGGCCTTGCGTCCGAGCATCGGCGTGCATGCGCCGCTGACCGTGGACGTCGTGGACAACTGGATGGAGCGCTCGCTGGGCGGCTGCCAGTACCACGTGGCGCACCCCGGCGGGCGCAACTACGAAACCCTGCCTGTCAACGCCTACGAGGCCGAAAGCCGGCGCCTGGCGCGGTTTTTCCGCATCGGGCACACGCCGGGGCCGATGCGCGTGGCGCCGGCCCGGCCCGGGATGGAGTTCCCGATGACCCTGGACCTGCGACGGCCCTGACACGGCGTGTCACAATCGCGGCATGGGCGGCCTGTTCTCCTCGTTGTCGGGTGAAGCACCCGGAGCACTGGCGCGCGAGCTTGCCGCGGCGGCGCGCGCCGGGCATTGGGACGAATTGCGCGGCCGCGTCTCCGACGGCCAGCGCGGCGGCGACCTGACCCCCAGCTGGCAGCGCTTTTTCGAGCTGCTGGGCAGCGAGGGCTTCGCCGGGCTGGAGCGCCGCCAGGGCAGCCTTCAGCAGCAGATCCTGGAAGACGGCGTCACCTACAACGTGCACGCGGACTCCGACCAGGCCAGCCGCAGCTGGTCGCTGGATCTGTTCCCGCTGATCATCGACCCCCCCGCCTGGGCGCGCATCGCAGCCGGCGCCGCGCAGCGCGCCGCGCTGCTCAACGCGGTGCTCGACGACGTGTACAGCGGCCAGCAGCGGGTGCTGCGCCAGGGCCTGCTTCCGGCGGCGCTGGTGCAGGGCCACCCCGGCTACCTGCGCGCCGTGCAGGGCCACCGCCCCGCCGGCTCGGTGTGGCTGCACATCGCCGCCTTCGACCTCGCCCGCGGGCCCGACGGGGAGTGGCGCGTGGTCAACCAGCGGGTGCAGGCCCCGTCGGGGCTGGGCTACCTGCTGCAGAACCGCCTTCTCATCTCCAGGCTGTTCCCGCAGGCCTTCGCGGCGCTGCGGGTGCAGCGCCTGGCCGCCAGCTACCGCCTGCTGATGGACACCGTGCAGCGCCTGGCGCCGCGTGGCGGCGACGGCGATGCTCGAATCGTGCTGCTCACCCCCGGGCCCTACAGCGAGACCTATTTCGAGCAGGTCTACCTCGCTCGCTACCTGGGCATCACCCTGGCCGAGGGCAGCGACCTGACGGTGCGCGAGGACCGGCTGTTCCTGAAGACCGTGCGCGGCCTGGAGCCGGTGCATGCGATGCTGCGTCGGCTCGACGACAGCTTCTGCGACCCGCTGGAGCTGCGCCCGGACTCGATGCTCGGCGTGCCCGGGCTGCTGCAGGCCGTGCGAGCCGGCAAGGTGCTGCTGGCCAACGCGCTGGGAGCCGGCTTCCTCGAGTCCCCGGCGCTGCAGGGCTTCATGCCCAAGTTGTGCGAGTCCCTGCTCGGCCAGCCCCTGCAACTGCCCTCGCTGCCGACCTGGTGGTGCGGCGAGCAGGGCGTGTGCGAGGCGCCGCTGCAGCGCCTCGCCGAGTGGGTGGTCAAGCCCGTGCACGCGCAGTGTGACTTCGAGGCCACCGTGATGGCCGGGCTCGGCCCGGCCGAGCTCGAGGTCTGGCGCGCGCGGGCGCAGCGCAAGCCCGAGCAGATCACCCTGCAGCAGTACCTGCCGCTGCCCCAGGTGCCGGTGTGGAGCGAAGGGCGCATGCACGCGCGCGCGGCCATGCTGCGGGTGTATGCGCTGTCCGACGGCGCCGGCGGCTGGCGCGTGCTTCCCGGCGGACTGGTGCGCACGGCCTCGCCAGGGGGCAACACCGTATCCATGCAGGCCGGCGGCGGCAGCCAGGACGCCTGGGTGATCACCCGCGACGCGGTCGACCGCTCCAGCCTGCTGCCGGCGCCGATCCGTGCGCAGGACCTGGCAGAACGCCACCGCGTGGTCACCAGTCGCGCCGCCGAGAACCTGTTCTGGCTGGGGCGCTACTGCGAGCGTGCCGAGCATGCCACGCAGTTGGCGCGGCTGGCGCTGCGGGCCATCATCGACGACGACGACCTGGAGGGCGGACGCGGCGACATGCTGGACCGCTGGTGCCGAGCCAGCGGTCTGGTGCCCGAGGCCGCCGAGCCGCTGGCGCAAGACCCGGCGCGATTCGGGCGTGCCATCGTCGCCGGCCTCGGCGGCGGCGAGCCCTGCTTCGGCCTGCCCTTCAGCCTGCAGTCCCTGGGGCGCGCCGCCTCCCAGGTGCGCGAACGCCTGGGCAGCGACCACCGGCAGTGGATCGCCGCTGCCACCGCGCTGCGCCTGACCCCGCGCGGCGGACAAGCGACGGCGGCCGACGCGTTGCGCGGCCTGGAACAGCTGGCCCAGCTGCTCGGCGCGATCACCGGCGCGCAGACCGACCGCATGACCCGCGACGACGGCTGGCGCCTGCTGAGCATCGGCCGCCACATCGAGCGCCTGGGCCTGCTCGGGCAATCGCTGGGCACGGCCTTCGAAACCGGTGCCGTGTACGCCGAGGACGCCTTCAACCAGTTGCTCGAGCTGTTCGACAGCACCATCACCTACCGCGCGCTGTACCAGAAGCGCCTGGATATCCCGCCGCTGCTCGACCTGCTGATGCTGGACCGCGAGAACCCGCGCAGCCTGGGCTGGGTCACGCAGACCCTGCGCGCGCGCCTGGCCAAGCTACCCGGCCAGCGATCCGAGCTCGACGAGCTGCGGGCCCTGGCGCCCGACCCCGAGGTGTGGCAGCTGCCCGAGCTGTGCAGCTGCGGCGCGGATCAGCGCCACGCCTCGCTGGAGCGAACCCTGGCCCACGCGGTCGAGGGCGGCTGGCGACTCGCCGACGAGATCAGCCGGCGCTATTTCGCGCACGCGATGGCCACCGACCGCTCGCTGGGCGTGTACTGAGAGAGCAGGCGCCCATGTCGTCCGTCGATTCGGCCGGGAATGATGCTGGCGTGCTGTACCGCGTGCAGCACGAGACCCGCTACGACTACGAGTCCGCGGTGGAGCTCGCGCACCACCTGGCACAGCTGCACCCGCTGAGCCTGCAAGGGGTGCAGCACTGCGAGGCCTACCAGTGCGACATCGAGCCGCGCCCAGAGCACCTCGCCCGCGATCGTGACGCCTACGGCAACGAGCGCCTGTTCTTCGCGCACTATGCGCCCCACGACACCCTGAGCGTGCGCGCCGTCAGTCTCGTACGCGTACAGGCTCCCGCGCAGCCCGACTGGGCGGCCAGCCCGCCCTGGGAGCAGGTGCGCGCGCGGCTTCGCTACCGCGCCGGCCGCCCCAGCGAGCCGGCCGAGGAGTTCAGTTTCGGCAGCGATTTCTCCCCCGTGTTCGACGCGGCCGCCGCGTTCGCCGCGCCCAGCTTCCCGCCAGGGCGCCCGCTGCTCGACGCCGCGCACGAGCTGATGCGCCGCATCCACGCCGAATTCACCTACGACCCCGACAGCACCGAGGTGCACACCCGCGCTCCGCAGGCGCTGGGACTGCGCCACGGCGTGTGCCAGGACTACGCCCACGTGATGATTTCGGCGCTGCGCAGCCTGGGCCTGGCGGCACGCTACGTGAGCGGCTACCTGCGCTCACGGCCCCGCCCCGGCGAGCAGGCCCTGGTGGGGGCCGACGCCTCGCACGCCTGGGTCTCGGTGTGGTGCCCGGCTAACGGCTGGGTCGAGTTCGACCCCACCAACGACCGCCGCCCCGCGGCCGATTACGTACGCGTCGCCGTCGGCCGCGACTTCGCCGACGTATCGCCGCTCCGAGGCGTCATCCGCGGCGGCGGCCGCCACGCGTTGCACGTGGCCGTCAACGTCAGCCCGGCGGGCGGATGATGGAGCCCTTCCCCGTGGGCGAGATGGCCAAGCGACACGGGATCAGCGAGCAGACGATTTGCAACTGGCGGCGGCATTTCGGGTCCATGGACACGGCCGACTTGAAGAAGCTGCGCGAACTCGAGCAGGAGAACGCGCGGCTGAAGAAGATGCTGGCCGATCGGGACCTGGAAATCCACGTGATGAAGGAGATCGCTGAAAAAAATGGTGAGCGCGCCACAAAGCGTTGTTTTTACTGTAGTTTTACTGCCATCTGGCGAGCGGCCAAAGTCCCCGGTCGCGGGCAGTGTTCACCCCGTGAAAGCCTCACACCGGCCGTGGCCCGAAGATCTTCAGGAACACGGTGTGCTTCGCGTTGGCCCATGTCTTCGGCAGGTCGCCATTGGCTTCGAGCGCATCGTAGATCTCCCGGATCAACGCCGCATCCACGACTTTGGCCGATCGAAGCTTGTCCAACAGTTGGTAGCCATGCCAGATGTCGATTCTGAATTCGGCCGCCAGCGCGTGCATCCCTAGGTCGTCCGTGACGACGATGGCCGACTTGACTTGCCCAAGTGCGAGCAGCCAACAATCGGTAGGGCCAGGTGGCGAACGCCCCCCTGAAGTGTATGAATCGGGGGCTGCCAGCACCCAGCCATGCAACACGCTTCGCGCCGCGTCGATCGACGCCTTTTCCTCAGCAGTCAAACGGATCTGTTTGGCTAGCCTCTCTCTGGCGAATTCCGCGCCGTCAAACCACGGGTAGTTCGCTCGTAACCGGGGACTGCGATGCACCTCGTCCTCGACGGACCGGTGTACCGTCAGCACATAGCCCTTCTGACCGAACTTGATCCCCACCACGGGCCTGACACGCTTCGCCAACCGGAGGTAGGCGTTGGTGTCAAGCAGAACCAGTGTCACCGACTCAGCTCGCCGTGGAGCGCCGCGGCGTCCTGCATCGGGATATCCATGATCTGCTGGACGTACCCCGGTCCGGTGCCCTGGCTCTTGATCATCCGCTGCAGCGCCGGGAAAAAGTTGCTGCGGAACACGCTGTGAGCGGCCGCGATGTAGGCGCCAGGCTCCGGCGGCATCGGCTCGAACAGGCCTTCGCTCACCAATTGGCCTCGCGTGCTGTTGCGAACCGCGTGGATTTCGGGGCCCTTGCTCCTCAACATGGGCAGGCCATGAGCTTCGGCGTAGCGGTTGATCTCGCAGAACACGCTAAACAGTGAAATGCCGTGGGAAGAGGCCTGTCGCTGCAACTCCTGGATTTCCCCGGCCGTCGTCCTCTGTCCGACGGCCAGGGGATACGCCACCTCTGCCAGGGACTTCGGGAAGAGCAGCGCCCCCGCCATGGCATCTGCGAAATCCTCGCCTTCTTCCGTTCCTGCCATGTCAGGGGTGTAGACATGGGCGAGCTCGTGCGCCATCCAGAACTTGAAGTCTTCGAGCCTGGTGTCCAAATTCAGGAAGATGAAGGTCACCCGGTGCTGGGGAAGCAGGATGTGGAGGGCGTTCTTGTGGTTCTGCCTCTCACCCCAGAGCACCGGCACGATGACCGCGCCATTGACCTCGAACTCGCCGATCAAGTGCTGATAAGACAAGACGGCCCGCTCCCCTAGCCCGATACGCGTCCGCACCTCGCTTGCGGCGGCCTGCAGCGCGTCGTACTGCGTCGTGGGCGCCGAAATCTGCGCTCGAAGCGAGCGGATGCCGGGAAGGAAAGGAACGAGAGCCGTCAACAGCGAGCCCATGCCCTCTGCCTTGAGAATATGGACGTCGGTCGTCTTGGCGCCGGCCTTTTTCCGGAAAGCGACAACCGGCTGGCCTTGCGCCGGGCTGAGGATCAGATCGCCGAAACCCAGCTTCAAGGTCGTCGCGAGCTTGAGCAGCTTGTCCGGCCGAGGGAAGTCGACGCCCTTGATCCAGTTGGTCACGGCCTGGGGCGTCACGTCGAGCGCGGCGGCGAGGTCCTTCTGCGTCCACCCAAGGGCTTGCAGGGTCTGCTTGAGCTTGGCGCTGTGGATCACTCTTTGCATAGCCAGCCAAGTCTACTGCGTCACCCTGAAGAAATCAAGTTTGATCAAGTTTTCGGGTGGCTCCCGCAGAGCTCCCGGTCCAACTCAGCCTGCTGTCCGAAGCCTCGCGTTGGGCTGCTGCCGGTTCGATGGACACCGACCTAAGCTTTCTGCGCTTGTTCGAACTGTACGGGGCTTCGGTAGCTGGCCGAGCGTCGAATGCCGGCGCGTCGGGTTGTAGAACCGCTCGATGTAGTCGAACACGTCGGCACGCGCCTGGTCACGAGTTCGGTACACCTTGCGCCCCATGCGCTCGGTCTTCATGGAACTGAAGAAGCTCTCCATGGCTGAGTTGTCCCAGACCTCGCCGGCACGGCTCATGCTGCAGACGATGCCTTGCTCGACCAGCAGCTTCTGGAAGTGCTCGCTGGTGTATTGGCTGCCCTGGTCGGAGTGATGCAGAACCTCCCGAGGGCGACCACGCCGCCACACGGCCATCATCAGCGCATCGGCGACGAGCTGCGAGGTCATGCTCGACTGCATCGACCAGCCGACGATACGCCGCGAGAACAAGTCCAGCACCACGGCCACGTACAGCCAGCCCTCGGCTGTCCAGATGTAGGTGAAGTTGGCCACCCACTTCTGGTTCGGTGCGTCGGCCTGGAACTGACGGTCGAGTACGTTGTCGGCAATGGCGCCGCGCTGCCCCGAGTCCTTGGGCAAGCCCCGCCGCCTCGGCCTGGCACGCAGCGCTTGCGCTTGCATCGTAAGCGTCCAGCGATCCCATCTTGAGTCGGAAGGCGGCGGCTGCGAAGCTGCGGCTTTCGAAGGCGAAGGAGGTTGCCATGGGTGGTCGGATGCGCAAGGACAAGCTCAGCGAGGAGCAGGTCGGG
>JAKCDM010000097.1 GCA_021841865.1 Pseudomonadota bacterium
GCCGGCAAGTCCACGATGATCCGCATCATGAGCGGCTCCGACAGGCCGCACAGCGGAACCATTCGCAAGGACATGTCGGTGTCGTGGCCGCTGGCCTTCGGTGACGCCTTCCAGGGCAGCCTCACCGGCAAGGACAACGCCCGCCTGATCTCCCGCGTGTACGGGGTGGACTATCACAAGACCCTGGACATGGTGGAGAGCTTCGCCGAGCTCGGCCCCTACCTCGGCGAGCCGGTGAAAAGCTATTCCTCCGGCATGCGAGCACGCCTGGCCTTCGCCATTTCCATGGCCATCGAGTTCGACTGTTTCCTGATCGACGAGGCCATGTCGGTCGGCGACCACCGCTTCACCGTGAAGTGCGACGTGGAGCTGTTCGAAAAGCGCGGCGACCGCGCGATGGTCATCGTCGCCCACCAGACGGAGCTGATCCGCGCGCACTGCGACCACGCCGCCATCCTCGACCAGGGACGCCTGACGGTGTGCGACAGCGTGGACGAGGCCATCCGGGTGTATGAAAGCCTCTGAGCCTTCGCCTGCGCTGCTGATCGACGTCACGCGCCTGGCGGCGCGCCTGCTCGAGGGCAAGCGCCCGACGGGGGTGGACCGCGTAAGCCTGGCCTATATCCAGCGCTTTCGCGCCCGGGCCTCGGCGATGGTGCGCCACTGGGGGCGCTGGATGCAGTTGCCGGCCGATTCGTCGCAGCGCCTGTTCGCCGCGCTGTTGGGCGAAGCGGGGGATGCGCCGCGCGTGGTGCGCAGCGAAGTGGCCCGCGCCTACGTGCTGCGCTGGGGGCTGCCGGCCGATGCGCTGTTGTTCAACACCGGGCACAGCGGGCTGGACGACCCCGGCTACGCCGAGCGCGTGCGGCGCCATGGGCTGCGGCCGGTGTATTTCGTGCACGACCTGATTCCCCTCACCCACCCGGAATGCTGCCGCCCCGGCGAGGCCGACAAGCATCGCCAGCGCCTGCTGACCATGCTGAACACGGGGCACGGGATCATCGCCAACTCGCAAGCCACGCTGGAAGACTTGCGGCGCTTCGCGCGCGATGCCGGGCTGCGCCTGCCGCCGAGCGTGGTGGCGCACCTCGGCGTGGAGGCGCTGCCGGCGCCGGCGGCGCAGGCGCCGCTGGCCGAGGCCTATTTCGTGGCGCTGGGCACCATCGAGGCGCGCAAGAACCACCTGCTGCTGCTGCAGCTTTGGCGCCAGATGTCCGAGGCGGGCCTGCCGGATCTGCCGCGCCTGGTGCTCATCGGCCAGCGCGGCTGGGAATGCGAGCAGGTGCTCGACCTGCTCGAGCGCTGCCCTGCGCTGCACGGCAGGGTGCTGGAGCTGGGGGACTGCGGCGACGCGGAGCTGGCGAACTGGCTGCACCACGCCCGCGCGCTGCTGTTCCCCTCCTTCGTGGAAGGCTTCGGCATGCCGCTGGTGGAGGCGCTGCACGCGGGCGTGCCGGTGCTGGCCAGCGAACTGCCAGTGTTCCGCGAAATCGCCGGCGACGTGCCGGAGTACCTGGACCCGCTGGACGGCCCCGGCTGGCGCCGCGCGGTGCTGGACTATGCGCGTGCGGACAGCCCGCTACGCGCTGCGCAACTGCAGCGCATGGGCGCTTTCCGGGCGCCGAGCTGGGCCGATCACTTCGCCACCGTGGAGTCGGCGCTGGGCGACTGGAAGCTGCTGGGCTGAGTGCGCGGCAGCACGGAAACGCAGGCCGCGACAAAGCCCGGGTTGATGCGCCCGGGGCAGTCCAGGTAGCGCAGCGGGCGGCCCTGCGGGTCGAGCACGCAGCCGCCGGCGCCTTCGAGCACGGCCTGCGCTGCGGCGGTGTCCCAATGGCAGGTGGGGGCCAGGCGCGGGTAGACATGGGCCTGGCCCTGCGCCACCAGGCAGAACTTGAGCGAACTGCCGGCCTGCACCGTTTGCGTGGCGCCCAGGCCTTGCATGAAGGCCTGCGTGGCCGGGTCGAGATGGCTGCGGCTGGCCACCACGCGCCAGGGCTCGCCGGGGGCCGGTGGCTGCGCCACATGCATTGGCTGCGGCTCGCCGCTGCCGTGCACCTGCCAGGCGCCCAGCCCATGGCCGCCCCAGAAGCTCAGCTCCAGCGCCGGGGCGCACACCACGCCCCACAGCACGATGCCGGAGCGCACCAGCGCGATGTTGACGGTGAATTCGCCATTGCCGGCGAGGAACTCGCGGGTGCCGTCGAGCGGGTCCACCAGCCAGTAGGTGTCCGCGGGGGCTTCGCCGCCCTCGCCTTCCTCGGACACCACCGGCCATTCGGGGCGCAGCGCGCGCAGGCCCTGCTCGATCAGCTGATGGGCCGCGACGTCGGCCTGGGTCAGCGGGCTGCCGTCGCCCTTGGCCGGCAGGCTCACGCCGGCGCCGGCCGCCGCGTGGTGCTGGCGATACAGCTCGGCAATGGCCCGGCCCGCGGCCTGGGCCAGCGCGAGCACCTCGGGAATCAGCGACGCGTGCAGCGACGCGTGGAGCTGCGCGGGCGTGCCCGAGGGCTGGGGGGCTGGCTGCATGAGGGATGGGGATGGGGATGGGGCCCGGTGGGTGCCGGAGTGGCGGCGGTCTCGAACAGGTTTTGTCGCGCGGAGCGGCAGTATCAGGTCATTTTAATGCAGTTTGCACGCGGGCCCCTGCGCGGCTTGGGGAGTGAACGCTGAAAACCCTTTCGCATGCGTCTTCCACAGGGCTCCGTGGAATATTCCGCAAGTATCGACGGAAATGAGCAATCGGCCACGTTGATTCGCGATGGCGGCGGCCCGGCCCCTGCCGTCACAAGCTGGCTGGCGTGTAACTTTTTGTATTGTCATCATGGCGTTCATCGTGCCACCCTAGAATCTTTTGCAACGATCCGTAAAAGCTCTCCAGGGAACGCCGAGAGCAGAACCTGATAATCATCAATTTTATGGGCATGTCCGCATCGTGAATTCGAAAACCATTCGCCCTGTTCGGAAGATTGTCGAAAGCCCCCGATTTGCCGCGCGGCTGCAACGGCATGCGTTGAAGGCCGCGATCCATCATCCCCAGCACGAGACCCCGTTCATGCACTCGACGACCTTGCGTGCCGGCGCCCTGGCCGCGGCGCTTTGCCTCAGCTGCGTACTGCTCACCGCGTGCGGTGGGGGTGGCGGGGGTGGCGGGAGCGCCAGCAGCAGCGGCGGCAGCGTTGCCACCGGCACGCCAAGCGGTGGGGGCGCGCCGAGCCCGGCCGCGCCGTCCACATCGGCGCTGTCGCTGCAGGTCACCGGGCTCGGCGCGGGGCAGTCGGTCACGCTGGGCGGTGGCAGCAGCCCCACCACGCTGTCGCAGAACGGCACGGCGCGCCTGCAGGTGCTGGCCAGCAATGCACTTTCCATCACCCAGCAGCCTTCCGGGCAGACCTGCGAGCTGGAGTTGCCCGGAGTGGGCGGAACGGTAGCTGGCGGCACCTATCCGTCGCTCACGGTGGCCACATCGCTGGCGCTGTCGCAGATCGGCCAGGCCACGGTTACCGTGGACTGCTCGGTCTACCCCGCGCTGAGCCCCACGCTGCCGCAGGTGGGCCCGAGCGCCAATGCGGGCTTGCAGGGCGGCAACCCGCTGGTGATGCCGAACCCGATCCTCACTCCGGTGTTTTTCAGCAACGACCCGGCTGTGGCGCAAACCCAGGAAACGAGCTTCCTGCAGCAGCTGGTCGCCAGCAGCCTGTGGTCCACGCTGGCGCAGTACGGGGTCGGCGGCGCCACGGTCAGTGCGCCCATCCTGCTCACCACGCCCATCGGCTCGTCGTTCCAGCACTCGACCACCGACAACCTGCTGAGCAGCCAGGCCGCGTCGTGGGAAGGCGGCGTGCTGGATTCGCGGCATTTTTTCGTGTTCTTCCTTCCGAACGGAACGGCGCTGGACTTGCCCGGAGCGGCCGCGTATCACACCGGGGTCTATGTCGGGGTGAACCAGACCCTGGTGCCCTATGCCGTGGTGCCGCTGCCGTCGAATGCGTGGAACCAGATCGCCACTCAGCATGAGGTGATGGAAGGCGTCGCGGACCCCAACGGCTACCAGGGGTACGCCCAGGTGCAGGGCAGCGCCAACGCCCTGTGGGCCCCGGTCATCAATGGCAGCAACGGCACGGAAATCGGCGATATGTGCGAGATGTACACCACCTCCGAGACCGACCTGCCGCAATACATCGTGCAGCCTATCTGGTCCAACCTGGCCGCGGCTTCGTTCCAGAACCCATGCGTTCCGCCGGCGCAAGCCACCGGAAGCGCGCTGTTCGGCGCGGTGCCGGCAGCTTCGTCGCTCACCACGCTCACCGGCGCCCAGGGCAGTTTTTCGGGGGTGCTGGTCAAGGCCGGCGCAAGCGTGACGATTCCGCTGCAGGTGTTTTCCACGTCGCCGTCGGTGGGCGCGATCACGCTGGGGGCGGGTATCAGCAAGGTCTATACCTCGTCGGCGACATCTGATTCGCTGGGATGGAGTTTTCATTTCGACCGCCAGGGCATCAATGGCGACACGATCAATCTCACCATCACCGCGCCGGCCGATGCAGGGCCGGGGGCTTATGTGGTGGATTTGATCGCGGCGGACAACCAGGGCAAGGTGCGTTTCTGGCCGCTCGCGGTTTCAACGTCGATGAATTACTCCTGAGCAGGCGAATTCCGGCGGCCGGGCTGCGTCGCGGCCTTCGCTTCGCTCGCGCGCCAGCGCGCCGCGAGCCGTTGCCGGCGACCGGCATCGGCCCTCGCCGCCGGTGCGCATGGGGGGCGCTTGGGATGCGCCGACGCCGCGCGATGGCGCGGCATCGCCGCGGGCCCTGATTGGCGCGAAACGCCATTCGTGATCAAAAATTCGCAGTTTGCTTGTTTTTTGCGCAAGTACTCGCGTAGCATCAGGCTCATTTGCGTTTTACGCCACCGAGCCTGGAAGCCGCAGGTCTGCGCCCATGACGGATTCGATCCCCACTCCAGCCCCGCAGGGGGCCCCCGGCAGCGCCCCGGCCAGCCTGGTCGACGGCGCTCGCGCCTGGGATCTCGCGCAGGCCTGCGAAGAGCTGCAGCGCCTGGGCCTGGCCGACAGCCGGCGCACCGCCGAGCGCAGGCTGCATGGCTGGGGCCTGCTACCCCCCGAGCTCGAGCTCGACGCGCTGCGCGACGAACTCGGGCGCCCGCCCCGGCTGCTGGTGCTGCGCGCGGTGCTCGAGCAGGTGCGCGCGCAGCGGCGCCTGGCCTTGTTCGTGCAACTGCATCGCCTGCCCGACGGGCGCTGCACGCTGCATGCCAACGATGCGCGGGGCGCGCGCTCGTGGGTGGGCATGGGTACGGGTGCGGGTGCGGGTGCGGGGATGGGTGCGCCCGATGCCGCGGCGGCGCTGCGCGCGCTGGAGCAGTTGCGCGCGCTGGCGGGCAAGCCGGTGGGGGTGTTCGCGCATGGGGAACTGGTGGGCCTGCTGCGCGGGCAGGCCTTGCCGGCGGAGATCGGCTTTGTCGACGAGGGCTACGCTCCCGTTGCGCCGCTGCTGCCATGGGCCGAACGTCGCGCCAGCGCTGCGCTCGGCTCGCGCAGCGAGCATCTGCAGCGCCTGGAGGCCGAGAGCATCCACATCCTGCGCGAGGCGCTGTCGCAGGCCGACAACCCGGTGATGCTGTATTCGGTGGGCAAGGACAGCGCGGTCATGCTGCACCTGGCGCGCAAGGCCTTCTACCCGGGGCGGCCACCGTTCCCGCTGCTGCATGTGGACACGCGCTGGAAATTCCAGCAGATGTACCTGTTTCGCGACGCGGTGGCGCGGGCCAGCGGCATGCCGCTGCTGGTGCACGTCAACCCCGAGGCCGTCGCGCGCGACATCAACCCCTTCGACCACGGCTCGGCGCTGCACACCGACATCACCAAGACGCAGGGCCTGAAGCAGGCGCTCGACGCCAACGGCTTCGACGTGGTGTTCGGCGGCGCGCGGCGCGACGAGGAAAAGAGCCGCGCCAAGGAGCGCATTTTCTCGTTCCGCGACGCCCACCATGCCTGGGACCCGAAGAACCAGCGCCCCGAGCTGTGGAACCTGTACAACACGCGCAAGCGCAAGGGCGAGAGCATCCGGGTGTTTCCGCTGTCGAACTGGACCGAGCTCGACGTGTGGCAGTACATACACCAGGAGGCCATTCCGGTGGTGCCGCTGTACTTCGCGAAACCGCGCCCGGTGGTGCGGCGCGAAGGCTTGCTGCTGATGGTCGACGACGACCGCTTCCGGCTGCTGGCATCCGAGCGAATCGAGTTTCGGGAGGTGCGCTTTCGGACCCTGGGTTGCTATCCGCTGAGCGGCGCGGTGGAGTCGCGGGCGCGCTCGGTGCCCGAGATCATCGACGAGCTGCTGGACACGCGCCAGTCGGAACGCCAGGGGCGCGCCATCGACGCCGACGGCGCCGCCAGCATGGAGCGCAAGAAAAAGGAGGGATATTTCTGATGCCCCGCTTCCCATCCAACGCAGCCTCCGCCGCACCGCTGGCTTCCCCCTCCGCTGCCGCATCCTCCGCCGCCGCCGCGCAGGACCTGCTTCGCTTCATCACCTGCGGCAGCGTCGACGACGGCAAGAGCACGCTGATCGGGCGCCTGCTGTGGGAGTCGCGCCAGGTGTTCGACGACCAGCTGCAGACCCTGCGCGACGACAGCCGGCGCCACGGCACGCAGGGCACGGAGATGGACTTCGCGCTGCTGGTCGACGGGCTGTCGGCCGAGCGTGAACAGGGCATCACCATCGACGTGGCCTACCGGTATTTCTCCAGCGGCACGAGGCGCTTCATCGTGGCCGACACGCCGGGCCACGAGCAGTACACGCGCAACATGGTCACCGCGGCCTCCAACGCCGATGCCGCGGTGCTGCTGGTCGACGCGCGCGCCGGCCTGCAGCGCCAGACGCGCCGGCACGCCTACATCGCGTCGCTGATGGGCGTGCGCCACGTGCTGCTTGCGGTCAACAAGATGGACCTGCTCGGCTACGACGCCGCGGCGTTCCGCGGCATCGAGCAGGACTTCGCCGGGTTCGCGAAGGACCTGGGCTTCGAGTCCATCACCGCGCTGCCGGTGAGCGCGCTGCGCGGCGACAACATGCTCGAGCGCTCGGCGCACATGCCCTGGTACCTCGGCCCCACGCTGTGGGGCTGGTTGTCGGGGGTGCCGGTGCCGCTGCGCAACCCGGGCGACAAGTGCGTGTTCCCGGTGCAGTGGGTCAACCGGCCGCACGCCGATTTCCGCGGCTACAGCGGCAGCCTGGCCAGCGGGCAGCTGCGCGTGGGCGACGCGCTTCGCGTGGCCGCTTCCGGCGAGCTTGCCCGGGTGGCCGAGATCGTGACCCTGGACGAGTCGCTCGCCGAGGCCGGTGCCGGCGCGGCCGTCACGCTGCGCCTGGACCGCGACATCGATGTCTCACGCGGCGACGTGCTCACGCGCGACGACGCCCCGGTGGAATGCAGCGACCAGTTCGAGGCCATGCTGGTGTGGATGCACGCCGAGCCGGGGCTGGTCGGGCGCAGCTACGAAATCCGCCTGGCCACGCAGCAGGCTACGGCTTCGCTGACCGGCATCGACCACCGGGTCGACGTCAACACCCTGGCGCGGGAGCCGGCGCGCAGCCTGGAAATGAACGACATCGCGCGCTGCAAGCTGGCGCTCGGCAGGCCGCTGGCCTTCGAGCCCTACGCGAACTCGCGCGCCATGGGCGGCTTCATCCTGATCGACCGTTTCAGCAACGCCACGGTGGCCGCGGGAATGATCACCCATTCGATGCGCCGCGCCAGCAATGTGCACCGCCAGGCGCTGAGCATCACGCCGCAGCAGCGCGAGCGCCTGAACGGGCATGCCGGGCGCGTGATCTGGTTCACCGGGCTTTCGGGCTCGGGCAAGTCGACGCTGGCCAACGCGCTGGAGGTGGCGCTGCACGAACGCGGCACGCGCACCTACCTGCTGGACGGCGACAATGTTCGCCACGGCCTGAACCGCGACCTCGGATTCACCGAGGCCGACCGCGTCGAGAACATTCGCCGCGTGGCCGAAGTGGCGCGCCTGATGGCCGACGCCGGGCTGGTCGTGCTCACCGCGTTCATCTCGCCCTACGCGCGCGACCGGGCGATGGCGCGCGACATCATCGGCGCCGAGCGTTTCATCGAGGTGTACGTCGACACCCCGCTGGAGGTGTGCGAGGCGCGCGACGTGAAGGGCCTGTACCGCAAGGCGCGAAGCGGCCTGATCCCGAACATGACGGGAATCCAGAGCCCCTACGAGGCCCCGGAGCAGCCGGACGAACGCCTGTCAGGCACCGGCGCGTCGCCGGAACAGGCGGTACGCGGGTTGCTTGAGCGCGTGCTGGAAGCCCGGAAGGTGTGAGCCGATCCGCCGGGCTCGAAGCCCTGGCTGTTCAGGGCAGCAGCAGCCTGACCTTCGCGCCAACGTCGACAGCGCACTGGATCGTGACGGATGCAAACTTGGAAGCGTTACGGGAGCGCCAGTCCAGGCATCGGACCTGGTCGGCCAGCGCGACGCCCGTCACCTTGCCGGCCGACGGCGTTACCGCGACTTCAAAGGGGTATCCCTTGACCTGGTTCGTGACTGGGCAACAAAGCATCAAGCCGCTCTTGCCGTTGTAACTCCCGGGCGAGAGAACCAGCGCCGGACGACGGCCCGCCTGCTCATGACCGGCTTGGGGCGTGAAGTCCAACCACACCACATCGCCGCGCTCCGGCACATAGGAACCCGTCACCAATCTTCGGCTCCCGCAGCCGCTCCTTCGAGGACCAAGCCGTGAGCATTCGCCGGAGTCATCTTCGCCAGCAAGTCTTCGAGGCTTTCGCGTGCCGGCTCGATGACCAGCTTGCCGCCCTCTACCCGAAGGTCAAGGCTCTGCCCGACTTGCATGCCAGCGTCCTTCAGCGCAGGCGCGGGAATACGCAATGCGGCGCTGTTACCCCACTTTTGAACTTCTACACGCATGGCATTTCCCTTACTCCAAAGTATCTACATTGTAGACACCCTTGAGGCGCCACGCAAATACGCACTTCCCGGTGCCAGTTCGATCGGACGCCCGACCCGCACCGGCTCGATTCGTGGATCGGGCACGGAAAGCACCTACTAGGCCAGTGGCTTTCCGGCCACTCGTGCCGCAAATCCTGCAGACGCCGATCCACCACGAAACAACCCCACAGCCAGCGCCACGCGCACCGCCGGCAGGTCGGGAATTCCCAACTGCTCCAGATCGACCAGCAGCGCTTGTAGACGGTCGAGCTTCACCACCACGCTACCCATCAGAATCGCACCGCCAGCGAGCCGCTGAAGCTTTCTCCAGGTGCCAGCTCGACCGGCCGATCGACCCGCACCGGCTCGATGCACACGAAGTGGCGCCAGGCGTCGTCGGGCAGGTCGGCCAGCGCGCGGGCGCCGTCGGCGCCGGGGTTCCAGACCATCCACTGGTCGAAACCGCTCATCGACAGTTCGATGTCGCGCTCGCCGTCGCTCAGCACCAGCGCGGCCGGCGTGTCGTACAGGCACTCGAACATGGCGCCGTGCCAGCGCACCGGCTCGGCGCCCTCGCGCGTGCGCCCGGGTGCGTAGCGATCGGCCACCGGCGCGCCCTGCAGCCCGCGCAGCCGCGCCTGCTCGAGGTCGCGGGTGTGGAAGTACGGGTGCAGGCCGCCGGTCCACGCGAAGGGCTGCTCGCCGGTGTTGCGCACCTGGAGTTGCATGCGCAGCGCACCGGGCGACAGCATGGCCCGCAGTTGCAGTTCGGCGGCGTGCGGCCAGCCAGGCCGGCTGCCCTGCTCCACCATCAGCCGGTAGGCGACGACATGCTCGCCGCCATCGGCTCGCTGCTCCACGAGCTGCCACGGCAGGTCGCGCGCCCAGCCATGCTTGGGTTGCGCGCCGCGGTCGGCGAACTGCGGGAACAGCACCGGAACGCCGCCACGCACCGGCCGGCCCGCCGCCGGCGGCAGCGTGGACACATACAGCAAGGGCGAGGAAAGACCTTGCAGGCCTTCAACCTGCAGGACCTGCGCGCCGAGGGCCTGGTGCAGCAGGCGGGGGGTTTGGGTGGGCATGAGGGGCGGCGAAAAACGGTTGTTGCGCGTCCGCCGGGTACCTGGACTCGCGCCCGGCGGCTGCGAGAACGTATCACGCCACCGGCCGGGGTGTCAGCCACCCCGGGAATCCCCCACGTCAGTTGGCGAAGGGCTTCAATCGTCGTCGTCGCTGGCCGCCATCAGGCTCGCAAGCGGGCGATGCTCGCTGCGGCTGAGCTGGTGCACGTGGGCCAGCATGCGGGCGTAGGCCTGGGGCCCGCGGCTGGCCAGCCAGATCTGGCGCATCTGCTCGGGCCCGTCGACCTTGAGCAGCGTGGTGGTGCCGAAGCGTTGATCGCCGCGCGGCGCGAGCTGGGCAAGGTGTGCATCGGCGTGGGTCACCGGCAGACCGCGGAACGGCGAGCCGGGCTTGCAGGTACCCGGGTTGCGCGTGGCGCGCAGTTGCAGCGGGCGCACCGCGAAGGGCGCCGGGTCGGCGCGCTGGCGCCAGATGCCGTCGAGCACGCTCGCGCCCTGGTCCCATTGCGACATCGGCGGCACGCCGGCCACGGCCTCGATGGTGCGCAGCAGGTCCACCTGCGACAGGTGGGCCCCGACCAGCCGGCCCGGCGCCACCCACGGGCCGTAGGCCAGCGCGAAGGTGCGGTGGGCGTCGACGTGGTCGGCGCCGGACTGCGCGTCGTCCTCGGTGAGCAGCACCAGGGTGCTGCTCCATTGCGGGCTGCGAGACAGCGCGCGGATCACGCGCGCGGTGGCCTGGTCGTTGTCGGCCACGTAGGTATCGGGGCTGGGCATGCATGCCGCGCTGCCGGCGGTGTGGTCGTCGGGCAGCCAGAGGTAGGTGACGGTGGGCAGCGCATGGCCTTGCAACCAATGCTCGAACAGGCGCGCGCGATCGGTGTCGAACACCTCGCGGTCCCACGCCGGGTAGTCCACCGCCAGGTGCGCGCGCATCGCCGGGGCGATGCTGCCGGAGCGGTCGCGCGACGCGAATTCGCCGAAGTCCTCGAAGGACACGCCGTGGGCCAGCAGCTGGTCGAACAGGAATCGCCGGCTGGGGTAGCCCACCCAGGGGTTGCTCCAGTGCGCCAGCTGCGACAGGTCGGTGTAGATGGCGAAGGGGTCGTGGGCGTCGCGCGCGTCGGGGGCCAGCGACTGGGTCCAGCCGGAGTTGGCGATGTAGCCGCGGTTGGAGTAGTACAGGGGCCAGGTCCTCTCGATGAAGTCGGAGTCGGCTCCGGCGGTGGTCCACTGGTGGCCCTGCGAGGTGACTTCGCCGTCGGCGTAGAAGTCGGTGAACAGCGCTCCGCCCCTTGCCAGCGCGAACAGGTTGGGAAGCTCGCGCGGGCCGTACAGCGCCAGCGCGGGATCGGCCCGCGAGCCGGCCGGCGCGTAGCGCCCGAGCTCCTCGTCGAAGGTCTTGTTCTCGCGCAGGATGAACACCACGTGGTGGATGTGCGCGCGCAGCCAGCGCGTGGCCAGGCGATTGGCCTGGCGCAGGCGTGCGCGCTGCGC
>JAKCDM010000098.1 GCA_021841865.1 Pseudomonadota bacterium
AAGACGCCGAACCTGGGGCGCAAGTCCCTCAACGAGATCAAGGAAGTGCTGGCCGCTCGCGGCCTGACCCTGGGCATGAAGCTCGAGAGCTGGCCGCCGGCCGAGCTCGACGGCCGCAACGCCTGAGTACGCTGCCGCGGCATGTCCGCGGCGCACCCCACGGCTTCGCGCTGTCGGCGTGGGCCGTAAAAAGGGGCCGGTACCTGGTACGGCCGGCCTGACAAGCAACCCCTGAAGGAAGGATTTTCATCATGCGTCACGGACACGGTCTGCGCAAACTCAACCGCACTTCGAGCCACCGGCTGGCGATGCTGCGCAACATGGCCAACTCCCTGATCGAGCACGAGGCGATCAAGACCACGCTGCCCAAGGCGAAGGAACTGCGCCGCGTGGTCGAGCCGCTGATCACGCTGGGCAAGAAGCCCAGCCTGGCGAACCGCCGCCTGGCCTTCGATCGCCTGCGCGACCGCAATTCGGTGGTCAAGCTGTTCGGCGAACTGGGCGAGCGCTACCGCAACCGTCCGGGCGGCTACACGCGCATCCTGAAATTCGGCTGGCGTGTCGGCGACAATGCCCCGATGGCGCTGGTGGAGCTGGTGGACCGTCCCGAGCCGACGGCCGCGGTGGAAGACAAGTCCGCCGAATAAGCCTCCCGCAGTCGGCCTGGCCACGGCGCGCCGCATCCCCGGGTTCCCGCGGGGGTGGGCGCGCCGTTTTCGCTGCTGCGCCCCGTCCGCGTCCCAGCGTCTGGAGTGCGGGCTTGCGCGAAGTCCGCGGCTTGGTGTCACAATATCCAGTCTGACTGATATAGGGCTGCCCGCGATGCGTCTGTTCCGAGTGTTTCCCGCCGAGACATTGCGCTGGTCGCTGCGCGTGCGCGGCCAGGGGCTGCAGCGCGCAGCCTGGCTGCTGCTGGCGACCCTGGCGATGCTGCTGGCCAGCTCGCCGGCGCGCGCCCAGCAGGGCGACTTCCTGCAGCCCGACGACGCGTTCCGGCTGGCTCCATCGGTGGCGTCTGCCGACACCGTGCAACTGCGCTTCGACATCGCCAACGGCTACTACCTGTACCAGGAGCGCTTTCACTTTGTCGCGCAGACGCCGGGCGTGAGCCTGGCCCCGCCGGACTTCCCTCCTGCGCACCGCAAGTTCGACCCCAACCTCGGTCACGAAGTCGCGCATTACCGCAAGCAGGTGATCGTTCCGCTGCGCGTGCTGGCGGCCCCGGCGCACTTCGCGCTGAAGGTGACGTACCAGGGCTGCTCGGACCAGGGCCTGTGCTATCCGCCGATCGACAAGGTGGTACAGGTCAGCCTGAAGGCCTTTGGCGGAGACGGCAGTGCGGTCGTCGACGGGCAGGCGCCGCAGCGCTCGGGTCTCGGCGCACTGCTGGGTCGGCTGACCGGCGGTGCCGCGCCGGCCCAGGCGCCGCCGGCCGCCGCCGCGGCGAGCCATGCGGCATCGGCGAGTTCCCCGGCCAACGCCGGCAACACCGTCGGCTCGTCGCCGTCGCGATCCTCATCGGCGGCCTCGTCCGGATCCTCCCCGGCGGCAAGCGCGTCCACGGCGCCGGCGTCTTCCGGCGCCGACAGCGCGGGCTCCAGCATCGGTGCGGCGCTGGCAGGCGGCAGCCTGCTTCGAATCATCCCGATGTTCGTGCTGTTCGGCCTGCTGCTGGCCTTCACGCCCTGCGTGCTTCCGATGGTGCCGATCCTGTCCAGCATCATCGTCGGGCAGAGCAGCGGCGACGGGCGCATTTCCCGCTGGCGCGGTCTGGTGCTGGCGCTGGCCTATTCGATCGGCATGGCGCTGGTCTACACCGCCTTCGGCGTGGCCGCCGGCCTGCTCGGCCACGGGCTGGCCGCGGCCTTGCAGAACCCGTGGGTGCTGTCGGCCTTCGCGCTGCTGCTGGTGCTGCTGTCGCTGTCGATGTTCGGCTTCTATGAACTGCAGATGCCGTCGGCGATCCAGAGCCGGCTCAGCCGCGGCTCCAGCGCACTGCCTGGCGGCAAGCTGCTGGGGGTGTTCCTGATGGGCGGCATCTCGGCGCTGATCGTCGGCCCCTGCGTGGCCGCGCCGCTGGCGGGCGCGCTGCTGTACATCAGCCAGACCGGCAACGCCGTGATCGGTGGCGTGGCGCTGTTCTCGCTGGCCGCCGGCATGAGCCTGCCGTTGCTGGTTGTCGGTTTCGGCGCGTCGGCGCTGCTGCCGCGCGCCGGGCGCTGGATGGACGCGGTGAAGGCGTTCTTCGGCGTGCTGCTGCTGGCCACCGCGCTGTACATGCTGGCCGGGGTGCTGCCGGCCTGGCTGCTGATGCTCGCGTGGGCCGCGCTGCTCGTGGTCAGCGCCAGTTTCCTGCATGTGTTCGATCGCCTTCCCGACGACGCGTCGGGCTGGCTGCGCCTGTGGAAGGGCCTCGGCGTGCTGCTGGCGCTGGCCGGCGCCGTGCTGGTGATCGGCGTGGCTTCCGGCAGCCGGAACATGCTGCAGCCGTTGCAGGGCCTGGGAGGCGGCGCGGTGGCGCAGGCCGAGCAGCCGCTGCGTTTCGCGCCGATCGCCTCGGTGGCCCAACTCGACCGCAGGCTGGCCGACACGCGGGGTACCGTGATGCTCGACTTCTGGGCCGACTGGTGCGTGTCGTGCAAGGAAATGGATCGTTTCACGTTCTCCGATCCGCGCGTGCACTCGCGTCTGCGCCAGCTCGACCTGCTGCGGGCCGACGTCACCGCGAACACCGCGGCCGACCAGGCGCTGCTCAAGCGCTTCCAACTGTTCGGCCCGCCCGGGATCATCTTCTTCCGCGACGGGCACGAGATCGGGCGCGTGGTCGGCGAGCAGAACGCCCGCGACTTCCTCGCGTCGCTGCAGCGCATCGGAGCTTGAGGTAGAGGACGACCCCCACGCTCGCGTTGCTCGCTGCCCGCCGAGGGGGCTCAGTCGGCCGCCGCGGCGACCTGCACCAGGCAGTCGTAGAAGCAGGCCCCGCCGCCCAGGTCGGTCAGGCGCTGGTGGGTGAGTTCGTTGACGTTGCGCCCGTCGGGCGACAACTTGCGCCACCACACGCCGAACACCACGACGAGCCCCTGGCGCGTGTCGTCGCTGATGTCGCAGCGTGCCAGCACCTCGCCGCGGTCGTTGAAGCAGCGAACGCGCTGCCCGTCGGCGATGCCGCGCTCGGCGGCATCCAGCGGGTGCAGCAGCAGCACCGGCTCGCCCTCGCCGCGGCGCAGCGAGTCGACGTTGACAAAGCTCGAGTTGAGGAAATTGCGAGCCGGGGGCGAAATCATCGCCAGCGGATAGCTCCGCGCCAGCTCGGGCGTGGTCTCGACACATTCGTACGGCAGGATGACCTGCGGCAGCGCGTCGCGGCCGGCTTCCAGGTCGGCCGGCCAGGCCAGCTGGCAGCGCCCGCTTGGCGTGGGAAAGCCTCCGTCGGCGAAAGGGGCTTCGCGCCCGGCCACCTTGGCCCAGCCCTGCTTGCGCAGCGTGGCGAAGTCCAGCCCGGCGTTGCGCGGGTCGTCGGCCAGCGCCTGCGCCGCGATCTGTTCGTCGCTGTCTCCGAAGCAGGGATCGGTGAATCCCATGTGCCTCGCCAGGTCGCGAAAGATCTGCGTGTTCGCGCGAGCCTGCCCGAGCGGCTCGATGGCCTGTTCGTTGGCCACCCAGTAGCGGTGTCCGTAGGATTTGTGCACGTCGACGTGCTCGAGCTGCGTGGTCGCCGGCAGGATGTAGTCGGCCAGATCGGCGGTGTCGGTGCGGAAGTGTTCCAGCACCACCGTGAACAGGTCCTCGCGGCGCAGCCCGGCCAGCACGCGCCCGGAGTCCGGCGCCACCGCCGCCGGGTTGCTGTTGTAGACCACGAGGGCGTCGATGCGCGGGCCGAAGCCGTCGCCGCCCGGATGCAGCAACGCGTCGCCGATGGCCGACATGTTGATGGTGCGCACGAGTCGGTCGCCGAGCAGATCGGGGCGTTCCAGCGCCGCCGTGTTCACGGCGAAGTGCCCGGAGCTCGACAGCAGCAGGCCGCCGGCCGGCTCGCGCCAGGCCCCGGTGAGCGCCGGCAGGCAGGCGATCGCGCGCACCGTGTTGCCGCCGCCGCGAACGCGCTGCAGGCCGTAGTTCAGGCGGATGGCGGCTGCCCGCGTCGTGCCCAGCAGGCGCGCCAGCTCGCGGATCGCGTCGGGTGCCAGCCCGCACAGCTCGCCGGCACGCTCGGGGCTCCATTGCAGCGCGCGTTCGCGCAGCAGCTCGAAGCCCAGCGTGTGGCGCTCGATGTAGTCGTGGTCCAGCCAGTCGTTGCGCACCAGCTCGCCCATCAGCGCCCATGCCAGTGCGGAATCGGTGCCGGGGCGCAGCTGCAGGTGCATGTGGCAGCGTCGCGCGGTGTCGTTGCGCCACGGGTCGATGCACACCAGCGTGGCACCCCGGCGCTTGGCCTGCTGCGCCAGCGACCAGAAGTGCAGGTTGCTGGTGATGCTGTTGCTGCCCCAGATCACGATCAGGCGGCTGTGCGCGAACTGTTCCACGTCCATGCCGACCAGCCCGCCCAGCACCTGGCGCAGGCCCTCGGCCCCGGCGCTCGAGCAGATGGTGCGATCGAGCCGGCTGGCGCCGACGCGGTGAAAGAAGCGCGCGGCCATCGATTCGCCCTGGACCAGTCCCATCGTGCCGCAATAGCTGTAGGGCAGGATGGCCTGCGCGTCGACCTCGGCCAGCGCGCGAAGCCGGCCAGCGATGTCACCCAGCGCCTGGTCCCAGGAAACGGGCTCGAAGCGTCCGCTTCCCTTCGGGCCCGCGCGGCGCAGCGGCTGCAGCACCCGCCCGGCGTGGTAGGTGCGCTCGAGATAGCGCGAGACCTTGGTGCACAGCGCGCCGCCGGTGGTCGGGTGCGACGGGTCGCCCCGCAACTCCACGGCCACGCCGTCACGCACCCCGACCAGCATGGCGCAGGTGTCGGGGCAGTCGTGCGGGCACGCCGCGCGCACGGTGCGCAGCGCGGGGTCGGCGTCGGGGGTCTGCGGCTCGCTCAGCATGGTCCTTGCAGTCTACGCGTACCGCGACGGCGCGGGCCCGCTTGCGCGACAATGCGACAAGCCCGGGCCGCCGCGGCCCGGAGTCTGGAAAACGACCGATCATGCAGCTCATCGATTCCATCGTCGCAGAAGCGGCCACATTTCGTCAGATCCGTAGGGATATCCACGCCCATCCGGAGCTGTGCTTCGAGGAAAACCGCACGTCGGATGCGATCGCCGAACAACTGACGCGGTGGGGAATCGAGGTGCACCGCGGGCTCGGGCGCACTGGTGTGGTCGGAGTGATCGACGGCAGCCGGCCAGGCGCGGCAAGCATCGGCCTGCGCGCCGACATCGATGCGCTGCCGGTGACCGAGAAGAACACCTTCGAGCATGCCAGCCGCCACCCCGGGCGCATGCATGCCTGCGGACACGACGGCCATACCGCGATGCTGCTGGCGGCGGCGCGCCACCTGAGTCGCGAGCGCGATTTCGCCGGTCGCGTGGTGTGCATTTTCCAGCCCGCCGAGGAGGGCGGCGGCGGCGCCCGTGAAATGCTTCGCGACGGGCTGTTCGAGCGCTTTCCGGTCGACGCGGTGTTCGCCATGCACAACTGGCCCGGCATCCCCGCCGGCAGCTTCGCGCTGAGCACGGGCCCGGTGATGGCGTCGAGCAACGAATTCCGCATCGTCGTGCGCGGCAAGGGCGCGCACGCGGCGATGCCGCATCTCGGCCTCGACCCGGTTCCGGTGGCCTGCCAGCTGGTGCTGGCGCTGCAGGGCGTGATCAGCCGCAACCGCAATCCGCAGGAGGCCGGCGTGTTGTCGGTGACCATGCTGCAGGCCGGCGAGGCCACCAACGTGATCCCGGACAGCGTGACCCTGCAGGGCACGGTGCGCACCTTCAGCACCTCGCTGCTGGACCTGATCGAGGCCAACATGCAGCGCATCACCACGCACACCGTGCAGGCCTTCGGAATGACTTGCGAATTCGAGTTCCGGCGCAACTATCCGCCGACCGTGAACCACCCCGCGCAGACCGAGTTCGCGCGTCGCGTGCTGGTCGACCTGGTGGGCGCGGACGGCGTGCAGCCCTTCGAGCCATCGATGGGCGCCGAGGACTTCTCCTACATGCTGCAGCAGCGTCCCGGCGCCTATGTGATCATCGGCAACGGCGGAGGCGAGCACCGCGAGCCCGGGCATGGCGCGGGGCCCTGCACGCTGCACAACGCCAGCTACGACTTCAACGACGACATCCTGCCGCTGGGCGCCAGTTTCTGGGTGCACCTGGTGCAGCGCTGGCTGGCGCAACAGGCCGTCTGACGGCCCCCCGCAGGGCGGCGTCGCGGGCCAGGCTCAGGGCGATGCCGGGCAGTCCTGCGCGCGCAGGTTGGCCGCACGAAGTGCGGGCAGCGCGCGCAGCTGTCGGACCTGGGCCTGCGAAAGCGCAGGCAGCACCCAGTACTGCGCACGCATGCCGAGATTGCGCTGCACGATGTGCGCGGTCTGCACGCCGTGCGCCTGCACGTGCTGCAGCTGGGCCTGCGCCTGCTCGCGCTTGTCGAACACTCCCAGCGAAATGCCCGGCATGTAGCGCGGGCGCGCGCTGACCGCGACGAAGCTGTCCGGCGGCAGCGACAGCTGGCGCAGCTCGCCGAGCTTGCGGTGCAGCGCGCTGGTGTCGGCGTAGGGGCCCATCATGACCATCCATTGGGCCGGCAGGTCCTGCTCGCGCGCCTGCGCGTCGAGCCCGGCCGCATGCAGCGCCGAACCCAGCGCGGCATCGGGCGCGCCGGCGTACGGGCCGATGCGCAGGCAGGTCGCCGCGGCGTCGACGGTCCCGGTCGCGGCGGCCGAGGTCGAGGTCGAGGCCGAGGCCGAGGCCGAGGCTGCTTGGGCCGGGGCGCTGGCGGGGCCCGATGCACGCGGCGCGGCGGGCGCCGAGCCGGCCGCACCGGGTGCCGAGCCGGTTCCCGCCGAAGGCGTCGACGCCGCCGCCGCGGCGCTCGCCAACGACGCGCTGGAGGCCAGCGGCCGGCCTTGCGGGTCCAGCAGGACCAGCGCGTCGGGGTGCACCTGCTGGCGCAGGCGTTGCGGTTCGTCGACCCGGGCAGGGGCCCAGCCGAGCGGGCCGAACACGGCATGGGACCAGGCCCACAGCACCAGGTTGCCGAGGATCAGGGCCAGCACCAGCGTTCGCAACATGGGCATTCCTTCCGCGGAGACGTCAGTCGGATTCTGCACGCAGCGACACGTCGCCGCTGGCCACGCGCTCGCGCCCGTCGGCAGTGCCCAGCCACAGGTAGCCCTGCGCGTCGACCCCGAGCGCGACGCCCTGCTGGCTCGGCACGCCGTCGGCCAGCACCTGCACCGTGCGCCCGCTCCACGCGTGGGCACGGTTCCAGGCCTCGGCCCACGGGGCGAAGCCGAGCCGCGAGAACTCGCCCAGGCCCGCCAGCAGGCGAGGCAGCAACGCCTGCAGCACCTGCCAGCGGTCGAGCTGCAGGCCCTGTTCGCGCAGGCCGATGGCCTGCGGCAGCCCGGTGGGCGAGTCCAGGTTCAGCCCGATGCCCAGCACCACCCAGCGCGAGCGCGGCGTGTCGGCGATCTCGACCAGCACGCCGGCGAGCTTGCGCGACGACAGCAGCACGTCGTTCGGCCATTTCAGCGCGGCGCCAGCCACTCCCAGGTCGCCCAGCGCCTGCAGCAGCCACACTCCGACCGCCAGGCTCAGGCCGGCGACGCTGGCCTCGCGGGGCAGCGGCCAGGCCAGCGAGCACAGCAGCGCGCCTTGCCCATCGTCCTGCCAGCTCCGCGAGCGGCGACCACGCCCTGCGCTCTGGTGCCCGGCGACCCGGCAATGCACGCCGACGCATCCCGCGCGCACGCTCGCCAGCAGGTCGGAGTTGGTCGAGCCGGTCTCGGTCACCCAGCTCAGTTCGCAGGCCTGGCCCGCCGCGTGCAGCGCCTGCTGCAGCGCCAGCGCGCGCGCGTGGTCCTCGCTGCGGGGGGAGCCCGGCATGGCTCAGCGCCTGCGCGCCAGCATCGTGCCGCGGCACGCCGCGGCGCCGCAGTGGCAGGCGTATTCGCGCTTGAGCCGCGGCGTGTGGCGCTCGTCGAGGCTGAGGTGGTAGTCGTAGAACAGTTCCTCGCCGGCCTGCAGGTCGCGCAGCGCGTGGATGAACACCCGGCCGTCGACCTCGCGCGCCTCGCAATTCGGTTCGCAGGAATGGTTGATCCAGCGCGCGCTGTTGCCGTCGACGTTGGCGTCGATCACGCCGCCTTGCTCGAGCGAGAAATAGAAGGTGTGGTTGGGCTGTTGCGGATCGTGCGGGTGGCGGCGCAGCGCTTCCTTCCAGGAAATGCGCTGGCCGCGGTATTCCAGCACGCGCGTGCCGGAGGCGATGGCGCGGCGCGCGAACACTCCCTTGCCGTGCACCGGCGACTCGCGCACCTCGGTACGGGGTCCGCGCGGCGCGTCGGCCGGGCGGGTGGGGGCGCCTGGGCGCCGGGGGCTGATCTGCAACGCGGGCACGAAACTGGTTAAAGTAGAAAAGGAGAGGGACCGGCATTGCCGGCCGATCCACGCGGCGCCGTCGCAGGGCCTTGCCCCGCGGCGAAGCCCGGCGCGCGCCATTGTAAGGATGCGATGCCGGCATGAGCCCGGCGTGACCTGGGTCATGCCGGCGCCGCCCGACGCGTTCCTGTCCGTCCTTGTCGAAACCCACCATGAGCAAAACCCTGGTCATCGCCGAAAAACCCAGCGTCGCACAAGACATCGTGCGGGCTCTCACTCCGGTTGCCGGCAAGTTCGACAAGCACGACGAGTACTTCGAGAACGAGTCGTACATCGTCACGTCGGCCGTCGGCCACCTGGTCGAGATCGGCGCGCCCGATGCCTACGAGGTCAAGCGCGGCAAGTGGAGCTTCGCCCACCTGCCGGTGGTGCCGCCGCACTTCGACCTCAAGCCCATCGAGAAGACCCGTTCGCGCTTGTCGGCCATCGTCAAGCTGCTCAAGCGCAAGGAGATCACCGGCGTGGTCAACGCCTGCGATGCCGGGCGCGAGGGGGAGCTGATCTTTCGCCTCATCCAGCAATACGCGTCGGCGCGCCAGCCGGTGCGCCGGCTGTGGCTGCAATCCATGACCCCGCAGGCGATCCGCGACGGGTTCGAGCACCTGCGCAGCGATTCCGACATGCAGCCGCTGGCTGACGCGGCGCGCTGCCGCAGCGAGGCCGACTGGCTGGTGGGCATCAACGGCACGCGCGCGATGACCGCGTTCAATTCGCGCGACGGGGGCTTTTTCCTGACTCCGGTGGGGCGCGTGCAGACCCCCACGCTGTCGGTGGTGGTGGCGCGCGAGGAGCAGATCCGGCGCCACGTCTCGCGGCCGTATTTCGAGGTGCAGGCGCACTTCGCGGCAGCCGCCGGCGGGTACAAGGGCAAGTGGTTCGATCCCGAGTTCAGGAAGGACGACGACCCCGATCGCCGCGCTGATCGGCTGTGGGACCGCGAGCGCGCGCAGGCCGTGGTCGACGCCTGTGCCGGGCAGCCGGCCGTGGTGCGCGACGAGTCCAAGCCGGCGACCCAGATCTCGCCGGCGCTGTTCGACCTGACCACCTTGCAGCGCGAGGCCAATTCCCGCTTCGGCTTCTCGGCCAAGATGACCCTGGCCCTGGCGCAGGCGCTGTACGAGAAGCACAAGGTGCTGACCTATCCGCGTACCGATTCGCGGCATCTGCCGGAGGACTACGTCAGCGTGGCGCGCGACACGCTGGGCGCGATGGCCGACGACGGCGGCGCGCTGTCCGGTTTCGCGCGGCGCGCGCTGCAGCAGGGCTACGTCAAGCCGACCAAGCGCGTGTTCGACAACACCAAGGTGTCGGACCACTTCGCGATCATTCCCACCAACCAGCAGCCACGCTCGCTGTCGGAGGCCGAGGCCAAGCTGTACGACATGGTGGCGCGGCGCTTCCTGTCGGTGTTCTACCCGGCGGCCGAATTCCTGGTGACCACGCGAATCAGCACCGTGGGCGAGCATCGCTTCCGCACCGAGGGGCGAATCCTGATGGTGCCGGGATGGCTGGAGATCCACGGCCGCACGCAGCAAGGCGAGGACGCCGACCTGCCCGCGCTGGGCGCCGACGAGAAGCCGCTGGCCGACAGCGTCGAGCTGCTCGCGCTCAAGACCCGGCCGCCCGCGCGCTACACCGAGGCCACGCTGCTCAGCGCGATGGAAAACGCCGGCAAGATGGTCGGCGACGAGGAATACGCCGAAGCGATGGCGGGCAAGGGCCTGGGCACGCCGGCCACGCGTTCGTCGATCATCGAGGGGTTGCTGGCCGAGCAGTACATGCTGCGCGAGGGACGCGAGCTGGTGCCGACGGCCAAGGCCTTCCAGTTGATGACCCTGTTGCGCGGCCTGGGCGTTGAGGAGCTGACCAAGCCCGAGCTGACCGGGGAATGGGAGCACAAGCTGGCGCAGATGGAACGCGGCCAGATCCGGCGCGATGCCTTCATGCAGGAAATCGCGGCGATGACCGAGACCATCGTTCGCCGCGCCAAGGAGTTCGACCGCGACAGCGTGCCCGGGGATTACGCCACGCTGCGAACGCCGTGCCCGAACTGCGGCGGCGTGGTGCGCGAGAACTACCACCGCTTCGCCTGCACCGCATGCGATTTCTCGATCGGCAAGCACCCCGGCGGACGCAGCTTCGAGCTGTCCGAGGTGGAGGCCCTGCTGGCCGACAAGCACCTGGGCCCGCTGACGGGTTTTCGCAGCAAGATGGGTCGTCCCTTCGCCGCCGAGCTGCGCCTGACCCGCGACGGCGAGGCCGGCCAGTACAAGCTGGAGTTCGACTTCGGGCAGGCTAGCGCGGGCGACTCGGCCGAGGCTCCGGATTTCAGCGCGCAGGAGCCGCTGGGCGCCTGCCCGAAATGCGGCTCGCGGGTGTTCGACGCGGGCAATTCCTATGCCTGCGAGCACAGCTTCGGGCCGTCGCCGAGTTGCGATTTCCGCAGCGGAAAGATCATCCTGCAGCAGCCGGTCGACCCGGCGCAGATGCGCAAGCTGCTGGCCGACGGCCGCACCGATCTGCTCGACGGCTTCGTGTCCGCCCGCACGCGGCGCAAGTTCAAGGCCTACCTGGTGCGCCAGGCCGACGGCAAGGTGGGTTTCGAGTTCGCGCCGCGCGCCGGGGCGGCACCCGCCAAGGGCGGTGCCGCGCGCAAGACCGCGGGCGCCGCGAGCAAGACGACGAGCCCCTCGGCGGCCGCCGGCAAGGCCGCCGGCGCCGGCGCCAGGGTCACGCCGGCCGCGCGCAAGACCCGCGGCTGAGCGGCGCGGCGCATCGCCGCGGCCGGCGCCGATTTCAGGGCGCGTCGGCCGCGGGCGCGCCGTCGGGCGACGGCGCAGCGGGGATCTGCAGGCAC
>JAKCDM010000099.1 GCA_021841865.1 Pseudomonadota bacterium
GACGACGAGCCCCTCGGCGGCCGCCGGCAAGGCCGCCGGCGCCGGCGCCAGGGCCACGCCGGCCGCGCGCAAGACCCGCGGCTGAGCGGCGCGGCGCATCGCCGCGGCCGGCGCCGATTTCAGGGCGCGTCGGCCGCGGGCGCGCCGTCGGGCGACGGCGCAGCGGGGATCTGCAGGCACACCACCAGCCCGGGGTGCGTCGGATCGGTGCAATTCGGGTTGTCGTCCAGGCTCACCGCCGCGCCGTGCTGGCGAGCGATTTCCTGCACGATGCACAGGCCCAGGCCGCTGCCGTCCTGCCCGGTGCCGAGTACGCGGTAGAAGGGCCTGAACACCATTTCCCTCTCCTGCGGCGCGATGCCCAGCCCGGTGTCCTCGACAGCCAGCAGCACATGCTCGTCGAGCTGGCGCAGGCGCACGACGATGCGCCCGCGCGCAGGCGTGTAGGCGATCGCGTTGTCGAGCAGGTTCTTGGCCAGCTCCTGCAGCATCATCGAGTTGCCGCGCACCCACAACGCCTGCTCGGGCGCGTCGAACTCGAGTTCCTGCGACCTGGCCAGCGCCAGCGGCGCGAGTTCCTGCACCGCGTCGCGCACCGGCCGGCTCAGGTCGAGCAGCACGGCGCCGCGCTGCGCCAGCGCGCCGTGGTTCTCGGCTCGCGCCAGCGCCAGCAGCTGGTTGACCAGGCGCGTGGTGCGGACCACCGAGATCTCGATCTGGCGCAGGCTGGTGCGCAGCTCCTCGGGGTCGGTCTGGCGCTGCGCCAGCTCGGCCTGCATGCGCAGCCCGGCCAGCGGTGTCTTGAGCTGGTGCGCGGCGTCGGCGATGAAGCGCTTGCGGGTGTGGATCGACTGCTCCAGGCGACCCAGCAGCCCGTTGATCGAATCCACCAGCGGAGCGATTTCCTCGGGAGCCTCGCGCTGGTCGATGGGGCTGAGATCGTCCGGCCGGCGTCGGCGGATGCGTGCCTGCAGCTCGTCCAGCGGGATGATGCCCTGGCCCAGCCCGAACCACACGAGCAGGATCGAGATGGGCACGATGACGAACTGCGGCAGGATCACCCCGCGAACGATGTTGCGCGCCAGCTCCGAGCGCTGGCGCAGGCCCTCGGCCACTTGCACCAGCACCTCGGGGCCTCGCGGCGGCTGCACCCAGCGCCACGCGATGCGCATGTTGCGCTCGCCGATGCGGGCGTCGCGCAGGTGCGCGGCGCCGTCGCGCGGCCATGCGTTGTCGGGCGGTGCCGGCAGTTGCGCGTTGCCCGCCAGCACGCGGCCGTCGGCGGCGCGAAGTTGCATCAGCAGGTCCTGCGACGAGCCCGGCGCGGCGCCGGCCGCGTGGGCCCCCGGCAGCGACATGCCCGAGCTGGCGACCCACTGCGCGATCACCCCGAGGCGCCGCTGCAGTCCCTGGTCGAAAGGCTGCGTGGCGATCGCCTGCGCGACCAGGAAGGTGATCCCGATGGCCACCGGCCAAACCAGCAGCAGCGGCACCAGCATCCAGTCCAGGATCTCGCCGAACAGCGAGCGTTGACGCATGCGCGGCGCCGCCGTTTCGCCGGCGGCCTGCCGCTGCGTCGCGAGCGCAGTGCCTGCGCCGGCCGACATGGCTCAGGCCGCCTGCGCCGCGCCGGCGCCGGCCGCGGGAGCCGCCGTCGGCGTGCCGGCGATTCGCTCCAGGCAGTACCCGAGGCCGCGCACGGTGGCGATTCGAATCGGCCCGCATTCGATCTTCTTGCGCAGGCGGTGAATGTAGACCTCGATGGCGTTGGTGCTGACCTCCTCGCCCCACACGCAAAGGTGATCGACCAGCTGGTCCTTGCTGACCAGGCGCCCGGCGCGTTGCAGCAGCACCTCGAGCAAGGCCAGCTCGCGCGCCGACAGGTCGACCACGCGCTCGTCGAGCATGACCACGCGCCCCGACAGGTCCACGCTGAGCGGTCCGTGGCGGATCACCGAGCTGGTCGCTCCCATGCCGCGGCGGGTCAGCGCGCGCACGCGGGCCTCGAGTTCGGCCAGTTCGAAGGGCTTGGCCATGTAGTCGTCGGCGCCGAGGTCCAGGCCGCGCACCTTGTCGTCCAGGTTGTCGGCGGCCGTGAGGATCAGCACCGGCAGCGTGTCGCCGCGGCTGCGCAGGCGCTTGAGCACGTCGAAGCCCGACAGGCGCGGCAGGCCCAGGTCGAGGATCAGCAGGTCGAAGCTGCCGCCGTGCAGGGCGTTGTCGGCGCTGATGCCGTCGCCCACCTGGTCGACGGCGTAATGGCTCGCGCGCAGCGAACGGGTCAGGCCGTCGGCCAGGACCTGGTCGTCCTCGGCGATCAGGATGCGCATGGCGGTCTCCTCCTCTCGGTTGCCGCGGTGCGCGGCTTGTGCGACCGATTCTAGGAGGAGGCCGCTGCGTTCGGTTGCATGTTGTTGCTGCGATGCAGCATGACATGTCGCATCGGTTGCGCGAGCTCGATGCCGCGAGCGCGCAGGCCTCGCAGCAGCGCCAGGTTGATCGTGTGGCGGGTGTTCATGTAGACGAGGTAGTCGGGCTGCTCGATCCAGTACACCATCTCGAAGCGCAGTCCGTCGGGCTCGATGTCCTTGAGGTGCGCGCGGTCGAAGCGCACGTCGGGCAGCGCCTGCACGATTTCGCGCAGCCACTGCGGCAGCTGCTCCAGCGCTCGCGGGTCGGTGTCCAGGCGCAGCACGAAGCGCTGCTCGATGCGCCGCTGCTCCATGGTGCGGAAATTACGCACCCGCGCCATGGTCAGGTCGGCATTCGAGAACACGTACTGCTCGCCATCCAGCGCGCGCAGTCGAGTGGTCTTGAGCCCGATGTTCTCCACCGTTCCGGGCAGTCCGTCGACGACGATGAAATGCCCGATCTGGAAAGGCTTGTCCAGCACGATCGACAGGCTGGCGAACAGATCCTTCAGGATGCTTTGCAACGCCAGGCCGACCGCCACGCCGCCGACTCCCAGACCGGCCAGCACGGCGGTGACGTTGACCCCCAGGTTGTCCAGCAGCATCAGCGACAGCAGCGACCAGCTCAGCAGGCGCAGCAGGAAGCTGGCGGCGGCCAGGCCGGTGGCCGCTTCCGGGTCGGCGCGCAATGCGTGGTCGCGCGAAGCGTTGATCCAGCGGTCGAGGAAGGCCGCGCTCCACAGGCCGATCTGCACGAACAGCGCCACCGTGGCCGCGCCGTCGCACAGCCTGCCCCAAGGCGGCGGCGGTTGCAGCCCGCGCAGCGCCAGCGCGACCGCCAGGATCGTGAGCAGGCTCACCCGGGTCGCGGCGATGGTATCGAGCACGGCTTGCTGGCGCCGCCGCAGCAGCGCCGAGCCGAAGCCTTGCGTGCGCTGCCAGGCGCGCAGGCGCTGCAGCAGCCACGGCTTGAACGCGCGCAGGGCCAGCGGCGCGGCGAACACGCCGGCTGCCGCCAGCAGCCAGTCGAGCCATGTGATGTCCTGGGGCATGTCGGGCCCTGCGGGTGTGTGCCGCGCGCCGGGTTCAGGACAATCCGGCCGCGTGCTCGAGCAGCGCCTGCATGACCGGCCAGGCACGGTCGGCGCGAGGGTCGTTGATCAGCGCTGCCAGGGTGCGTCGCCGGCCGTCGCCGGCCTGCAGGTAGCCCGCCAGCGCGAACACTCCATCGAGGGTGCCGGTCTTCGCGTGCAGCATGCCGCGCAGGCCGTCGACCCGCAGGCGCTCGCGCAGCGTGCCGTCCTCGCCCGCCAGCGGCAGCGACGCGACGAACTCGGGCATCAGCGGGCCGCGCCAGGCCGTGCGCAGCAGGCGCTCGATATCGCCGGCGCTCACGCGCGCCCGCCGCGACAGCCCGCAGCCGTTGTCCAGCACCAGGTCGGGCATCGGCAGGCCGTGGGCATCCAGCCATTGGCGGGTGACCGCGGCAGCGCGCGCGAAGTCGGCTGGCGCCTGCCCGGCATGCAGCGCCAGGGTCAGGAACACCTGCTGGGTCATCACGTTGTTGCTGTACTTGTCGATGTCGCGCATCAGCACCGCCAGCGGCTGACTGTCCCAGGTGGTCAGCAGTTGCGCCTGGGGCGGCACCCGCCCGGAGACGACGCTGCCGCTCCATTCGATGCCGACCTGGGCGAACACCGCTGCGAGAACCGCCTGCACGAAGGCGTCCGCCGGCATCAGCGCGGCGATGTTCCAGCTGCGCTCGCCGCATTCTGCGGCGAAGCTGCCGCCGAAGCGCGGCGCCAGCGGCTGGCTGAAGTCGGGTTGCAGGCGCTGGCGCCAGTCGCCGCAGGGCCCGGCAGCCAGGCGTGGCGGCGTGGGCGCCAGGCCTTCGACCGGGGGCTCCACCCACACGCCGACCTTGTCGCCCTGCGGCTGCAGGTGCCACTGCAGGCTGCCGAAATTCACCAGGAAGGCATCGGGGCCGACGTTGTAGGGCGCCAGCGCATCACCGTCGAATGCGCCCGGGTCGTGCGGCGCGAGCGCGAACGCGCTGCGGTCGATCAGCACGTTGCCGGCGATTCGCCGCAGGCCCAGTCCGCGCAGGCGCAATGCGAGTTGCCACAGGTCCTGCGCCATCAGGTGCGGGTCGCCGCTGCCGATGAACGCCAGGTCGCCGGCGAGCACCCCGGCGTCGAGCGGCCCGACGGCCAGCACCGGAGTGCGCCAGCAGTAAGTGGGACCGAGCAGGTTCAGCGCCGTGTACATGGTCACCAGCTTGAGCACCGAGGCCGGGCTGCGCGGGCGCTCGGGCAGCCAGTCGACCAGCGGCGTGCCCAGGCGAAGGTCGCGCACGACCAGGCTGCAGTTGGCCGGCTCGATTCCGGCCTCGCGCAGCGCCAGGCGCACGCGGCGCGGCAGCGCCAACGCCGCCGGCAAGGCCTGCGCCGGGGCGCAGGCGAGCCCGCCCAGTGCGAGCCCTCCCAGCGCGCCGGCGCCGATGCGAAGCGCCTTCCGGCGCGTGAGGTCGGGGGCGTCGGCGGCGGGCGGGAGCATGGTCGGTGAGCGTCTCGGGAAGGGCTCGGCCATGCTAATGCGCCTCGCGGCGCCCTGCGGACGCCACGGCTAAACTGCGCAACGCGGGCATGGTCTGCGCCGCGCCGCTCGCCCGCGGCCGTGGCGCACCAGGCACGCGCTGGCGCTGGCGCAAGCGCCCGTTCGCGTCCGTTCGCACCCGTTCGAGCTTGTCCACGCCCCCGTTGCCCGCTGCCTGCCACCGACGTTTGCCGTGTCTGACTCCGCCGTTGTTCTCGCGTTCGATTCCAGCACCGAGTGGCTCTCGGTGGCGCTGGACCTGGGCGACGCGCGGGTGTTCGAACGAACCGAGCCGGGAGGCGCGCGCGCTTCGCAGCGCCTGTTGCCGCTGGTGGCCGAACTGTTGTCCGAGGCTTCGCTGGAGCTTCGCGACGTCGGGCTGATCGGCTTCGGCGCCGGCCCGGGCGCCTTCACCGGACTGCGCGCCGCCTGCGCCGCGGCGCAGGGCCTGGGGCGCGGCCTGGAGCGCCCGGTGGTGGCGGTGCCTACGCTGCTGGCGGTGGCCGCCGCCGCCGAGCCGGCGTCGCGGGACGCGCGCGTACTGGTGGCCAACGACGCACGCATGGGCGAGATGTACTGGGCCGTGGCGCGAGCCGTGCCGGCCACGGGCTGGCAGTTGCCGGCGCCGGCTCGCGTGCAGGCGCCGCGGGAAGCCGCGGCCGGCTGGCTGCGCGAATTCGGTGCCGAGCCGCCGGCCGAAGTGCTGCTGTGCGGCAACGCCTGGGCCGAACACGGCGTTGCGCTGCGCGAGGCGCTGGGGACGGGCTGGGAGGCGGCACTCGCCGCGGCGCGCGTGGTGGCGCCGCGCGCGGGTGCCGTGGCGGGGCTGGCCCGCGCCGCGCATGCCCGCGGCGAAAGCGTTGCGGCGGCGCTGGCGCGTCCGCTGTACGTGCGCGACAAGGTCGCGCTGACCAGCGCCGAGCGGGCCGAGCGGGCCCACGTGCCCGATGCCGGAGGGCGCGGGTGATGCAGGTCGTGAACGCCGGGCTGCGCGAGATGCGTGTCAGTGATCTCGACGCCGTCATGGACATCGAGCGTCGTGCCTACGAGTTCGCGTGGAGCCGGGGCAACTTCGTCGACTCGCTGGCAGCCGGCTACGTCGCCCAGGTGCTGTGCGACGAGCAGGGCGCGGTGCAGGGCTACTTTGTCGCGATGGCCGGCGTCGACGAAATGCACCTGCTGAACATCAGCGTCGAGCCGCGCCTGCAGCGGCGCGGGCTGGGGCTGCAGCTGCTCGACGGGGTGCTGCTCAGCGCCACGCTGCACGGGGCCGCGCTGCTGTGGCTTGAAGTGCGACCGAGCAACCTGCGCGCGCTGCGCCTGTACGAGCGCTACGGCCTGCACGCGGTGGCGCGGCGCCGCGCGTACTACCCGGCGATGGTCGACGGACGCGCGGGGCGCGAGGACGCCATCGTCATGTCGTCGCCGGTCGAGACGCTGCGCCGCTGCCGCGGCATGGACTGAAGTGCCTGCGCGCTGCCTGCCGACCATGCCCCATCCCCTGCTCGATCCACGCCGCCTGGCCGCGCTGAATGCACTCGGCGTCCAGCAGGCGTGGGTGCCGCGCGACGCGCTCGACGAGACCGAGCTGGCGGCGTTGATGCCTCATGTCGGTCCCGTCGCGCCGGCTGCCGGGCGCCGGCAGCCGGCCGCGGTGGCGCGCGCCGATGCGCCAGCGGCCCGTGCCGAGCCGGTGGCGCGCCCGGCAGCCGGCGTGCCAGCGACTTCGGCGCAAGCCGCCGACGCCGCTGCCGCCGCAGCGCCTCGTGCCGAGCAGCCCACGGTGGCCGCGCAGCGCGTGGAGCAGGTGCGCGCGCTGGCCTGGGAGCCGTTGCAGGCCTTCACCGAGGCATGTCGTGCCTGCAAGCTCGGCGGCATGCGTCACCAGGCGGTGTTCGGAGTCGGGCACGCGCAGGCGCGCGTGATGGTGGTCGGCGAGGCCCCCGGGGCCGAGGAGGACCGCGTCGGCGAGCCCTTCGTCGGCGCCGCCGGCAAGCTGCTGGACAACATGCTGCGTGCCTGCGGCCTGCAGCGCCATGGCGACGACCCGCGCAGCACCGTCTACGTCGCCAACGTGATCAAGTGCCGGCCGCCGGGAAACCGCAATCCCGAGCCCGACGAGATCGCCCAATGCCTGCCCATCCTGCGGCGCCAGATCGAACTCGTGCGGCCGCGCCTGCTGCTGGCGCTGGGGCGCTTCGCGGCACAGTCGCTGACCGGCAGCAGCGAGCCCATCGGACGCCTGCGCCAGCGGGCATGGGACTGGCAGGGCATCCCGGTGGTGGTGAGCTACCACCCGGCCTACCTGCTGCGCACGCCGCAGGACAAGGCCAAGGCGTGGGCCGACCTGTGCCGCGCGCAGGACCTGCTCGACGCACTCTGAGTCAGCCCGCGTCGCGCGCCCCGCTCGCGCTGCTGCCGCTCGCGCTTCTAGAATGCGCGCCATGTCCTTCGTCGATCAATGGCGCGGCGCCTGCCGCCGCAATTCCAGCCGCCTGTGCCTGGGCCTGGATCCCGAACCCGAGCGCCTGCCGGCGCCGTGGACTCGCGACACGACCCGCCTGTACGACTTCTGCGCGGCGATGGTCGACGCCACCGCCGACCTGGTGTGCGCCTACAAGCCGCAGATCGCGCATTTCGCCGCGGTCGCCGGGGAGGCCCAGCTCGAGCGCCTGATCCGACATATCCACGACACCGCGCCGGGGGTCCCGGTGATCCTGGATGCCAAGCGGGGCGACATCGGGTCCACCGCGCGGCATTACGCGCGCGAGGCCTTCGAGCGCTACGGGGCCGATGCCTTGACCGTGTCGCCCTTCATGGGCCGCGACTCGCTCGACCCGTACATGGACGCGCACCCCGATCGCGGGCTGTTCGTGCTGTGCCGCACGTCCAACCCCGGCAGCGATGACCTGCAGGCGCTGGGCCTGAGCGGCGCCGACGACGCGCCGGCCGAGCGCGTGTTCGAGCGCGTGGCCCGCCTGGTGGCCGGCGACTGGAACCGCACCGGCCAGCTCGGGCTGGTCACCGGCGCCACGCGCCCGCACGACATCGAGGCCGTGCGCGCCATCGCACCGAGCCTGCCGCTGCTCATCCCGGGGGTGGGCGCGCAGGGCGGCGAACTCGAGGCCACGGTGCGTGCCGCCGGCGACCATTTCCTGATCAACGCGTCGCGCAGCGTGCTGTACGCGTCTGCCGGGCGTGACTACGCCGCCGCGGCTCGCGCCGAGGCCACGCGCCTGCGCGACGCGATGGCGGCGCTGGCGCCGCTGTGAGCGTCCGCGCGCAACCCGACGCAGCCCACGCCATGTCCTCCTCCGAATCCCCGGCCGCCTCGCCGCTGACCCATTTCGACGCCGCCGGCCAGGCCCACATGGTCGACGTCGGCGCCAAGGCCGAGACGGCCCGCGTGGCGGTGGCCAGCGGAGTCATCCGCATGCTGCCGCAGACCCTCGCGCTGATCGAATCCGGCACGGCGCGCAAGGGCGACGTGCTGGGCGTGGCGCGCCTGGCGGCCATCATGGGTGCCAAGCGAACCGCCGACCTGATCCCGCTGTGCCATCCGATCGCTCTGACCCGCGTCAGCGTGGACCTGAGCATCGAGCGCGAGACCTGCGCCGTGCGCTGCACCGCGCGCGCCGAGACCCATGGCCGAACCGGCGTGGAAATGGAAGCCCTCACCGCCGTGCAGGTCGGCCTGCTCACCGTCTACGACATGTGCAAGGCGGTCGACCGCGGCATGACCATCACCGACGTGCGCCTGCTGGAAAAGCATGGCGGCAAGTCGGGGGACTGGGTGGCGGGGTCCGCGACTCCTTGATCGATCAGCGTTCCGGCGCGTTTGCACCGCGCTGGGGACGCTGACGGGTGCGTGCAGCACCCATCCCCTTCCCGAAGCCTGGAAAGCCCGCCATGGGGCCCGCGGGCAGGAGGGCGGCGCGGCTTCTACAATCGGGTCATGAATACCGCCACCGAACCCGCCTTGCTGCGCCTGAACGAGGCGCGCAGACTGTTGCTCGAGCCCTACGGCATCGACGAGTCCACCTTGCAGCGCGCGCTGGCCAGCGCGTTCGAGCATCGTCTGGACGATGCCGACGTGTACCTGCAGTACACGCGCTCGGAAAGCTGGAGCCTCGAGGAGGGCCTGGTCAAGAGCGGCAGTTTCGGCATCGAGCAGGGCTTCGGCATCCGCGCCATCGACGGCGACAAGACGGCCTTCGCCTACTCGGACGACATTTCCGCCGAACGCCTGATGCAGGCCGCGGGCACGGTTCGCGCGATCGCGCGCCAGGGCCGCGGGCGCGTGCGCCTGGGTGCGGTGTCGCACCTGACGGGCGGGCACCAGTTGTACGACGCGCTGGATCCGCTGCCGGCGCTGGACTCGGCGGCCAAGGTGGCGCTGCTGGCGCGCGCCGACGAGATGGCGCGCGCCGTCGACCCGCGCGTGGTGCAGGTCATGGCCGGGCTGGCCGGCGAATACGACGTCGTGCTGGTCATGCGCGCCAACGGCCTGCTGGCCGCCGACGTGCGCCCGCTGGTGCGCCTGAGCGTCAGCGTGATCGCCGAGCAGGGCGGGCGGCGCGAGACCGGCTCGTCGGGTGGCGGCGGTCGCTACGCGCTCAGCCGCTTCGACGAGGCCACGCTGCGCGAGCATGTCGAGGAGGCAGTGCGCCAGGCCGTGCTGAACCTGGATTCGCGCCCCGCGCCGGCCGGCGAGATGAGCGTGGTGCTGGGGCCGGGCTGGCCCGGCGTTCTGTTGCACGAGGCGATCGGCCACGGGCTCGAGGGCGACTTCAACCGCAAGGGCTCGAGCGCCTTCGCCGGACGCATCGGCCAGCGCGTGGCGGCGCCCGGAGTGACGGTGCTGGACGACGGCACGCTGCCCGGACGCCGCGGTTCGCTGAACATCGACGACGAGGGCCACCCGACCGAGCGCACGGTGCTGATCGAGGACGGCGTGCTGGTCGACTACATGCAGGATTCGCTCAATGCGCGCCTGATGAAGCGCAAGCCCACCGGAAACGCCCGGCGCGAGAGCTATGCGAGCGTGCCGATGCCCCGCATGACCAACACCTACATGCTGGCCGGCGACAAGGATCCGCGGGAAATCGTCGCCAGCCTGGACCGCGGTCTGTACGCGGTGAATTTCGGCGGCGGCCAGGTCGACATCACCAGCGGCAAGTTCGTGTTCTCCGCGAGCGAGGCGTGGTGGGTCGAGAACGGGCGCATGCAATACCCGGTCAAGGGCGCCACGCTGATCGGCAACGGCCCCGACGTGCTGACCCGCGTGAGCATGATCGGCAACGACATGGAACTCGACCCGGGCGTGGGAACCTGCGGCAAGGAAGGCCAGAGCGTGCCGGTGGGTGTGGGCCAGCCGACGCTGCGCATCGACCGCGTCACGGTCGGCGGGACCGGCTGAGCCGGCGCGGGCGCAGGCCGTGCGGCCACCGTGCGCCCACGCTGCGCCAAGCTAAGTCTGGGCTCAGTAATTCCTGGTTGAATGTAGGGGTTACCACCGGGAGCCAGCCATGTCCGAAACGTCCGTCTACAACCCCGTCGCGCGAGCCCTGCACTGGGCCATCGTGCTTCTCATCGCGCTGGAGTTCGCGCTGGCGTGGCTGATGCCGGACGTTCGCCGCGATACCCAGCCCGTCGGGCTGATCGCCTGGCATATCGGCGTGGGAACCAGCATCCTGGCGCTGATGGTGCTTCGCCTGGTGTGGCGTGCGGCGGCCGGAGCTCCCGCGCTGCTGGCCGGACCGATCTGGCAGGAACACCTGGCCAAGCTGGTGCATGGCCTGCTGTATGCCGGCTTCCTCGTGCTGCCGCTGCTGGGATGGGCGAATGCCTCGTCGCGTGCGTGGACGGTCCACCTGGCGGGTGTGCTGAACCTGCCGGCGCTGGCGCCCGCGGGCGCCGCGTGGGCGCACGAGCTCGGCGACGTGCACCAGTTCGTGGCCTACGTGCTGCTCGGCGCCATCGGGCTGCACGTGGCGGGCGCGCTCTACCACGCCGTCGTGCTGCGTGACGACACGATGCAGCGCATGTGGCCGCGGCGGCGCTGAGCTGCCCGCCCGGCGGGCCGCAGCGCCGGCGCGCAGCGGCGCTGGCGCAACGCGGCGGTCCTGGATATACTGGGCTTTCGAAACTCGATCTGCCATGACTTCCCCGCGCTTTTGGTTTTACGGCTTTTTTTGGTTCTCGCACCGCGCCGGCGGAGGGAGAGGGCAGAGTTTGAGCTGAACCCCAAGAATTCCTCGAAAACCGCCGGCCGAGCCCGGCGGTTTTTTTTCGCCGGGGCCCTGCCGGTTTCCGAACCAGGAGCACCAGGAGATGTCCATGCTCGACCCCGCCAGTCCCGATTTCGCACCCCGCCAGGCCGCCGACAGGCCCGGCATGCA
>JAKCDM010000100.1 GCA_021841865.1 Pseudomonadota bacterium
GCCTGGCTGTGACCCACCCGAACGAATTGCCGTTCAATCCGCTGCAGTTCTATTCGACCGCGGCGTACCCCTGCAGCTACCTTCCCGGGCGGCTGGCGCGCTCGCAGGTGGTGACACCGGCGCACCGTGTTCGCGCCGATGTGTACACCGAGCTGGTGCAGGCCGGTTTCCGGCGCAGCGGGCTGTTCACCTACCGGCCTCAATGCGATGCCTGCCGCGCCTGCCTGGCCTTGCGCGTGCTGGCCGGCGAGTTCCGGCCCAACCGCAGTCAGCGCCGCGCATGGAAGCGCCACGCCGATCTGCAGGCGCGCGTGCTGGCGCCCGAGTTCGTGCTCGAGCATTACGAGCTGTATCTGCGCTACCAGGCGCGGCGCCACGCCGGCGGCGGCATGGACCAGGACAGCATCGACCAGTACACGCAGTTCCTGCTGCAAAGCCGGGTCGACACGCGCATTGTCGAGTTCCGTGATCCGGCGCAATCGGACGCCCTGAAAATCGTCTCGGTGATCGACCTGCTGCGCGACGGGCTGTCGGCCGTGTACACCTTCTACGAGCCCGACGAACCCGGCGCCGCTTTCGGAACCTACGCGGTGCTGTGGCAGATCATGCAAACCCGCGCGCTGGGCCTGCAGCACACCTATCTCGGCTACTGGATCGCCCAGAGCCCCAAGATGGCCTACAAGAGCCACTTCCGCCCGTTCCAGATCCTCGGCCCCGACGGCTGGGCCGACGGCCCCGGCCCGGCGCAGCCCGCCCCCGGCGAGCCGCTGACGGCGGACGCCACGCTGCCCTGAGCCGCAGTCTCGCCAGCGCAGCGAGCGTGCGCGGGCTGGTGCGCCGCTTCGCGCATGACACCCCGCCATTTCGTCATGTAAAATGGGCTCGTGACCAAGACTCCCTCCTCCGCCGCCGGCCAGCGCGAGCAGCCGGCCATCCAGGTCATCGAGCGCATGTTCTCGATCCTCGATGCCCTGGCCGAACAGGCCGAACCGGTCGCGCTGAAGGCCATCGCCGAGCGCTGCGGCCTGCATCCGTCGACCGCCCACCGGATTCTCAACGACCTCGCCACCGGGCATCTGGTGGATCGCTGCGAACCCGGCGTGTACCAGCTGGGCATGCGCCTGCTGGAACTGGGCAACCTGGTGAAGGCGCGCCTGAACGTGCGCGACGTCGCGCTCGGGCCGATGCGCGAGCTGCATCGCCTGACCCACCAGCCGGTGAACCTGAGCCTGCGCCAGGGCGACGAGATCATCTACATCGAGCGCGCGTTCAGCGAACGCTCCGGCATGCAGGTGGTGCGCACCGTCGGCGGCCATGCGCCGCTGCACCTGACCTCGGTGGGCAAGCTGTTCCTGGCCGGAGAGGACGCGCAGAAGGTCAAGGCCTACGCGCTGCGCACCGGGCTGGCCGGGCATACCCGCAACAGCATCACCGACCTGCCACGCCTGGAAGCCGAACTGGCACGCGTGCGCCAGCTCGGCTTCGCGCGCGACAACGAGGAACTCGAGCTCGGCGTGCGTTGCATGGCCGCCGGGGTGTTCGACGACTCGGGGCGCCTGGTGGCCGGGCTTTCGCTGTCGGCGCCCGCCGACCGGCTGCAGGAAGACTGGCTCGGAAAGGTCATCGACACCGCGGCGCGCATCTCGGCCGCGCTGGGCTACCGCCCGAAGCCGCCGCAGGCCGTGGCACGCCGCGCCTGAAGCGCGGCGCGCACCGCCGGTTTCGCGCGAGGCCGGCGCTGGCTGGGCCGGCTGCGCGGGTCCTCAGTCGTCGACCGCGCCGGGGCCGGCGTCCGCCGAGCGCACCGGGTCGACGCGAGTCAGCAGCGTGCGCCCGGAGGTTTCCATCCAGTTGCGGATTCTCTCTGCGTCGACGAAGTGGGCGTAGCGTCCCCACGCGTCGAGCAGCACGACCACCACGTTGCGCCCCTGCACCACGGTGTTGAGCACCAGGCAATGCCCGGCTTCATTGATGTAGCCGGTCTTTTGCAGCAGGATGTCCCAGCCGCGGTTGAAGATCAGGTGGTCGGTGTTGCGGAACTCGAGCTCGCGCCGCCCGGCGGTGACGGTGCTGTGCGGATGGGTCGAGAACTGGCGGATCATCGGATAGGCGTAGGCCGCCACGGCCAGCTTGGCCAGGTCGCTGGCGGTGGACTGGTTCTGCGGCGACAGCCCGGTCGGCTCGATGTAGTGGGTGTGCAGCATGCCCAGCGACGCCGCCTTGCGGTTCATCGCCTGTATGCAGGCGTCCAGGCCACCCGGGTAGTTGCGGGCCAGCGCATGCGCGGCGCGGTTCTCCGACGACATCAGCGCCAGCTTGAGCAACTCCTCGCGCGTGAACACCATGCCGGGCCGAAGGCGCGAGCTGCTCCATTTGAGGGTGTCGATGTCGGCGTCGGTGATCTCGATGGGCTGGTCCATCGGCTGGTGCGCGTCGAGCACCACCGCGGCGGTCATCAGCTTGGTCAGCGACGCGATCGGGCGCACGTCGCCGGCGTCCTTGCTCAACAGCACCTGGTGCGTGCGCGCGTCGACGACGATCGCCGAACCCGAAGCCAGGCTCACCGGATCGTCACCCAGGCGCACGGCCGACACCTTGCGCGCCTCCACGTGATGCACCGGGGCGTGGACCACATGGCGCGGCGCATGCACGACGCGGCGCCGCACCACATGGTGCACGCGGCGCTCCGGCTGGTGGCGCACGACCTTGCGGACCACCTTGCGGTGCACGACCTTGCGGCGAACGACCTTGCGATGCACCACCTTGTCCGTGCGCTTGTGCGCGACCGTCGAATGCGCCGGTGCGGCCGCGGCCGCGGGGGCGCTCGCGGTGTCGGCGGCACGCGCCAGGCCCGCTCCGGCCAGCCCCGCGGCGATCAGCAGCGCCAGCGCCAGCCCGCGCAGGAAGGAAGACTTGCCCGTGTCGGGCCGGGTGCAGGGTCGGAGGTGGCGCATGGTGGCTCGCAAGGGGTGTAGCGAAGCGTAGCAAACAGCAAAAAAAGCGGCAAGATCAAAACGTTGCGACACGCTCTTGAGATGCCGTTCGAACATCGCCTTGGGCCACAAAAGGTCATAGCACCGGGCCGCGACGCGCGCGACCGCAGCGATTGTAAGGTGCGCCCCGTCGGCCACGACCGCCGCATCCTTGCCGCGGGGCCGCGGAATGCGCCGCGGCGCCGAGCACGATCCCGACGAATCGGCAGCAATGACGGCAGCAAGCGCGAATTTGCCGACGGATGACGGCAGGAACGATTGGCGCCGCACAAACGACGATGCCCCGCGCAGGGCGGGGCATCGCGTGGTGATGACGGCGCGGCGCCTGGTGGGTGCCGCGCGCGTATCGACCGGGGCTTACTTGTCCAGCGCGAAGATCGCGATGGCGTCGCCGTACGGGTAGCTCATCTGGAAGTTGCCACCCGCGGCCACGGCAACGTACTGCTTGCCATGCACCTCGTAGGTGATCGGAGGAGCGTTCACGCCGGCGCCCAGGTTGTAGCGCCACAGCTTCTTGCCGGTCTTGGCGTCGAAGGCGTCGAACCAGCCATTGCCCTCGCCGGTGAAGGCGACGTTGCCGGCGGTGACCAGCGCCCCACCCATCATCGGCTGCGGAACGGTCTGGTTCCACGCGATCTTGCCGGTGTTGACGTCGATCGCGCTGAAGGTGCCGTTCTGGATCCCGCCCTTGACGTTCTTGAAGGTGCTGCCCAGGCGGATCATGCCAGGCACGGGCGGCGAGTTGTCTTCCTTCGTGTAGGTCATCAGCTGGTTCATGCCCAGCACGTAGACGTACTTGGTCAGCGGCGAGTAGGCCGGCGGCGACCATTCCGAACCACCGTTGGCGCCCGGCAGCATCTGCGTGCCCTTGTCGGTCGGCTGCGCGAACAGGTTCTGCTGCATGTCGAACGGCTCGGACATGCGGATCAGCTTGCCGGTTTCGCGGTTGACCACGTAGTAGAACGCGGTCTTGCCTGCCTCGCCGGCGGCCGGAACCATCTTGCCGTGGTCCATGGTGTCGAACAGGATCACCGGGCTGACGGCGTCGAGGTCCCACACGTCGTGCGGCACTTCCTGGTAGGCCCACTTGAAGTCGCCGGTCTTGACGTCGAGCGCGACGATCGAGTCGGTGTACTTGTTGTCGCCCAGGCGCATCGCCCCGTTCAGGTCGGGGTTCGGGTTGCCGGTCGAGAAGATCAGCAGGCCGCGCTTGGTGTCGATGGCCGGAGTCGTCCACACCATGCCGCCGCCGTACTTCCACGAGTCACCCGACCAGGTCTTGTGGTCGGAGGTGCTGTGCCAGCGCCAGATCTGCTTGCCGGTCTTGGCGTCGTAGGCAGCCACGAAGCCCGCCACCGGCCATTCGCCGCCGGCGCTGCCGATGATCACCATGTTGTCGTAGAAGGTCGGCGCCATGGTCTCGGAGTAGCCGGCCTGCGAGTTGGCCACTTCGGTGGACCAGTCCTGCTTGCCGGTCTTGGCGTCGACGGCCACCAGGTGGTTGTCGATGGTCAGGAAATACACCTGGCCGTCACCCGCGGCGGCACCGCGGTTCACGGGACCGCAGCAGATCTGGTTGAAGCCGTTGGTGTACTCGTACTTCCAGATGGTCTCGCCGGTGGCGGCGTTCAGCGCGATCAGCGCCTGCTTCTTGTTGACCATCGGAGTGGTCGCGTACATCACCCCGTTGACCACCAGAGGCGTGGTCTCGAAGCTGGCCGTGTAGCCGGTCTGCACGATGGCCACCGGCTTGAGGTCCTTGACGTTCTTCGAGCTGATCTGGGTCAGCGGCGAGAAACGCGTGTTGTCGTAGTTGCGGCCGTTGACCACCCAGTTGCTGGCTTCGCCAGCGGCATGGTTGAGCATCCCCTGGCTGACGTTGACGTCATCCATGATGCTGTTCTGGACCTGCGCCTTCTCGCCGCCGGTCTCCGAGCCTTCGGCCTTCACGCCCGCGGCGTGCGCGGCCACTGCCAGCATGCCGCCGAACATCACGGCTGCGGCTCCCCTCCCGAGGGTCCGGCGGACCCTACTCGACATCTCTGTGACTTTTCTCATGGTTCTCGTCTCCTGGGCTCAAACGTTTCGGGGTCTCGCGACTGCGCGTCGCCGCCCCCTCGTGCGGCTGTGGATGCGACTGGTTGTTGACTGGTTGTTTTCGGACTGGCTCGGTGTCAGGAAAGGGGCTGCTTGCTGCTTGCCCGCCGCTGGCCGGCCCCTCTTCGGCCCACGGCGTCGGGGCGCTTACTGCTTGTCCCCGGGGTACGGGAGCATGGACACGCACGCCACGTTGTCGGGCGTGAGGTCCTGGTTGCCGGCCTTGTAGCCGTTGGCCTGCAGGATGTACGCGAAGATCTTGGTGTATTCGTCGGGCTTGAGGCTTCCCGGCGCCTGGTAGGGCATTTGCGCGTTGATGAACGACAGCAGCTGCTGGGCCGAGATCTTGCTGAAATGCAGATAGGAATCGAAGTCGTGGCCGCCCAGCGCGGGGCCCGAATTGCCCTTCAGGTCCGCGTTGTGGCACTCGGCGCAGTTGGCCAGGTACAGGGTCTTGCCCTGCGCGGCCTGCGCGGCGCTGTAGTCGCCCTGCCCCGGCGTGCAGGAGGCTGCATGCCCCAGCGCGGGCATGGCGAGAGCCGCCGCGCCGCACAGCAGCAGGCGCGAGCTCAGGGAACGCAGGCGAAGCTTCGGAAAGGATTGCATCAGAGGTCTCGTGAACGGAAAGGCACTGGGCCGAGTCCCGCGTGCACAGCCGCGGGCACGACCATCCTGGAACAAGGGCCGGCGAGCCCGCGGGGCAGGCGCCGCGCTTCGATGCCAGGCGATCCATGGCGACACGCCGTGCGCGCGCGCTCGCGCCGGCACGGCAAAGGCTGGCAATACCGCCAAGCACCAGGGTCAGGCATCGAGTCTCCTTGGGATCGCAGGTTCCGGACGCTTTGTCGTGCGCGCTGGAGCGCTTGCGTGCGTGAACCTTGCTTGCGATCAATCTTCGGTTGAGTTTGTACCCGCTATGCCCCCAGGATGTAAATGCACTTTTTCCTGATGCGCATGCGCAATTTCCCAACATGGGCCCGCTCGCGCGCGCCGCCGATGGGTCGTGGCAGAATTCGGGACTTGGATTTCTTTGTCCTGGACAATTCGCGAACCCGGCCCCGGGCCGCGCACAAGGAGCCTTCGATCATGCAAGACCCCGTGGCGTTGATCACCGGTGCGAGCGGCGGGCTCGGCCAGGCCATGGCCGCACGCCTGGGCGCCGAAGGCTGGCGCCTGGTGCTGGTCGGCCGCGACAGGCAGCGCCTGCGCCAGGCCTACGGCGACGCCCACCTGCAGATCGAGGCGGACTGCAGCACCGCGCAAGGCGCGCGCGACGCGCTGGCGCAGGCCGCCGAACAGGGCCTGGCGCCGCAGGCGCTGGCGCATTGCGCGGGCAACATCCGCCTCGGGGCCATTCACCGCGTGTCGCCGCAGGACTGGGAAGACTGCCTGCGCGCCAACCTGCACAGCGCCTTCCACACGCTGGGCGCCTTCGTCGGCGACCTGCGGCGTCGCGGCAGCGGCGGCAGCGCGGTGTTCGTGTCGTCGGCGGCCGCTCGCATCGGAACTCCCAACCACGAGGCCGTCGCCGCGGCCAAGGGCGGGCTGGAGGCGATGGTGCGAGCGGCGGCGGCGAGCCACGCCGCGGTGGGAATCCGCGTCAACGCGGTGGCACCCGGTCTGATGCTCACGCCGGCCAGCGAGGGGCTGGTCGCCACCGCGGCAGCGCGCGAAGCCGCGCAGCGCCAGTACCCGCTGCCGGGGCTGGGCCAGCCGCAGGAGCTCGCCGAACTGATGGCCTGGCTGCTGTCGGACAAGGCGGCGCGCGTGACCGGTCAGGTGTGGGAGCTCGACGGGGGTTTCGCGAGCATCCGCCCGCTGGTCAAGGGCTGACAGGCGACGCCGCGCCGTCCCCGGCGCCTTCGGCCTGCCGCTGCACGAGCTTCCACCAGGCCGAGAAGGAACGGCAAGGTCGATCGGGCTCGGCGAATCCGCTGGGCGCCGGCCTTGCCCACGTGCGCCACTGCCGCGGCAGGTGGGTGTCGTCGATGGTCTCGACCTGCGCCGCGGCCCGCAGCGCAGCGGCGATGGCGGCCGCCGGAGCGTGCCATCGCAACGCCGCGTGGCGGCCGATCGGCGCCGCGACAAAGCGCCAGCGCGCGTCGCTCCAAGGCCACGCGGCATGGAATTCCTCGGCACAGGCGGCCACCACCAGGCGCCCCCGCGGCGGCCGACGCAGGCACCAGGGATGCATCAGCCAGACCCGGTGGCCGGCGACCGCGCTGGCGTCGGGAAGGCCGAAGTCCGATGACGCGGGGGGAGCCGCGAGCAGCGCCGGAATCTGCACGGCCGCCGCGCCGGCTGGGCCGGGCCCGACGTCGATCGGGCTGCGCGCGAGGGCCTCGAGGGCTTCGCGACTCTGGTCGAGCACGCTGCCCGGGCTGCGCCAGGACCGCGGCGCATGCAGCGCGACATTGGCGGCATCGAACAGGTACGGCTTGCTGCTCGCCGTGCCGGCCACCCACTGCCACGACAGGTGGTTGCTGGCGAGGTCGCCGTCCAGCAGGTGGGCAAGCATCCAGTCAGCGCCAGTGCGCCAGTGCACCTTGCGCAAGTGCACGACGTAGGAGGCCAGCCACAGGCGCGCGTGGTTGTGCAGCCAGCCGTCGCGGTACAGGGCGCGAACGGCCTGGTCGATCACCGGCACGCCGGTGCAGCCGTGCAGCAGGTCGTCGGGCAGGCGCCGCGCGTAGCGGTGTTCGGGCAGCGGTCCGGCATGCAGGGATTCGAGCATCGCGTCGCCGTGCCAGCGCCGCACATGCCGGAAATAGGCGCGCCAGCCGAGCTCCTGCACCAGCTTGTGCCCGCAGGGCAGGCGGTGGCGGCGGCGCAGCCAGCGCAGCAGCCATGCGGCGTCGAGCATGCCGTGCGTGATGTAGGGCGACAGCCCGGTCACCGCGCCGTCGAGCCGGTTGCGCGTGGCGGCGTAGGCATCTGGGCGCACCGCGCGCAACGCCGCGGCCAGCGCAGCTCGCGTGGGTTCGAAGCCGCGCGGATTCATGCGCCGTCGGCGAAAGCCTGGCGCAGGCGCTGCGCGTCGGCGGCGATGGCCTGCAGCCCGGCAGCGTCGATTCGCTGCAGGTTGCGCACCTGCATCACGGTGCGCGGGTTGGCGGCCAGGCGCTCGCGGTGGGTCTGCAGGAAGTCCCAGTACAGCACGGTGTAGGGACAGGCGCGCGGGCCGCTGCGCTGAAGCGGGTCGAAGCGACAGCAGCGGCAGTAGCTGCCGGCGCTCATGCGTTCGATGTACTGGCCGCTGGCGATGTAGGGCTTGCTGGCCATCAGGCCGCCGTCGGCATACTGGCTCATGCCCAGCGTGTTGGGCAGCTCGACCCATTCGACGGCGTCGACGTACACCGCCAGGTACCACTCGTGCAGCTGGCGCGGCTCGACGCCCAGCAGCAGCGCGAACAGGCCGATCACCATCAGGCGCTGGATGTGGTGGGCGTAGCCGTGATCGAGGGTCTGGCGCAGCGCGTCGGCCAGGCAGGCAAGCTCGGTCTCGCCGGTCCAGAAGAACCCCGGCAGCGCCTGCCCGGCGCCCAGCGCGTTGGCTTGCGCGTAGTCGGGCATGCGCGTCCAGTAGATGCCGCGGACATACTCGCGCCAGCCCAGCACCTGGCGCACGAAGCCTTCCACGCTGGCCAGCGGGGCGCGCCCGTCGCGCCACGCCTGCTCGGCGCGGGCCACGACCTCGCGCGCTCCGAGCAGCTTGAGGTTGAGCGCAGCGGACAGGCGGGAATGCCACAGCCAGGGCTGCCGCGGCCACAACGCATCCTGCCAGCGGCCGAAGCCCGCCAGGCGGTGCTCGATGAAATCGTCGAGCGCCAGCAGCGCCTGCTCGCGCGTGACCGGCCAGTCGAACTCCCGCAGCTCGCCGGGGTGGTCCGCGAAGCGCGTGCGAACCAGCTCAAGCACCTCGGAGGTGATTGCGTCGGCGGCAAAGCCCAGCGGCGGCGGAGCGGCCGGGCCGTCGGCGCCGAAGGCCTCGCGGTTGTCGGCGTCGAAGTTCCAGCGCCCGCCCGCGGGCTGCCCGTCGTCCATCAGCACGCCGTGGCGCCGCCGGGCCTCGCGATAGAAATGCTCCAGGCGCAGGGTCTTGCGCCCGCGCGCGTGCCCGGAGAACTCGGCCACCGTGCCGAAAAAATGGCCGTCGGGGTCGATGCGCAGCTCCACCCCCGCGGCGGCGGCGGCGCCGCGCAACTGGCGCAGCACGCGCCAGTCGCCCGGTGCCACCATGCGCAGTTGCGCCGGCCGCAGGGCCTGCACCGCGCGCTCGAGCTCGGCGCCCAGCGTGCCGAGGTTGGCGGGGTCGTCGAGCGCGCTGTAGTGCACCGTCCAGCCGCGCTCGCGCAGCGCCGCCGCGAAATGGCGCATGGCAGCCAGGAACAGCGCGATGCGCGGCTTGGAGGACCAGACATGGGTCGACTCCTCGGCCACCTCGGCCATCCACACCGCGTCCAGCGTCGGGTCGAAGTCCTCGAAGGCGGCCGATTGCGCGTCGAGCTGGTCGCCCAGCACGAGCACGAGCCGGCGCAGCGGCGCAATCATTCGAACAGGCCCAGCTGGGACGACGCGACGGCGGCGCTCGCGCGCCGGCGCGTCGGCGGCAGCCCGCTCTTGCGCGAGCCGTGGCGCTCGAGCACCTCGCGGGCCTCGGCTCGCGCCTGCGGCGAGTTGCGCCAGGCCGCCAGGCGCTGGCGGGCCCTGCGCAGCGCGCCGGACGCATCGACCACCGGCGACGGGTAGGCCGCACTGCCCCACTCGGGAACCCACTGGCGCACGAATTCGCCGCGCGGATCGTGGTCGGCCGCCTGCTTGGCCGGCGAATACATGCGCAGCGCGTTGATCCCGGTGGTGCCCGACTGCATCTGCATCTGGCTCCAGTGGATTCCGGGCTCGAAGTCGATGAACTGGCGCGCCAGGTGCAGCCCCGGCTCGCGCCAGTGCAGCCACAGGTGATAGGCGGCGAAGCTCACCAGCATGGCGCGCATGCGGAAGTTGATCCAGCCGGTGGCGTTGAGGCAGCGCATGCAGGCGTCGACCATCGGATACCCGGTCATGCCGTGGCGCCAGGCCTCGAACAGGCGCGGCGAGAACTCCTGTTCGCGCATGCCGTCGAATCCGCGCACGAAGTTGCGCGACTCGATCTCCGGCTCGTCCTCGAGCTTCTGCATGAAATGGCAATGCCAGCGCAGCCTGGCGGCGAAGCCGCGCAGTTGCCACGCGAAGGCGCGCGCTTCGGTGTCGCCAGCCGCCAGCAGATCGGCGATGCGCGCCTCGGTGGCCTGGTGCACCTGGCGCAGCGACAAGGTGCCGAAACTCAGGTGCTGCGACAGCCGGGAGCCACCGTCGCGCGCCAGCAGCGGGCTGGAGATGTTGCGCCGGTAGTGGCGTCCGCGACGCAGCAGGAAGCTGTCGAGGTCGCTCCAAGCGGCGGCCTCGCCGGCCGGCGGAAGCGCCGGCGGGCTCGCCAGTCCGAAGTCGCCGAGCCCGGGAAGCGCATCGCGGCTCCAGCCCGACGGCGCGCGCCAGCGCGCCGGGGCGTCGAGCGTCGGCGCGTCCATGCGCCGCTGCCATTGGCGCGCCCAGCCGTCGCGGCGCCGCAGCCCGCGCACCACGCCGGTCTGCGGCCACTGCCGCCAGTCCACGCCGGCGCCGCGACACCAGCGCGCCACCGCGCGGTCGCGCGCGTAGCTCCAGCCCGGGCCGGTCTCCTCGTGGCTGAACAGATGGGTGAACTCGTAGTCGCGGCGCAGCGCCGCGAACACCTCGGGCAGCTCGCCGCTGCGGATCAGCAGCGGCAGGCCGCGCGCAGCCAGCGCGTCGCGCAGCGCGCGCAGGCATTGCAGCGCGTACGCCAGGTGCCTGGGGTCGAACTCGGCGCCTTGCAGCCATTGCGGCTCGATCACGAACACCGCCAGCGCCTCGTCGCAGGCGGCTGCCTGCGCCAGCGGCGCATGGTCGCTCATGCGCAGGTCGCGCTTGAGCCAGATGAGGGCACGGGTGGGCATCGGGACACCGAAAACAGGCGCCGAGCATAGCATTTGTCCAGGACAAAACGCCGACCCAGCCAGCCGCGCACCCGCCCTGCCCGGCCGCCGCGGCATGACCTGGGTCAAGCGCGTGCGGATTGCCCGCGGGGAGCCCGCGGCGCGGGGCGAGAATTCGCAGCACACGGGGCCCGACATGGACAGCACGATTCGATCCAGCCTGGAACAGGCTTTGCGCAGCATGGAAACGCTGGACCTGCTGGCCGAGCCGTC
>JAKCDM010000101.1 GCA_021841865.1 Pseudomonadota bacterium
AGCCCAAGCCCAAGCCGGTGCCCCGGCATATCCCCAAGCCGCGCCCGCACCCGGTGGTGCATCCGAAGCCGCTGCCGCCCCCGCCGCTGCCTCGCATCCAGCCGCCTCCGGCACCGGTGGCGGCCGCGCGACCGGCGATGCCGGTGACGCCGCCACCCCCTGCCCCGCCGCGGCAGCCGAAGGCGCCGAAGCCGGACTCCGCGGCGGTCAAGGCGAGCTTCGAGTCTCTGCTTCGCGAAGCCATCCAGGATGCGGTGCAATACCCGGAAGCGGCGCGCCTGATGCATCTCGAGGGCCGCGTGCTGGTGAGTTTCCATTACCTCGACGGCCAGGTCAGCCAGCTGCGAGTCGTCACGTCCAGCGGGATGCCCCCGTTGGACCAGGCGGCGCTTCGCGCGGTCCGCGCCGCGCCGTACCCGGAGACGCCCGCGGCGCTGGCGGGGCATCCCATGGACTTCACCATCTGGGTTCGCTTCAAGCTTTCCGACAACTGATGAAAAGACTCGTTCTCGCCTTGCTGCTGGGCGCCGGCCTGGCGCGCGCGGCCGTCGCCCACACCCTCACCGTCTACGCGGCCTTCGGCTACGACCGCGCCGTGGCGCAGGCCTTCACGCGCAGCACCGGGATAGCCGTCGACCTGGTGCACCTGAGCACCGGCCCGTTGCAGGCACGCGTGCAGGCCGAAGGAGCACGCCCGCAATGGGATATCGTGTGGTTCGACGGCGACCTCGCGATGCGCGAACTGGCGCTGCAGCACCGCCTGGCCTGCGGCTGGCTGCCGAACCTGTCCTACACGCCGACGGGGCAGTCGCTGCTGCCTGCCGATCGTTGCTACCTGCCGGTCGGACTGACCTACGCCGGCACGCTGCTGGTGGACACGGCACGCATGCCCGAGCTGCCGCAGTCATGGGCCGCGTTGACCCAGGCGGCGTGGCGCGGCAAGGTGGGAATGAACAACCCGGCGATCTCCGGCCCGACCTTTCCGTTCGTCGCCGGCATGCTCGAGCACGACGGCATGGCGCGGGGCAAGGCCTATTTCGAACACCTGAAGGCCAACGGCCTGAAGGTGTATCCGACCAACAGCGTGACCTTGCGCGCGCTGCAGTACGGGCAGATCGACGCCGCCGTGGTGCAGAGCTCGGCCGCGCTGGGATTCGCCAGCAGCCGGCCCGGCTTTCGCATCGTGGCCGCTCCCCCCCAGACTGCCCTGCCGTCGGACATCGCGATCGGCACCCGAGCCCATGGCCAGACCCTGCAACAGGCTCGGCGCTTTGTCGAATTCGTCCTGTCCCCCGCCGGGCAGAAGGCGATGCAGCAGGCTGACCCCGGCGCGGACTCCAATTACCAGCCGCTGCTGCGCGGCATCGCACCGCGCCCCGCGGTGGCGCGCCTGCCGGTGCGACAGCCGCTGATGCTCGACCCTGTCGTGTGGGGTCCGCGCGAAGCGGCGATCGACGCATGGTTCAACGCGCGCGTGCTGCATTGAGCTCGGTCGCGTTGGTACCTTCGGCGAGCGCTGGCGCGCTGCCTCGCCGCTTCGGCAGGCTGGCGCTGCGCGCGGCTGCCAGGCTCGGCCCGGCCGGCCTGCTGCTGGCCGCGCTGGCCCTGTGGGGCTGGCCGCTGGGCGGCTTCCTGCTGCAGGCCTTCGTGCCCGGACTGGTGCACGGCGACCTGCATCTGCGCCTGGGCGCGTGGGCACAGGCCTGGAGCGGTGGAGCAGCGCAGGCCTTGCGCAATACCTGGCTGGCGGCAAGCCTGGCCAGCGCATTGGCGCTGCCGGCCGGAGCATGGCTGGCGTGGCTGCGCGAGCGCACGCTGCTGCGCTGGCGAGGCTGGATCGAGGCCGGGATCTGGCTGCTGCTGGTGATGCCGGGATATTTCGTGGCTTCGGGATGGATGCTGCTGGCCGCGCCGGTGGGTCCGCTGGCGCGCTGGCCGCTGGCGCTGGGCGCTGCGCAATGGCTGCTGGGCCCGGCGGGAATCGTCGTCAGCCTGGCGTTCAAGGCCTTGCCTTATACCTTCCTGGCGCTGCAGCTCAGCCTGCGCGCGGGCTCGGCGGGCCCCCAGGAGGCCGCGCGCGTGCTCGGGCTTTCGCGCCGGCGCCGGCTGCTGCTGGCGGCAGCGGCGCTGCTGCCGGCGCTGGCCGCGGGCTTCGCCGCGGCCTTCGCCGAGTCGGCCAGCGATTTCGCGATCGCCGCCACGCTGGGCGCGGGCAGCTCGACGATCATGGCCACCTATGCCATCGAACAGGCCGTGGCGGCGCTGCCGGTGAACTTTCCCGCGGCTGCCGCCGCTTCGTGGATGCTGCTGGCGCTGCTGTTGCCCGCGCTGGGCCTGCAGTCGCTTGCCAACCGCCGCTCGGCCGGCGTGCGCAGCCTGGGCCCGCGCCACCGCCCGCCGGTACCCGTGCAGCCGAGCGCGCGCGCTGCGCGCGCCCATGCCGGCGGCGTCGCCTTGCTGGGCCTGCTGGCGCTGGGAGTGCCGCTGCTCAGCGCCGCGGCCATGGCCTTCTCGGGAAGCGGGCATGCCAGCCACTTCTGGTCGGCCGCCGGCCAGGTGCTGCCGGCCTTTGCCTACTCGCTTCGCATGGCCGTGATGGCCGCCACCGCCACGACCCTGCTGGCGTGGCCCGCGGCTCGCCTGGTGGGCAGCCGTCAGATGCTGGGCCGTGCGGTCGACTTCGGGCTCACCGCGGCGATGGCGCTTCCCGGCATCGTGCTGGCCGCCGCCTACGTGCGCATGTACAACCTCGGCATCACCCCGTGGTATGGCGGAAGCGGCCTGCTGGCGATGGCCTACGTCGCGCTTTCGCTGCCGGCGGCGACGCGCCTGCTGCAGGCCCCGGTGGCGCAGCTGCACGGCAGCCTGACCGAGGCGGCACGCGTGCACGGCCTGTCGGCGGCGCAGGCGCTGCGACGCATCGACTGGCCGCTGCTCGCACCGGCGCTCGGCGCCGCCTGGTTGATGGCCGCGCTGCACGTGGCCTTCGAGCTGCCCGCGTCGCAGTTGCTGTACCCGGCCGGACATGCGCCGCTGGCCGTGGCGCTGCTGGACGCCGCGTCCGGCCTGCAACTGCGTCTGCAGGCCCAGTTGCAATTGCTGGGCATGGGCCTGTTGCTGGGATTCGCCGCGATCGCGCGCTGGAGCTTCCGGCGGGCCCGCGGCGCGACCGCGCAGGCACCGGGAGACCGCCGATGACCCCCGCGCTGCAGATCGTCGACGCCCACAAGCGCTTCGGCGACCACGCCGCGTTGCGCGGCGTGAGCCTGGAAATCGGCAGCGGCGAGATCGTGTGCCTGCTCGGCGCGTCCGGCTCGGGCAAGACCACGCTGCTGCGCCTGGTCGCCGGACTGGAGCGCCTCGACAGCGGCAGCCTGCGCATCGCCGGCAGCGTGGTCGACACGCCGGGCTCGCGCGCGCTGGCGCCCGAGGACCGGGGGCTGGGCATGGTGTTCCAGGACTACGCGCTGTGGCCGCACCTGGACGCCCTGGACAACGTCGCGCTGGCCTTGCGCTCGCGCGGACTGCGCGATGCCGGCGAGCGCGCGATGGACATGCTGCGCCGGGTCGGCCTCGGCTCCCAGCACGCGCGCAAGCCGCACGAACTCTCGGGGGGGCAGCAGCAGCGCGTCGCGCTGGCGCGGGCGCTCGCCGTGCGTCCGCGACTGCTGTTGTGCGACGAGCCGTTGTCCAACCTCGACGCCGGACTGCGCGAGGAATTGCGCGAGCTGATCGCCGAAGTCGTGCGCGAGCACGGCCTTTCGGCCTTGTACATTACCCATGACCACCGCGAGGCCTTCGCCCTCGGCGACAGGGTCGGTATCCTGCATGCCGGCTCTCTTCTGCAGATCGACACGCCGCGCCAACTGCTGGCCGCCCCGCGCAGCGAGCATGTGGCGCGCTTCGTGCACGCCCTCGGGCCGTGGCCCGCGCATGCCCGCGACGGCGCGTGGCACGCGCCATGGGGCGCGCTGCCCGCGCCTGGCATGGCGCCGGCCGGCCCGGACGGAACCCTGTACCTGCCGGCCTCGGCGCTGCAACCCGCAGGCGGCGACGCTCCGGGCCCGCGCACGAGGGTTTCGGCCGAGGTCGTGCGCAGCGTGCCCACGCCGCAGGGCGTCGAGCTGCACGCTCGCCTGCACGGCGTGCTGCTTCGCCTGCAGACGGCTTCGTGGCAACTGCCCGGCGAGCGCGTCGAGCTGCACCTGGACGCGCGCCAGGCCCTGATCTACGCCCCGGCGGACTCGCCCGCGAGCGCCGGCATCACCACCCAAGACCAACAGGAGAGCTTGATTCGATGCAATGGATGAACTGGGGAGCCGCCGGCGCGATCTTCGCCGCCAGCGCGGTCGAGTGGGTCGAGGCCTTCACCATCGTGCTCGCGGTGGCGTTGAGCATCGGCTGGGCGCGCGCGGCCAGCGCCGCGGCGTGCGCGCTGGCCGCGGTGCTCGCGCTGATCGGCGCCAGCGCGCTGGGGCTGCGCTTCGTGGCCGTCGACATGAACGCGGTGCGCGGGGTCATCGGGCTGTTCCTGCTGCTGTTCGGCCTGCGCTGGTACGTCAAGGCGGTACGTCGCTACGCCGGGCGCACCGCGCTGCACGACGAGGCCGAGGAATTCCGCGAGACCCGCGAGGCGCTGGACCACGCCGAGCTGCGAGCGGCATGGCTCATCGCCTTCAAGGGCGTGCTGCTGGAAGGCCTGGAGGTGTGGCTGCTGGTCGTCGCGATGGGGCACGGGCTGGGCTGGACGCAATCGGCGTCGGCCGCCGTGCTGGCCCTGCTGCTGGTGATCGTCGCGGGCATGGCGCTGCGCAGGCCGCTGACCGCGGTGCCGGAGAACACCCTCAAGTTCCTCGTCGCCAGCGCGCTGCTGAGCTTCGGCAGCTTCTGGAGCCTGGCGGGCCTGCTGGGCGAGACGCGCGCCTGGCCGCTGGGCGATGTCACGTTGCCGTTGCTGTTCGTGGTCTACGCCGTGGCCGGCCGGACGCTCGCCGCGAGGCTTCGCGTACCGGGCGCGGTGCACGCGGGAGTCGGAGCATGAAAAAACTGCTGCAACTGGTGTTCGGGGACTGGCGCAACGTGCTGTCGGTGGCGGTCTGCACGACGCTGGCCACCGTCGCGGCGCAGGCCTGGCCGCAGCTCGGGGCCTGGCTGCTGGTGCCGGCACTGCTCGCCGCCGCCTGGTGGCAGGCCGGGCGTTGACCCCGCGGTGCCCGGCCGCGGCCGGGCGCCTTCAGGCGACCTGGCGCCTGACCGCGCTGATGCCCGGCGCGCCGCCGGGGGGGTCGATCTCGAGCATGCAGGCCTCGACGGTCTCGAGATTGTTGTCGCGCGCGAAGCGCAGAACGAAGTCGTAGGCCATGGGTTCGACGTCCGCCAGCTCGCGGCTGACGACCACCGCTCGCACGCCGTCGACCAGCGTGGGCATGCACAGCGGCGAATAGCACAGGTGGCCTTCGGAGTGCCCGGCTCCCACCGGCCGAAAGCGTGACATCACGCCTGCGAGGCGCTCGGCCCAGTCGCTGGGGCGGAATGCGCGACCCTCGTGCGTGCGACCCAGCACCAGGATCTCGCCGGGCTGGAGATCGCGGTTCAGGGCCCGCCGCACGGCCTGTTGCACCGTGTGCTGCTGGGCCCGTTCTTGGGCCGATGAGTCGGCTGGGTCGGGCATGGGTTGGCCTGCACGAAGGATTGTGTCCAGCTGATATTGTGCGCCGCGCCGGCCAATCCTGGCAAACCCGGATACGACGTGATACGAGGCAATCCAACGGGCGATCGCGCGGCGGCGGCTACCATCGTTGCATGCAAGCAACCATCGAAGCGCAGCAACGCCTGTACTGGGAGGATTTCCCGGCCGGCCAGGTCGTCGACTGCGGCACGCGCCAGGTCGGGCGCGACGAGATCGTCGCCTTCGCCACCGAGTTCGACCCGCAGCCCTTCCATCTCGACGACGGAGCCGGCGAAGCCTCGCTGTTCGGCGGCCTCAGCGCCAGCGGATGGCACACCTGCGCGATGTGCATGCGCATGATGTGCGACAGCTACCTGTTGCGCAGCAGCAGCCTGGGCTCACCGGGCCTGGACGAAGTGCGCTGGCTCAAGCCGGTGCGCCCTGGCGACACCGTACGCCTGCGCATGACCGTGCTCGAGGCGCGCCTGATGCGCAGCCGCCCCGGCGTGGGGCTGGTGCGATGCGCTTGGGAATTGCACAACCAGCACGACGAGCAGGTCTTGCGAATGGTCGGCTGGGCCATGTTCGGACGGCGCCCGCAGCATGCGGAGGACTCGCGATGAGCCTCGGGCTGCGCTCGCGCCTGTGGGTGCTGGCCCAGTTCACGCTGGTGGCGCTGATGCTGGCCTGGCCCGCGCATTGGCGCGTCACGCCGTGGACGCTGCTGTGCGCGGCCGCGGCCATCGCGCTGGGGGCCTGGGTCATGGCCTGGAACCGCCCCGGGAACTTCAACATCCGCCCCGAGCCGCGCGACGGCGCGAGCCTGGTCGTCGGCGGCCCCTACCGGCGCATGCGACATCCCATGTACAGCGCGCTGCTGCTGGCCATGGGCGCGCTGGTGGCGTCGAGCCCCGACGCGGCGCGGCTGGCCTGCTGGCTGCTGCTGCTGCTGGTGCTGCACGGCAAGTCGGAGCTCGAGGAGCGCCTGCTGCTGCAGCGCTGGCCCGAATACGCGGCCTACCGCGCGCGCACCTGGAAATTCATTCCGCGTCCGCGCTGAGGAGCTGCGCGCGCGGTGGCCAGCGCGCAGCCGCCAGCAGCAGAGCGGCGGCGACCCAGTACGGCGGCGTCGGCCAGTTCGCCGAAGCTGCCTGCAGCAGCAGCGTGGCCGAAGGCGCCACGGCCAGCAGGGCCGGCAGGCGCTGCCCGCGGTGCGCGGCGTCGGGGGCGATCCACAGCAGTGCCGACGCGAGCACGCATGCTCCGACCTGGGCGGCGAGCGCCCACCACGCCGTGGACGACGCGTCGACCAGCCAGTTCTCCCCGGCCACGACCGACACCACGGGCAGGGTCACGGCCGCGCCGATGAGCTGATAGAACACCAGTTTCTCGCCGCCGCACTCGGCCAGGCGGACGTCGCGAACCGCCCACTCCAGTCCTGCCCAGGCCAACGCCGCCGAGGCGGCCAGCAGCAGCCCCCAGGGATCGAGCAGCGGGGCGACGACGAGCAGCGCCAGCGCCGCGGGCACGGCCGCGAAGGGCCTCGCGGCACCGCGTCGCGCAGCCGCCGGCAACAGCAGCAGCAGCAGCACCGCGACCATGCACTCGACCGCGCCGGCGGCGCCGAGCCTGGCCGCGGCCAGGTACAGCAGGGCCAACCGGGCGCTGTACAGCAGCCCCAGGCGCACGCCCGGCGCCAGCGTCGCGTCCTGCGCGAACACGGCGACGTCGCGCCAGCGGGTCCACAACCACACCAGCAGCAGCGAGGCGCTGGTGGTCAGCGTGGCCTGCAGCAGTGGCGGCACGCCCGCCGCCGCGATCGCCACGGCGACCGGCTGCACGCTCCACAGCACGGCGCCGGCGAGTTCGCCGCGCGTGCCGTACCACGGGTTGCCGGGCATCGCCGCGCGGCGCGAACGCCGCTCAGGAGTCGAAGCCCTGCTGCACCTGCTCGGCGGCGCGCAGCAGCGCGCGGGCCTTGGCCTGCGTCTCGCGCCACTCCATCTCGGGCACCGAATCGGCGACCACGCCGGCGGCGGCCTGCACGTACAGCCAGCCCGACTTCACGATGCCGGTGCGGATGGCGATGGCCAGGTCCATGTCGCCGGCGAAGCTCCAGTACCCGACGGCTCCTCCGTACAGGCCGCGCCGAGTCGGCTCGAGCTCGTCGATGACTTCCATGGCGCGAATCTTCGGCGCCCCCGACAGCGTGCCCGCCGGGAAGGTGGCGCGCAGCACGTCCAGCGCACCCAGGCCGTCGCGCAACAGGCCCTCGACGTTGCTGACGATGTGCATGACATGCGAATAGCGCTCGATGGCGAAGGCCTCGGTGACCTTGACGCTGCCGATGCGCGCGATGCGCCCCAGGTCGTTGCGAGCCAGGTCGATGAGCATCAGGTGCTCGGCCCGCTCCTTCGGATCGGCCAGCAGTTCGCGCTCGTTGCGCAGGTCGGCCTCGTCGGTGTCGCCGCGCGGGCGGGTTCCGGCCAGCGGCCGGATCGTGACCTTGCGCCCGTCGGCAGTGGCCTCCTGGCGCACCAGGATCTCCGGCGAGGAGCCGACGACCTGGAAATCCCCGAAGTTGTAGAAATACATGTACGGGGACGGATTGAGCGAGCGCAGTGCGCGGTACAGCGACAGCGGCGACTGCTCGAAGCGCTTGCGCAGGCGCTGCCCGACCTGCACCTGCATGAAATCGCCTGCGGCGATCAATTCCTTGGCGCGATGCACGGCGCGCAGGTAGTCGGCGTGCTCGAACTCGTGCTCGACGGCGGTCACCTCGGCCGGCGGCATGGCCGGCGGCGCCACGCTGGCGCGCAGGCTGTCGTGCAGTTCGCGCAGGCGCCGGTTGGCGCGCACGAAGGCATCGGGCTGCGCCGGGTCGGCGTAGACGATGAAGCTCAGGCGACCCGCGAGGTTGTCGATCACCGCCAGCTCCTCGCTCTGCAGCAGCAGGATGTCGGGCATGTCGAGCGGGTCGGGCAACGGGTGGCGCCGTGCCGACTCCTGCAGGCGCGGCTCCATGTAGCGCACCGAGTCGTAGCCGAAATAGCCGGCCAGGCCGCCACAAAAGCGCGGCATGCCCTGCGGCAGCGCGACCTTGAAACGCGCGCGCCAGGCCTCGATGAACGCCAGCGGCGCCTGCTCCGAGCGCTCGACCTCGACACCGTCGCGCAACACGCGCGTGACGCCGTCCTTGACCCGCAGCTCGGTATGCGCTGCCAGGCCGATGAACGAGTAGCGCCCGAAGCGCTCGCCGCCCACCACCGATTCGAGCAGGAAGGTGTTGCGCGCCGTGCCGCCTTCGCTGAGCTTGAGGTACAGCGACAGCGGCGTGTCGAGGTCGGCGAAAGCCTGCGAAACCAGCGCGATGCGGTTGTAGCCGGCGTCGGCCAGGGCTTGGAATTCGGATTCGGTCATGGTGGGCAGCACACGAAAGCCGCGGCGTCGCACGGCAGGCATCGGCCACTGTAGCAAATGCCATCGGCCGGCACGCGGGGTACACGGCGTCGGCGCCGGGGTGAACGAGCGTTCGCTTATGCTTGACCGGGCGTCACGGCCGCGCACCGCCCGGCCGCGCCTGTCCCTCGAGGAGAACGCCCATGTCATGGTTTCGATCCACGCTGCGTCGCCCGGCCCTCGCGCTGCTGGCCTGCGCCTGGCCGCTCGCGGCGTCGGCGCTGCAGTTGCACGGAGTGCAGGTTCCGCCCAGCGAACGCGTCGGTGCGCAGACCCTGACCCTCAATGGCGCCGGCACGCGCAGCGTGCTGTTCTTCAAGGTGTACGTGGCGGGCCTGTACCTGCCGCGGCCGGCGCATGACGCAAGCGCCGCGCTCGACATGGCCGGCCCCAAGCTGATGCGCCTGGTCATGCTGCGCGACGTCAGCGGCCGGGAAATGGCCGACAAGCTCGACTCCGGCCTGCGCGACAACGTGCCCAAGGCGCGCGCCGAGCAGCTGGCACCGTCGCTGGCGCGACTGCGCGAACTGCTCGCCGGCCAGCGCGAACTGCGCAGCGGCCAGGTCATCGAGTTGCGCGGCCTCGCCGATGGCGGCATGGCCATCGTGGTCGACGGCAAGCCGCTGGGTCAGTCCTTCGACACGCCGGGGCTGTTCGACGCCCTGCTGCGCGTCTGGCTGGGCCCGCACCCGGCCGATTCGGGGCTCAAGCGCGGGCTGCTGGGCGACACGCCGCGCTGACCCCGGGGCCGCGCGAGGCCGCCCGGCCCGGCCGCGCTGCGTCAGTTGCCGCGTTGCAGGGGCAGTTCGTCGAGGCGGTCGAAAAAGACCAGCGCGCGGCTGGCCTGGATCGGCTCGCCGTGGTTGTAGCCGTAGGTGGCGAGCGCGGCCGGGCAGCCGGCCGCTTCGGCCGCCGCGGCGTCGTTTTGCGAATCCCCGATCATCAGGGTCCGCGCGGGGGCCACGCCCAGCGCTTCGCAGGTGCGCAGCAACGGCAGCGGGTCGGGCTTCTTGCGCGCGAAGGCATCGCCGCCGGCGACCTCGGAGAAATAACCCAGCAGGTTCTTGCGCGCCAGCAGCTCGCGTGCATGCACCCCCGGCTTGTTGGTGACGCAGGCCAGGCGCAGCCCGGCGTCGCGCAGGAGCTGCAGGCCCTGCGCCACTCCCGGGAACACGTTGGCATGCGAGCCGTTGATGCCTGCGTAGTGCTCCTGGTAGAGGGCCAGCGCGCGCGGGTGCAGCGCGTCGGCCTGCGCGGGCGGCAGGTGCAGCAGCAGGACCTGCGCGATCAGGTGTTCCGAGCCCTTGCCGACGCGTTGAGCGACCTGTTCGGGGGTGACGTCGCCCAGCCCGAGCTCGCGCAGCATGCCGCGCAGCGCGGCGAGGAAGTCGCCCAGCGTGTCGACCATCGTTCCGTCGAGGTCGACGATGGCCGCGCTCAGCGGAACGCCCTGCAGCAACGCCGGCACCGCGGCGCCTTCAGGCCACGCGCGCCAGCTCGGCGCGCATGGAGTCGATCACGCCGCGGTAGTCCTTCTGCCCGAAAATGGCACTTCCCGCCACGAAGGTGTCGGCTCCGGCTGCAGCCACAGCGGCGATGTTGTCGGCCTTGATTCCGCCGTCGACCTCGAGCAGCACCTCGCGGCCGCTGCGCTCGCGCCAGGCATCGAGGCGCTGGCGCGCCAGCGCGGTCTTGCGCAGCGCCTCGGGAATGAAGCTCTGCCCGCCGAAACCGGGGTTGACGCTCATGATCAGCACCAGGTCGACCTTGTCCATCACGTGGTCGAGCACATCCAGGCTCGACGCCGGGTTGAACACCAGCCCCGCGCGACAGCCCGCGTCGCGGATCAGCTGCAGGGTGCGGTCGACATGGCGGCTGGCCTCCGGGTGGAAGCTGATGATGTCGGCACCTGCCTTGGCGAACATCTGCGCCAGCGAGTCCACCGGCTCGACCATCAGGTGCACGTCCAGCGGCACCGCGCTGCCGTCGGCGCGCTTGCAGTACGGCTTGATCGCCTGCGCCACCAGCGGCCCCACCGTCAGATTGGGCACGTAGTGGTTATCCATCACGTCGAAATGGATGAAGTCGGCGCCGG
>JAKCDM010000102.1 GCA_021841865.1 Pseudomonadota bacterium
AGATCTACCCGCAGCACTGGGAGTTCTACGCGGTTTCGCTGTCGATGTTCATCGTGCTGGCGTTCCCGGGCTTCGTGCTGCGCTTCCTGGTGCGTCGGGCTCCGGCCTGAATCCCCGCGCCGGCTCAGTACGCACCACGACACAGGGCAGGGCGGCGCGATGGCCGATTCCGAGCTGCCAGCGGGGCACGAGCACCTGCGCGAAACCCCCGTCGCGACCGAGGGGGTGTTCGAGGGGCGCTTCCTGCGCGTTTGGCGCGATACCGTGCGCCTACCCGACGGCGCGCTGGCGCACCGGGAGTACATCAAGCACTCGGGCGCGGTGATGGTGGTGCCGTTGCTCGACAACGGTCGCGTGCTCATGGAGCGCCAGTGGCGCACTCCGATGCGTCGGGTGATGACCGAGTTCCCCGCCGGCAAGCTCGACGCGGGTGAGGCCTGGCTGGCCTGCGCGGTGCGCGAGCTGCGCGAGGAAACCGGCTACAGCGCGCGAGAATGGGCCTACATGGGCACCATCAACAACGCGATCTCGTATTCGGACGAAACCATCCACCTGGCCTTCGCGCGCGGCCTGACGCCGGGGCCTCGGCAACTCGACCAGCACGAGTTCCTGGACGTCTTCGAGGCCGATCCGCGCGATCTGCTGGAGTGGGTTCGCACCGGCGTGATCACCGACGTGAAAACCGTGATCGGCGTGTTCTGGCTGGAAAAGCTGCTCGACCGCAGCTGGCAGCTGCCCTGGCAGGCAGCGAGCTGAAGCCCGGGTCCGCTCAGGCGCGCCCGCTGCGCAGCCAGCGCGCCCAGTCGGGCATCCCCGCGGATTCGGCCTGCCTGGCCGAGTCTTCCCACGCATAGTCCACTGCCATCAGCGCAACGTTCCAGCGCCCGCGCAGGCGCTCGCACACCGCGTAGCGGGCGTGCGGGCTGCCGTTCTCGATGCGGTGGTAGCCGCCGTGGTCGTCGTCGAAGGCCGGCAGGCCGACGCTTCCCGGGTTGACGATCAGCGTGTCGTCCACGCGCAGTGCGCGAGGCTGGTGGCTGTGGCCGCACAGCACCAGCTGCGGCAACGGGGCTGCCGCGCGCAGGCGCTCGCGCACGCTCGGCTCGTCGGCCATGCGGGCGCCGAGCGAGCCGGCGTCCGCGCCCACGCTTTCCAGCAGGTACTCGACGTCGCTGTCGGGGCGGCCGTGAAACATCAGCACGCCAGGCAGCGGGCGCAGTTGCAGCGGCAAGGCCCGCAGCCACTGCAGGGCGTCGGCGCTCAACGCCTGCCAGGCCAGCATGTCCGCGCGGTCGCCGGGACGCGACTCGCAGGCCAGCAACTGGCGCTCGTGGTTGCCGGCCACCGTGGGCCAGTCACGCTGGCGCAACCAGGCCAAGGTCTCGGCAGGCCAGAGCGGGCCGCTGAGCAGGTCGCCGCAATCGAGCACCAGATCGCAGCCGCGGCGCGCGAGGTCGTCGGCCACGGCGCGCAGCGCCGGCAGGTTGCCGTGGATGTCCGACACCACGGCCAGGCGCAGGTCGCAGTCCGCTGGGTTCACGCGAGACTTCCCGGGGGCAGGCATCGGGGCAGGGCTGTGTCAGAATACACGCTTGGGCATGCTTGGCGCGAACCCTGCATTTGCACGGTCGGCCACAGGTTTCGCGGGTGATGTCTTCTTGCGTTCCGCATGGTTATTGATGTGGGAGAAAGGGCTCCATACCATCACAAGATGGAGGATCTTCGCAAAATCCGCAAGGAACGTTTGAAGCAGGTTCTCGACCAGCAGTTTCCTGGTCGGGGAGGCCAGGCCTTGCTCGCCCAGGTGCTGGATCGCCAGACCGGTTACGTGTCGCGCTGCCTGAGCGGGGAAAAGCCCATTGGCGAGGTGTTCGCCCGGCATGTCGAGCGCGCGCTGCACCTGCCGCGCTACTGGCTGGACGGCGCGCATGTCGACGGGCGCATGATCAGCGCGCAGCAGTCCGCGCTGCTGGAGCGCTTCGACGCGCTGACGCCGTCGCAGCAGCGAGAGGTGCTGGAGTCGCTCGAGCAGACCAGGCGGCGCAACCAGGAGATCTACGAACACCTGCAGCGCAGGGCGCTGCAGTCGGCGGAGGACGCGGCCTGAGCGCAAGCCGCGCGCCGGGTCAGCGGCCCGGCGCGACGAGCGGCTCGGCAGCAGGCCTGTCGCACAGCGCGTTTTCGAGTTCCCAGCAAAGTCCGGCCAGCAAGCCGCGGCGTGCGACATGGGCCGTGGCGTCGGCATGCGGCGGGGCAGCCAGGCGCTCGACCAGCAGCGCCAGGCCCTGGGGCCCGGGGTCGCGACGGCAGTTGGCGCGCAAGCGGCGGCCCAGCGCTTCGCCCAGCGCGAAGCCGCGACCGTAGAGCGGGTCCGCGGCTCGCGCATCGAGTGGTGCGGCCGGATCCGATGGGTCGGTTGGCTCGTCCGCGGGATCCGGAGGGTTCGACGACTCCGTGCCCAGCGCGGCGAGATCACGCACTGCGATTTCGATCCACTCCAGCAAGCCCGGCTCGCCGGCGGTTTGGAGTGCAGATTCGCGGGACGCGTCCATGGCATCCCGCAGGGTCGGCGCTGCGCGCCGCTGCTCGCGCGACATGGTTTTCCTCGGATTGTTCTTGTTGTGCTTTTGCGCTTCCGGCAGTTCAACAGCCGGTTGGCGTCGCTCGCAGCATAAACCCGCTCGGCTCGGGCAGCGAGCCCGACGCTCGGAGTTTGTGCGGCACGAGCCGGGCTCGCACGCCGGAAGTAACCAGATAGGTCTTTCGATCCTGCAAGGTGCCATCCGGTTGTCGCTTGTCACCCGGAGGGAACGCTCCGGTGGTGGCCTTGGATCTGCGCGCGAGCTTGTCGCCCGATGCGAGCTGACGGCCTGGCGAGTTCCTCCGGGAACGTGATTGCATGTAGCAATTGCTTGCCAAAGATCGGCGCGTTGGACTGTGCGCGGCGGCGAATCCTGGCGATGATTTGCGCGGCCGCTGCCCGGCGCTGATCGGGGGCCAGTGCCCGCTCGCGGGGCCTCGGGTCATCGACGGCAGCGCATGGGGGCCATGCAGAAGGACATGGGGGGCTATGCAGAAGGATTCTGGTGCGGGGGCCGCGTGCTCGTCCATACGGTGGGCTGCACGCCACGCGCTTGGCGTTCGTCGCGCGGCAGGCCGGTCCGCCGCGCATGCGGTGGTTGCGGGTTGGGCGGCGGAGCCTCGCTGGGGGCAGCACGCGCGCCTTCCACTGCTCGTTGCGCTTTGCGCCGTTGCAGCGGCGCTGGTGCTGCTGGCGTGGCGACGTCGGCGCCAGGGCCGCGGCGCCGCTGCCGCGCCGCACCTGGCGCTTGTCGGGTACTCGGCGCATCGCGAGCCCGCTACCGATGCACCGGCTCAGCCGCGGCACGAGTCGCCCCCGAGTCGCTGCTTCGCCGTCATGCTGCAGCTGATGCCGATGCTGCACGAGCAACCTCCGCGAAGCCTGCGCCGCATCTCCCAGCCGGTGAGCGAGACGCTGGCGCGCTCGCTCGGCGTGCGCGTCGTGCTGATCGGATTCCTGGCGCCGGGATCGTCGTGGCTGACCGTGGTGTCGATGGCCGGTCCGGGCCGGGCGGCGGCCGCAGGCATGCGGCTCAGCCGGCGCGAAGACCTGCCCGACGGGCGGGGAGCCGTGGGAAGCGCACTGCGTACCGGGCAACCCCAGGAATGGCTGCTCGACGAGCCGCGATCGGCCGAGCGCGGGCCCTGGCTGCGGCGCATGGGAGCCGCGGGCGGGCTGGCCATCCCCGCGGCCGGGCCCGACGGAACGACCTTGCTGCTGTGCGTGATGTTCGATGCGCCGAGCCGGCCGCATCGGCAGGCCTGGCCGCTGCTGCAGCACCTGACCGGGCTCATGGCGCGGCATCTCGAAGTCGACGCGAGCCTTGCGCGCGAGGCCCGACGGGAGCGTTACCGGCAGGCCTGGCTGGCCATGCAGCAGCGGCTGCCCGGCGCGCGCAGCCAGCGCGAGGTGCTGGGAGTTGCCGCCGATTGCCTGCTGGAACATACCGACGTGGTCGCCGCCGAGGTGTTCGTGCCCGAGCCCGGCGGCAGGATGCGCCGCGTGCACATTCCCGGTCGTGCCGACGAGCCGGGCGCGAGGGCGCTGACGGGTGGGGTGGCGCGCGACGCCGCGGCCGGCCAGCTGCACCTGCTGGCCTGGAACAGCGGCAGGCCGCAGTTCGTGCAGCGTCCGCCCGACGACGATCCCATGGCATCGCTGTGGTGCGAAGGCCCGCTGGCGAACGTGGGTCTGGTCGCCGGATGGCCGCTGGCGCCTGCCGGAGCGAAGCGCCGGCTGGGCGTGGCGCGCATCACCGTGCGGGATCCCGATGCTTCGGATGCGCTGCTGCACGGCTTGCTGCTCGACATGGCCGCGCGCATCGGCACCGAGCTCGAGCGCGTGCACGGGGTCGAGCAGGCGCCACCGCGCTTGCCGGGCGACACCCTGACCGGCCTGCCCGGACGTGACTCGTTGCTGCGCTGCCTCGGGAAGGCGAGCGGTGCGGGCGAGGCCGGCTGCGCCGATCTGGTGCTGTGCCTGCTCGACCTCGACGACTTCCACGCCGTCAACGAGCGATGGGGACGCGCCCTCGGCGACTCGTTGTTGTATGCCTTCGGCGAGCGCCTACGCGTCGCGATGCCGCAAGCCCATTGCGTGGCCCGGGTCGGCGCCGACGAGTTTGCGGTGCTGCTGGGCTGCGCGCGCGGCGATGCGTCGGTGGCGCAGCTCGCGCGGCGCATGCGCGATGCGATGCGAACGCCTGCGCAGCCGGGCCTCGCGCCCGGCGACCCCCGCGCAGCGCTGGGTTTCTGCATGGGCCTGGTGCGAGCGCAAGACGGCGGCGAGTCGGCCGAGCGATGGCTGCAGCGGGCCTACGCGGCGCTGCGCCAGGCCCGCTGCCTGCGCGCCGAGCAGGACGTGACATGGGCCTTGTGGGACCGCCGACTCGACGGCTGACGCGCTGGCGCGGCGCGCTGCGCCGGCGGCACCAAGCCCTTGCGGGAGCGAGGGGGGAGCGCGGCGTCGAGAATCGGGCCTTTTGCCGCTTCTCGTCATGCTGCCCGCAGCTGCCATGCTCGTGGGATGCGGCTTGCATCTGCGCCAGCAGGTGTTGTGGCCGCAGTCCGCGTATGCGTCGATGCTCGCCTCGTCGGCGCTGGCGCTGTGCGCGCTCGCCTGGGTGCGCTCGCAGCTTCCGGCGGGCAGCCGGCGCCTGGTTCTGGCCCGATCGCTGCTGGGCGCCTGCGCGCTGGCTGAATTCGCGTTCGGCCTTGCCGGCTGGCGTGCCGTGCCGCGCCTGCACGACCGGCTCGCGCCCGGGCTGTGGGGGGCGCATGCGCGCGTGGCCGGGGTCGTGCAGGAGCTGCCGGTGTCCACGCCTTCGGGAACCCGCTTCGTGCTGGCTCCGCTGGCAAGGCCTGCCGGCGTGCCGTCGCGGCTGCTGGTGTCGTGGCCGGTCGCCGGCGCCGGGGCGCCACCGCGCCTGCGCGCCGGGCAGGCCTGGTGCCTGTGCCTGCGCCTGCGCCCGCCGCATGGCTTGTCGAATCCGGGCGGCTTCGACACCGAGTCGTGGCTGTTTCGCCAGCGCATCGGCGCCACCGCCACGGTGCTTCGCGCGCCGCGCGCGCGGCGTTGCCCGGGGCTGGACCGGGCCACGCCCTGGCAGGCGCTGCAGGCCTTGCGCGAGCGCGCGCGCCAGCGAATCCGCGACGCGCTCGGCGGCGACGCGAGGGCCGGCACGCTCGCGGCGCTCGCGCTGGGGGACCAGGCCGGGCCGACACAGGACGAGTGGCGCATCTACCGCAGCACCGGAGTCGCCCACCTGATGGCCATCTCGGGGCTGCACATCACGATGCAGGCCTGGCTGGCCGGTTCGCTGTGCGGCGCGTTGTGGCGCCGCCTGCGCTGGCGCGGCGTGGCCCTGCCGCTGCGCCTGGCGACGCCGCTGCCGGTGGCCATCGCCCGCCTGCTGGCCGCGCTGGGCTACGGCGTCGCCAGCGGGCTGGGCGTGCCGGCTCAGCGCGCGGTGCTGATGCTGGCAGTGGCCGTGCTGGCACGCATCGGTGCGCGACGCCTGGGCTGGAGCCAGGTGCTGGGCCTGGCGCTGTGCGCGGTGCTGCTGTGGGACCCCTGGGCCGTCGCGCAGGCGGGGCTGTGGCTGTCCTTCGGCGCGGTGGCGGCCCTGCTGCTGGCCGACGGAGCGGCGCCGGCTCCCGGCGCGCCGGCGCAGCGCGTGCCGCGAATGCGCGCGCTGTGGCTGCGCGCTTGCGCGGCGACTCGCGCGCAGTGCACGGTGAGCCTGGCGCTGGCTCCGCTGACCCTGGCGTGGTTCCAGCAGGTGTCGCTGGTGTCGCCGCTGGCCAATGCGCTGGCCATACCGGTCGTGACCCTGCTGGTGGTTCCGCTCGCGGTGGGCGGCCTGCTGATGCCGCCGCCGCTGGATGCGCTCGCATGGCGCATCGCTGCCGCCGCGCAGGACCACCTGCTGAGCGCGTTGGGCCTGCTGGCAGCCTGGCCGCTGGCGCAGTGGAATGCGCCGTCGCCCGGCCCCGCGGTGCTGGCGCTGGCCATGGCCGGCGTGCTGGCGATGGTGCTGCCGTGGACCTGGCGCCTGCGCGCCGCGGGCGCGGCCGTGCTGGGCCTGCTGCTGCTGGCGCCGGCGCCGCGCCCGGGCCACGGCCATGTGCAGGCCTGGATGGCCGACGTCGGGCAGGGCAGCGCCGTCGTGCTGCGCACGCGGCGGCACACGCTGGTGTTCGACACCGGCCCCCCGCTGGGCGGCGCGCAGGACGCGGCCACGCGCGCCTTGCTGCCGCTGCTGCGCCAACTCGGCGAGCGCCGGCTCGATCTGGTCGTGCTCAGCCACGCCGATGCCGACCACATCGGCGGCGCGGCTTCGCTCGCGCAAGCCTACCCGGGCACGCCGGAGCAGGGTTCGGTGGCTTCGGCTCGCGTGCTCGCGCTCGGCTACGCATCGGCCGCGCGCTGCGGCCAGGGCCGCGGCTGGAGCTGGGACGGCGTGCGCTTCGAATGGCTGTATCCGCTGCCGGGCCAGCCCTTGCGGGAAGGCAATGCCGGGTCGTGCGTGCTGCATGTGCGGGCGGCCGGGGGCGCGCTGCTGCTCACCGGGGACCTGGAGCGGGCGGGCGAGCGCGAGCTGCTGCGCGAGCCGGGCATGCCGGCTCGGCTGCGCAGCGACCTGCTCGTGGCCGGCCACCACGGCAGCCGCGGCTCCAGCCACGGGGCCTTCGTCGACGCCGTGGCACCACGCGTGGTGGCGGTGCAGGCAGGTCTGTTCAACCGCTACGGCCATCCCCACCCGGAACTGCTGCAGCGACTGCGCGCGCGGGGATTGCCGGTGGGGCGCACGGACCGCGACGGCGCGCTGCTGTGGAGCGACGAGCAGCCCGCGCGGCTCATGGCATGGCGTGTTTCGCAGCGCCGCTACTGGCAGATCGAACTGCCGGCCGGCGGCAACTCGCGGAGCTTGGAATAATGCGCGCATGAAATCATCCCACCGCCTTTCCGCCGGTACCGTGGTCATGCTCACCCTGCCGCCGATGTTGTGGGCCGGCAATGCGGTGGTCGGACGCCTCATGGTCGGCCAGATCGCGCCGATGGCGCTGAGCTTCTGCCGCTGGTTCTTCGCGCTGCTGGCGCTGCTGCCGCTGACCGGATCGACCCTGTGGCGATCGCGCGCGTTGCTGCGAGGCCACTGGAAGGTGCTGGCTCGGCAGGGGTTTCTGGGCGTGGCCTGCTACAACTCGATCCAGTATGTGGCGCTGCACACCACGACGCCGTTGAAGGTCTCGCTGATCACCTCGGCCGCGCCGGTCTTCGTCACCTTGCTCGGGGCGATGTTGTTCGGTGAGGCCATCGGCATGGCTGCATGGGGCGGCAGCGTGCTGTCGGTGGCTGGGGTGGCGGTCGTCGTCACCGAAGGCCACCTGCAGCGCCTGGCCGGCCTGCATCTGGCGCGCGGCGACCTGATGATGCTGGGCGCGGTGTTCCTGTGGGCGCTGTACACCTGGGACCTGCGGCGCAATCCGCTGTCTTTGCCACGCCTGAGCGTGCTGACTGCGCAGATCGCCTGGGGCGTGCTGTTCATCGCGCCATTGGCAGGCTACGAGCGCTGGGTGCAGGGGCAGTACACGCACTGGAGCGAGCCGGTGGTGCTGAGCATCGCCTACGTGTCGCTGCTGGCTTCCGTCGTGGCCTATGCCTGCTGGGGCACCGCGGTCGCCAGGGTGGGGGCCCAGATTCCGTCGTATTTCGGCAACCTGGCGCCGTTGTTCGCTGCCTTGCTGGCATACCTGTTCCTGGGCGAGCGAATCGCCGCCTACCACGTGATTGGCGCGGTGCTGATCTTCGCCGGCATCCACGTCGCGCTGCGCGGGCGCGCCAGCGCGCGCGTGCCGGCGCGTCCGGAGGAGCAAGCATGAGCCATTCGCAGATCCTGCACGACGCCGTGCTGCTGGGCGCGGCGTTCTTCGGAGCCGCGTTGAACGCCGTCGCGGGCGGAGGCAGCTTCCTGACCCTGCCGGCACTGCTGTGGGCCGGCGTGCCGGCGGTTGCTGCGAACGCCACCGGCACGGCGGCGCTGCTTCCGGGCTACGTGGCCAGCGCCTGGGGTTTCCGCGAGGACATGGGGACCCCGCGTGCGCTGGGTGTGCTCGGGCTGCTCGGCAGCTGCCTGCTCGGCGGCTTGCTCGGCGCCTGGCTGCTGGTGTCGACCAGCGACCATGCCTTCCGCGCGCTGGTGCCGGCGCTGCTGCTGTTCGCGACCGCGCTGTTCGCGTTCTCGCAACCCCTGTTGCGCCTGATCGGGCGCAGCGCGCACGACCATACGCCGCGCTGGGTCGCCTGGACCGGCATGTTCGTCGTCAGTGTGTACGGCGGGTATTTCAACGGCGGCCTCGGCGTGCTGCTGCTCGCGCTGTTCGGCCTGATCGGCGAGACCGACCTCAATCGCATGAACGGCCTGAAGAACGTGGTGTCGGCGCTGCTGACCGTGTTCGCGCTGGGCATCTATGCCGCCGCCGGCACGGTGCACTGGGGCGTGGCCGGGCTGATGGTTCCGGCGGTGCTGCTGGGCGGCTACTTCGGCGCGCGCGTCGGGCGCCTGGTGCCGCGGGCCGTCATGCGCTGGGGGATCGTCGCCATCGGCCTGGTCATGGCCGTGCTGTTCATGCGCTGACGCTGTTCCTGCGCCGAGCCGGCCCGGCCGGCCGCCGCGGGGTGCTCAGGCTGCGGCCTCGAGCTCCACGCGGTGCCCCAGCTCGAGCACGGACAGCGCGTAGAACGCGGAGTGGTTGTAGCGCGTGACGGCGAAGAAGTTGTCGGTCCCGAGCACGTAGTCGGGAGCCTGTCCGGCGTTGGGCAGCTGCACCACCGCGAGCTTGCCCGGGTAGTCGAGCACCTGGGGCAGCAGCGACAGCCCGGCGGCGCGCAATTGCGCGGCGCTGAAGCTGGGAACGATGTCGGGCGCCAGCAGGTGCTGCAGCAGCCCGGGGTCGAGCGTGGCGGGCAACTGCAGCGGGAACCATGCCGGCATGCCGGCGACCCAGCCGTGGCCCGACAGGAAGTGCCCGACGCTGGCGATGGCGTCGGGGGCGCTGTGCACCAGGTCCACCGAGCCCTCGCCGTCGAAGCGGGTGGCCCAGCGCAGGATGTTGCCCGGCATGAACTGCGGCATGCCGATGGCTCCGGCATAGGAACCGCGCACGCTGGCAGGGTCGATTCCGGCGCCATTGCACCAGATGAAATAGTCGCCGAGCTGCGACGCGAAGTAGTCGCTGCGGTCCTTCGGCGCTGCGGCCGGGAAATCGAGCGCCAGCGTGCTCAGGCTGTCGAGCACCGGGAAGTCGCCCATGCTGCGCCCGTACAGGGTCTCGACGCCGAGGATTCCCAGCACGACCGGCGCGGGCACGCCGAAGCGCTGCTCGCCTTCCTGCAGCCAGGGCTGGTTGGCGCGCAGGAAGCGCACTCCGGCGGCGATGCGCGACGCGTCGAGAAAGCGCTCGCGGTAGGCGCGCCAGTTCTTCTGTTCCGGGCGCCCCGGGATGATCAGGCGCGCGACCTGGGGCTGGAAGTAGGCCCGGCTGATCTGCTCGTGCAGCCACGCCACCGGCAGCGCGGTCTGGCGCGCCAGGCGCATGGCCAGGCGCAAGGCCTTTTCCGAGCGGCCGTAGCGCAGCGCAGGGGAGTCGTCGGCCCGCGACGAGCCGCCCACGGCCAGCAACGCGCCGGGCAAGGCCATGCCGGACAGCAGCGTGCCCGCCGCGGCACGCAGCGCGGAGCGGCGCGCCGGCGACGGCGCGGCCTCCTGCAACACGGCAGGCGCGTTCACGGCGGGAGTGCTGACGGGGCGGGGCATGCGGGTGGATGCGGGTCGAGTTCGGCTTCCGCGGGGCTCGGGGGGCGGCCGGTTCGGGTGGGTACGAACCTTGCATGAAGCCTAGCGCATCAGGGCCCGATTCCCGCCGGCAGGTCGAGTGTACCGATTGCCGGGGCCGGCGGGGCGGCGGGCCGCCCGATTTCCCGCGCCGACGGGGGGATGGCAGCCGACGCTGCCGTCAATGTCCCGGCGTGCCGGAGCGGGATTCGTCAAGAAACCGTCGCCCTCTGGGGCATTTTCACCATGTCCGATCCTCTGTCCTGGGCCTCGATGCTTCGGGTGCTCGCCGGCCTGGCGCTGGTGCTGGTGCTGTTTTTCCTGCTGTTGCGTGGGGTCAAGCGCCTGCACCCCGGTTTCGCCGCCGGGCGCGCCGACTTTCGCGTGGTGGCCTCGCTGGCACTGTCGACCCGGGAACGCCTCTTGCTCGTGCAGGTCGGCGAGCAGCAGCTGCTGCTGGGGGCCGCGGCGCAGGGGCTGCGCTGCCTGCACGTGCTGCCGCAGCCGCTGGCGGCGCGCCCGGCGACTGCCGCGGGCGCCGCCGCCGTCACGCCGTTCGCGGAGTGGTTGCGCAAGGCCCGCGCCGCGTCCGCTTCGTCCACGTCGTCCACGTCGTCCTCCGATTCGAATCGATCGTCATGAAATCGCTGTCCCGTTCCTGCCTGCTGCTGCTGCTGCCGCTGCTGCTGCTCGGCCTGCCAGCGTGGGCGCATGCGCAGGGCCTGCCGGCGCTGACCAGCACCCCGGCCGCCGGCGGCGGCACCGAGTACAGCCTGAGCCTGCAGACCCTGC
>JAKCDM010000103.1 GCA_021841865.1 Pseudomonadota bacterium
TATCAGAAGCGCCAGGGCCACCGGCAGAATTTCACCGAATTGCACATTGAAAGCATCGCTGCTTGAGGAGCGAACGACATGGCACAGAAAAAAGGCGGCGGCTCCACGCGTAACGGCCGCGACTCCGAGGCCAAACGACTCGGCGTGAAGGTGTTCGGCGGCCAGACCGTGTCGGCCGGCTCGATCATCGTGCGCCAGCGCGGCACGCGTTTCCACCCGGGCACCAACGTGGGCGTGGGCAAGGACCACACGCTGTTCGCGCTGGTCGACGGCAAGGTCGAGTTCGCGCGCAAGGGCGCGTTCGACCGCCACTACGTCACGGTGGCCGAACTGCCCGCGCAGGCCTGAGCACCCCCGGCGCCGGCCCCCCCGCGGAAGCCGGCGCCCCCCTTTTGCATATTTCCAGCGGCACGCCTTCGGCGCTTGATTCCTTGTGAAATTCGTCGACGAAGCGCATATCGAGGTGTTTGCCGGAAACGGTGGAAACGGCTGCATGTCGTTCCGCCGCGAGAAATTCATTCCCTTCGGCGGGCCCGACGGGGGTGACGGCGGGCGTGGCGGCCATGTCTACGCCGAGGCCGACTCCAACCTGAACACGCTGATCGACTTCCGCTACCAGCGCCTGTTCCGCGCCCGCAACGGCGAGCACGGGCGCGGCGCCGACCAGTTCGGCGCTGCCGGCGACGACATGCTGCTGCGCGTGCCCGTGGGCACGCTGGTGCGTGACGCGGACAGCGGCGAACTGCTCGCCGACCTCGCCACGCCGGGCCAGCGCGTGATCATCGCGCAAGGCGGCAACGGCGGCCTGGGCAACCTGCGATTCAAGTCCAGCACCAACCGCGCGCCGCGCCAGAGCACGCCGGGACAGCCCGGCGAGCAGCGCCGGCTGCTGCTGGAGCTCAAGGTGCTGGCCGACGTCGGGCTGCTGGGAATGCCCAACGCCGGCAAGAGCACCTTCATCGCCGCGGTTTCCAACGCCCGCCCCAAGATCGCCGACTACCCGTTCACCACACTGCATCCGCAACTCGGCGTGGTGCGCGTCAGCCAGGGGCGCAGCTTCGTCGTGGCCGACATCCCGGGACTGATCGCCGGAGCCGCCGAGGGAGCCGGGCTGGGGCACCAGTTCCTGCGTCACCTGCAGCGCACGCGCCTGCTGCTGCACCTGGTCGACGTGGCCCCGTTCGACCCCGAAGCGGACCCGGTTCGCGACGCGCGCAACGTCGTCGCCGAACTCAAGAAGTACGACCCCGAACTGGCCGCCAAGCCTCGCTGGCTGGTGCTCAACAAGCTCGACATGGTCGAGCCGCACGAGCGCGCGGCCCGCGTGTCCGAGATTCGCCGCCGCCTGCGCCACAAGGGCCCGGTGTACGCGATCTCGGCGCTGGCCCGCGACGGCCTGGAACCCCTTCTGCGCGACATCGACCAGGCCCTGCGCGGCGAAGCGCAAGGCGACGAAGCTCCGGCGGTCGACCCTCGCGACCCGCGTTTCGCCGCCCATGAGCCCCACGACGAATCCTGAACCCTCATCCGTGATCGCACAGGCGCGACGCCTGGTGGTGAAGGTCGGCTCCAGCCTGGTGACCGATGAGGGCCGTGGCATCGACCACGCCGCGGTGGCGCTGTGGGTGGAACAGATCGCCGGGCTGCACGGGCTCGGCAAGGACGTGATCCTGGTGTCCAGCGGGGCCGTCGCCGAAGGCATGAAACGCCTGGGCTGGACCCGCCGACCGAGCGAGATCCCGGAGCTGCAGGCCGCCGCCGCGGTGGGCCAGATGGGCCTGGCGCAGGCCTACGAAAGCGCCTTCAGCGCGCGCGGACGGCATTGCGCGCAGATCCTGCTGACCCACGCCGACCTGGCCAACCGCAGGCGCTACCTGAACGCGCGCAGCGCGCTGCTGACCCTGCTTGGGCATCGGGTCGTTCCGGTGATCAACGAGAACGACACCGTGGTCACCGACGAGATCAAGGTCGGCGACAACGACACGCTGGGCGCGCTGGTGACCAACCTGGTCGAGGCCGATGCGCTGATCATCCTTACCGACCAGAGCGGGCTGTTCTCGGCCGACCCGCGCAAGGACCCTCGCGCCACGCTGGTTCGCGACGCGCGCGCCGACGACCCGTCGCTGGCGGCGATGGCAGGCGGCGCGGGCAGCGCGATCGGCAAGGGCGGCATGCTGACCAAGGTGCTGGCGGCGCGGCGCGCCGCGCAAAGCGGCGCCCACACCGTGATCGCCAGCGGGCGCGAACCGAACGTGCTGTTGCGCCTGGCGGCCGGCGAGTCCATCGGCAGCTGCCTGCACGCGGGCAGCGGCAAGCTGGCGGCGCGCAAGCAGTGGATGGCCGATCACCTGCAGGTCAGCGGCCGCGTGACCGTCGACGCGGGCGCCGCGAGGCGCCTGCGCGAGGGCGGCGCCAGCCTGCTTCCGGTGGGAGTGACCGACGTGGGTGGCGAATTCGAACGCGGCGACGTGATCGCGGTGGTCGACCAGGAAGGACGCGAGATCGCCCGCGGCCTGAGCAACTATGCGGCCGCCGAGGCGCGCCTGATCCGGCGCGTGCCGACTGCGCAGATCGAGTCGATCCTGGGGTTCATCGAGCAGCCTGAGCTGATCCACCGCGACAACATGGTGCTGCGGCAGGGCCCGGCCTGAGCCGTTTCAGGGCAGCACGCGCTGCGGGCGCATGCCGCGGCGCAGGCGCTGCACAAGCCGGCTCGCGTCGCCCGCCGCTCGCGGCCCGGAGCACCAGAAGTCGCGGTCGAGCACTGCGTGCACATCGGAATCCGACGCTGGGTTGATGCCGCGCCAGCCGCTGTCCGGGTTGGCGCTCCAGCGCGCATCGGACCGGCTCCACGTGGCGTAGACATGCCAGGTATCGTCGCTGCAGTTCAGGCCCTCGTAGCTGACGTTGCGAAAACCCGAGGCGCTGCGCACGACCAGCGTGTATCGAACCAGGTCGCTCTCGGCCCGGCTGACACTCGCCGGATCGACCATGAAGCGCAGGTTGGAACCGGCGGGAATCGGCACCTCGAGCAACGCGGAGTCGCGCGTCGGAGGCGCGGCCGGGAAGTGCACCACGGCTCCGGGATGGATCGCCGGGGCCGACGCCGGCAGGCCCTCGATGCCCGGCGCCAGGTCCTGCGCCCACGCGGCGGCGCCCAGCGCCAGCCAGCCGCACAGCAGGCACGCCAGCGCCAGGCCGCGCCGCGACGTCACCACGCGAGCCACGGTCATTCCTGCGTGACCTCGCCGTGCAACGCCACCGCGTGGCTGCGCTGATGCCGCACATGCGCGCGCAGGTAGCGCGTGCGCGGCTCGAGGCGCGGAAGAAGGTGCTCGAGCTCGCTGAGCGCCTGCTGGTACACCGCGCGCTTGAATTCGATCACGCTTTCGAGCTCGACCCAGTAGTCGTTCCAGCGCCAGGCGTCGAACTCCGGATGATCGGTGGCGCGCAGGCACACGTCGCTGTCGCGACCGGTGAGCCGCAGCAGGAACCAGATCTGCTTCTGCCCCTTGTACACGCCGCGGTGGTCCCGGCGCAGGTACTGGGCTGGAACCTCGTAGCGCAACCAGTTGCGCGTGCGTCCGAGCAGATGCACGTGGCTCGGGCGCAAGCCGACTTCCTCGAACAACTCGCGGTACATCGCCTGCTCGGGAGTTTCGCCGACGTGGATGCCGCCTTGCGGAAACTGCCAGGAATGACCACTGATGCGCTTGCCCCAGAACACCTGGTTCCTGGGGTTGAGCAGGATGATGCCGACGTTGGGACGATAACCCTCTCGATCCAACATGGCCAGTGCCCCCGTTCTTTTAGAATGTGGGCTGATTATAGGCTCCGCGCCGCTTTCAGCGACACCCCGGCGACACCCCGCCGATACCCCTCACGGCCCTCGCCGGGCCCGCGCGGGCCGCGGCTCGCGCGGGCCTACCTGGCTGCAATCCTTCGACAAACGTCCACTTCATGCGCGCCTCCCGCTTTTTCATTTCGACCCAGAAAGAAGCCCCCGCCGACGCCGAGGTCGCCAGCCAGGCGCTGATGCTCCGCGCCGGAATGATCCGCAAGCTCGCCGCCGGGCTCTACACCTACATGCCGCTGGGGCTGCGCAGCCTGCGCAAGGTCGAGGCCATCGTGCGCGACGAGATGAACCGCGCCGGCGCGATCGAGTTGCTGATGCCGGTGGTGCAGCCGGCCGAGCTGTGGCAGGAGACCGGGCGCTGGGACAAGTTCGGCCCCGAGCTGCTGCGCATCCAGGACCGTCACGGGCGCGATTTCGTCGTGCAGCCGACTTCCGAGGAGGTGGTCACCGACGTGGCGCGCGGCGAGTTGCGTTCGTGGCGCCAGCTGCCGGTCAACTTCTATCACATCCAGACCAAGTTCCGCGACGAGCGCCGCCCGCGCTTCGGAGTCATGCGCGCGCGCGAGTTCACGATGAAGGACGCCTACTCCTTCGACCGCGACCGCGACGCCGCGCAACGCAGCTACGAGGCCATGTACCAGGCGTACCGGCGAATCTTCGAGCGCTTCGGCTTCGAGTTCCGCGCGGTTTCCGCCGACTCGGGGGCCATCGGCGGCTCGCTGAGCCACGAGTTCCATGTCATCGCCGAAACCGGAGAGGACGCGATCGCGTACTGCCCGGATTCCGACTACGCGGCCAACGTGGAAATGGCCGAGGCGCTGCCGCTGCCGGCCGCGCGCGGTCCCGCCGGCAAGGCACTGCAGCGCACGCCGACCCCTGGCGCGGCCAAGTGCGAGGACGTGGCCGAGCAGCTGGGAATCGCGTTGCAGGCGACGGTCAAGTCGGTGGTGCTGGCCGTCGACGCCGAATCCGGCACGCAGCTGGTGCTGCTGCTGGTGCGCGGCGACCACGCTGTCAACGAGGTCAAGGTGGGCAAGCTCGCCGGGCTCGCCGACACGCGCATGGCCACCGAGCAGGAGATCGTCGAGTGGTTCGGCTGCCGCCCGGGGTTCATCGGGCCGATCGGCACGCTGCGCCCGCTGCGCGTGATCGCCGACCGCACCGTGGCCAACATGCACGACTTCGTCGTAGGCGCGAACGTGCCGGACTTCCACTACACCGGCGTGAACTGGGGACGCGACCTGCCCGAGCCCGAGGTGGCCGACATCCGCAACGTGGTCGAGGGCGACCCGAGCCCGGACGGCCGCGGGCGCCTGGCGATGTGCCGCGGCATCGAGGTCGGCCACGTGTTCTACCTCGGGACCAAGTACTCGGAGGCGATGCAGGCCACCTACGTCGACGAGGCCGGCAAGGCGCGTCCGCTGGAAATGGGCTGCTACGGAATCGGCATCACGCGCATCCTCGGCGCCTGCATCGAGCAGAACCACGATGCGCGAGGCATGATCTGGCCCGACGCGCTGGCGCCGTTCGAGGTCGTGATCTGCCCCATCGGCATGGACCGCAGCCCGGCGGTGCGCGAAGCCGCGGAAGCGCTGCTCGACGAACTGCTGGGCGCCGGCTTCGACGCCGTGCTCGACGACCGCGGCCTGCGACCCGGCTCCATGTTCGCCGACTGGGAGCTCATCGGCGTTCCCCACCGCCTGGTGGTGTCCGATCGCAGCCTGGCCGCCGGGACGCTGGAATACCAGCACAGGCGCGACACCGAAGCCGGCAGCGTGGCACGCGGCGACGTGCTGCAGTTGCTGCGCCAGCGCGCCCGGCGCTGAGCCCGACACGGCGACGGAGCCGACAATGAAGGCGAGCGGCAGCTGGCGACGCCCGCTCGCAGCTCTGTTGCTGGCGACGGCCGCAGCGCTGCCGCGGCTGGCGCATGCCGGCGCGCAGCGCGAGGAGGCCCTGTCCGACGCGGTGCGCCTGGCGCTGGCCGCGCAGATCGCCGACGGCGCCGCGCCCACGCCGCGTTTCGACGACCCGCGCAAGCTGGTCGACTACCTGCTGTGGCTGGCTACCGAGTCGTCGCGCCTGCGCGCGCGCATTCCCGACACCGCGGCCCGCCGTGCGCTGCTGCGCACCATCTGGTACGAGGCCACCCGCGCCGGGCTGCAGCCCACGCTGGTGCTGGGGTTGATCCAGGTCGAGAGCGGCTTCAACAAATACGCCATCTCGCCGGTCGGAGCCATGGGGCTGATGCAGGTCATGCCTTTCTGGACCCGCCAGATCGGCAACGGCGACAAGCTCGCGCTGTTCCGCATGCGGGTGAACCTTCGCTACGGCTGCGTGATCCTGCGCCATTACCTCGACGAGGAGCACGGCAACCTGTTCTATGCGCTGGGACGCTACAACGGCTCGCGCGGGCAGGCGGCCTATCCCGACGCCGTGCTGGCGGCGCAGCGCCAATGGCGCGTGGGCCCCGGCCTGCTCGCCGACGCGGCAACGCGCCGGCGCTGAAGCCGCGGGCATCAGCGACGCATCAGCGACGCATCAGCGACGCATCAGGCCACCGCCCATGCGCTGCATCATCTTGAACATTTTCGCGCCCTTCATTTTTTTCATCATGTCGCGCATCTGCTCGAACTGCCCGAGCAGGCGGTTGACCTCCTGCACCGCCACGCCGGCGCCAGCGGCGATGCGGCGCTTGCGCGAGGCCTTGATCAGGTCGGGCTTGCGGCGCTCGGCCGGGGTCATCGAGCAGATGATGCCCTGCATGCGCCGCACGTCGCGCGCCGCCTTGTCCATGTCGGCCTGACCGGCGCGCGCCTGCAGCTCGGCCGGCAGCTTGTCGAGCATGCCCTGCAGCCCGCCCATCTTGTTCATCTGCTGCAACTGCACCAGGAAGTCGTCGAGATCGAACTGCTCGCCCGACTTGACCTTGCGCGCCAGTTGTTCGGCGGCCTGCATGTCGACGCTGCGCTGCGCCTGCTCGACCAGCGCGAGCACGTCGCCCATGCCCAGGATGCGATCGGCCATGCGCTGCGGGTCGAAAGCCTCCAGGCCGTCGATCTTCTCCGACACGCCGGCGAACTTGATCGGTGCACCGGTGACATGGTGCACCGAAAGCGCGGCCCCGCCGCGGGCGTCGCCGTCGAGCTTGGTGAGCACGATGCCGGTCAGCGGCAGGGTCTCGTGGAAGGCGCGCGCCGTGGCCAGCGCATCCTGGCCCTGCATCGCATCGACCACGAACAGGGTCTCCACCGGATCCAGCGCGTCGTGCAGTTCGCGGATCTCGCGCATCATCTGCTCGTCGACGGCCAGCCGGCCGGCCGTGTCGACCAGCAGCACGTCGAAGTGATGGGCACGGGCGTACGCCAACGCGCGCCGCGCGATGTCCAGCGGCTTCTCGTCGGCCGACGAAGCCAGGAAATCCGCGCCGGCCTGCTCGGTCACCGTGCGCAACTGCTCGATGGCCGCCGGGCGGTACACGTCGGCCGAGACCGTGAGCACCTTCTTCCTCTGGCGCTCGACCAGCCAGCGCGCCAGCTTGGCCGTGGTGGTGGTCTTGCCGGCGCCCTGCAGGCCGGCCATCAGCACCACCGCGGGCGGCTGCACCGCCAGGTTCAACGCCGCGGCGCCGCGCCCCATCAGCGCCGCCAGCTCCTTGTGCACCACGCCAACCAGCGCCTGCCCGGGGCTCAGCGAACCCACCACCTCCTGGCCCAGCGCGCGCTCCTTGACATGCTGCGTGAACTCGCGCACCACCGGCAGCGCCACGTCCGCCTCGAGCAATGCCAGGCGAACCTCGCGCAGCATGTCGGCGACGTTGGCTTCGGTGATGCGCGCCTGTCCGCGCATGGTCTTGACCACCTGCGACAGGCGCTGCGTGAGATTGTTCAACATGGGAGCGGCGAATCCTGGAAATGCGAGTCTTGCGACGGCGGCCCGCGACCGCTCGGTTAAACTCGAAACATGTGGATTTTAGTCAACGGCCTGGCGTTCACACTGTACCTGCTGACGGCATTCATCGGCCGTCCGCGGGCGGGTTCGGGCGCGCCCGCGGCAGCCTCGCCGGCGCGCCGCAACCTCGCCACGCTGTCGATGCTGCTGGCCTGGCTGGCGCATGCCTGTACCTTCGCGCTGGTGCTCGAGGGCATGCACGAGCCGGACTTCGGCTTCGCACCCGCGCTGTCGCTGACCTTCTGGCTGGTCGCCGCGGTGTACTGGGTGGAGAGCCTGTACTACCCGCTGCGGGGACTGCGCTCGTGGATCTGCCTGCTGGCGGCCGTGTCGCTGCTGCTGACTTGGTTCTTTCCTCCGTACCGCGTCGCGCCGGCCGGTGCGGGACTTGCGTTTTCGCTGCACTGGGCGCTGGGAATCGCTTCCTACGGGCTGTTCGGAGCCGCGGTGCTGCACGGGTTCATGCTGTGGTCGGCCGAGCGCGCGCTGCACCAGCGGCGCCCCGGGCTGGCCGGCCTGGGCCCGGCGCTGCCGTTGCTGACCCTGGAGAAGCTCACCTTCCGCCTGGCCACGCTGGGCTTCCTGCTGCTCAGCGCGTCGCTGGTGTTCGCCGTGCTGTTCAGCGCGCGCCTGTTCGGCGAGCCCTTCGAGTTCAACCACCAGACGGTGTTCGGGGTCGCGTCGTGGCTGCTGTTCGCCGTGCTGCTGCTCGGCCGCCATGCGCTGGGGTGGCGCGGCAGGCGGGCCCTGCGCTGGCTGTTCTCGGGCTCGGCGCTGCTGCTGCTGAGCTACGTCGGTTCGCGCTTCGTGCTCCAGGTCATCCTGCACCGATGAAATACCTGCTGCTGTTCATCGTCGTGATCGTCGGACTGATGCTGCACAAGAAGCACCGTGCCGCGAGCGAATCCTTGTCGCGGACCCAACGGGACGCGCAACGACTGCGCGCGCCGGAGCCCATGCACGCGTGCACGCGCTGCGGCGTGCATGTGCCGGCCAGCCGCTGCGTCTGGGATGCGCAGCAGCGCCCCTACTGCTGTGCCGAGCATGCCCGCCAGGGCTGAGCGCGACGCGGGCGCGCCGGACAGCGGCTTTGCCTTCGAGCGCCACGCGCCGCGCCCGGCGCGCGCTCGCCTGACGGGCTCGTGGCCCGAGCGCCTGATCTCCGGCCTCGCGCCTTCCCGGGAGCGCCTGCGCTCGTTTCGCGTGCTCGGCGCCGCCAGGCTGGTCATGGGCAGCATCCTGTTCGGCTGGTTCGTGCTCAACATGCTCGGCGCCGGCGCAGGGCGCGCGGGAATCGCGGTGGCCGGGCTGTACGTGCTGCTGGTGCTCGGACAGTGGCTGCTCAGCCTGCGCACCCAGCGCGGCTTCGCGTGGCAGGTGCTGTCGGCCGTGCTGTGCGACCTGGTCGCGTTCACGCTGCTGCAATGGCTGGCCGGGCCGACCGAGCACGAACTGGTGCTGAGCTACACGCTGCCGGTGCTCGCCGCCGGCGTGTGGGGCACGCTGCGCTTCAGCCTGGCGACCGCGGCGGCGGTCACGCTGCTGCTGCTGGCGCAGGCATCGGCCGGGCTTGGCGGGGCCAGCGTCGGCGGCGAGCTGCAGTTCGTCGCGTCGGGCTTCGTCGGTGCCGCCTACTTCGCGATGGGAACCCTGGCTTGGCAGCTGTCGCAGCGCCTGGTGCGCCAGGAGCAGCGCGCGCGCAGCAGCGAGATCCGCGCCAGCCGGCAGCTGGCCATCAACCGCCATGTGCTGCTGGAGCATCCCGACGGCGTGCTGGTGCTGGACTCCCGGCTGCGCGTCGAGGCGGCCAACCCGGCGGCAGCCAACCTGCTGGGCATGCCGGGCGCGCCCGACGAACTCACTCCGGGCGCGTGGGACCTGCGCGACCCGGCGCTGGCCGTGCTCGGAGACGCGGTGCGCGCGCATGCCGAAGGCGCGCGCAGTGGCTCGCCGATGCAGTTCGAGAGCATCGACGGCGTGCGCCTGCAGGCACGCGTGCAGCCGCTGCGGCATCTGCCAGGAGGGCCGGCCTACGTGGTGTTCGTGCAGGACATGCGCGAAATCGGCAACCAGATCCAGCAGGACAAGCTGGCCGCGCTGGGACGGCTCGTCGCCGCGCTGGCCCACGAGATCCGCAACCCGCTGGGCGCCATCGCGCACGCCAACGAACTCGCGTCGGAACACGGCCTGAGCGAGGCCCAGCGCACGCGCATGTCGGAACTGATCTCGCAGAACGTCGACCGGCTCAACCGCATCGTCGAGGACGTGCTCGACCTCGGACGTGCCGGCGCGCGCGCGCCGATGCAACTGCAGCCGCTGCGCCTGCTGCGCGAACTGGTGGCCGAATACGAGACCGATGCGCCTGGCCGCATCGAGCTGGAGGCCGAGGACGAGCGGGCGACGCTGAGCTTCGACCCGCAGCAACTGCGCCGCGTGATCGTCAACCTGCTGGGCAACGCACAGCGCTTCGCGAGTCACCAACCTGGGGCCATCCGCATTTCCTTGCGCGGCACCGGGCATGTACGCGAGCTGGCGGTGGCCAACGACGGACCGGTGGTGGCTCCGAGCCTGCGCACGCAGATCTTCGAGCCGTTTTTCACCACCGACAGCCGCGGCACCGGCCTGGGGCTCTATATTTGCCAGGAACTGTGTTCGCGCTACGGCGCCCGGCTGTTCTACCGGGTGGTGCAGCGCGGTCAGTCGCATGGCGAATTCGTCATCGGGGTGATCGCGCCGCCGGATGCCCTGCGGGACGAAGCCTGATCCCGCGAAGTCCGCCTGCAGGCCGCAGCCATGACCGACCAAGCCACCCCGATCCGCATGCTCGTCGTCGACGACGAGCCCGACCTGCGCGAACTCTACATGCTCACGCTGCTGCGCGAGGGCTGGCAGGCGGACGAGGCCGGCAGCGTGGCGCAGGCGCTGGAGCTGATGAAGCGCAACGACTACGAGGTGGCGATCGTCGACATGCGCCTGCCCGACGGCGAGGGCCACGACATCCTGGCGTGGGCGCAGGCGCAGCGCCGCGCCGAGCGCATCGTCGTGGCCACCGCGTACGGCAGCGCGGCCAGCGCGGTGCAGGCGCTGAAAATGGGCGCCTTCGACTACCTGACCAAGCCGGTGGAGCTGTCCCAGCTGCGCCAGGTGGTGCGCTCGGCGCTGGGCCAGCGCCCGGACGGCGCGCGTTCGTCGCCGCACGCCGCGCTGCAGGCACTGGTCGGCGAGTCGCCGCCCATGCTCGCCATCAAGCAGACCCTGCGGCGCTGCGCGCGAGGCATGGCGCCGGTGCTGATCCAGGGCGAATCGGGCACCGGCAAGGAACTGGCGGCGCGCGCGCTGCACGAACTGAGCA
>JAKCDM010000104.1 GCA_021841865.1 Pseudomonadota bacterium
TGCGCCAGAGCGACGCGCATGCCTGGGCCGAATACTGGATCGCCGGCAGCGGCTGGGTGCGCGCCGACCCCACCGCGATGGTGGACCCTGCCCGCGTCGACCGCAGCCAGACCCTCGATGCGGCCGAGCCGCTGCTCGGACTGGCCGCCCTCGGCCCGCGCGACGCGCGAACGATTCGCTGGCTGCGCAACGCCGGCGACGCGCTCGACTCGGCCTGGAACCAGTGGGTGCTCGACTACGGCCAGGACCGCCAGCGCCGCCTGCTCGGCAAGCTGGGAATACCCCGCGCCAGCGGCGCGCGCCTGGCGTCGGCGTCGGCGCTGAGCCTGGCGCTGCTGCTCAGCCTCGGAGGCCTGTGGCTGTTGTGGAGGTCACGCGCGCCGCGCGACCCCTGGCAGCGCGCCTGGCATCTCCTGCGGGCGCGACTGCGGCGCCGGGGCTTCGAAGCCTTGCCCGGCGAGCCGCCCGGCACGCTGGCGCGGCGATTGCGGCCGCTGGCCGGAATGCGCGAAGCCTGCGACCTGCTGCTCGAACTCGAGCAGGCGCGCTACGCGCCTGCGTCGCGGCATGCCGTCGGTACGCGCTCGCTGGCGTGGCGTGCGGCCCGCGTGGCACTGCCGCGGCGGCAGCGCCCAGGCCCGTCGCGCAAGCCGCGCCCATCGTAAAATTCGCGCCGTGGCGCGCGGCGGCCCGGCCGCCGGGCTTCGACGCCGCGCGCCGGCCGCCCTCGTTGCAAAGTTCAGGAGACGAACCATGACCCCCCGACGCCTGTCCGGCCAACTCGTGGCGCTGCTGCTCAGCGCCGGCATGCTCGCGCTGCCTCCGGTGGCCAGGGCCGATCTGATCGGCACCCAGCAACTCACCGCCCAGGCCGGCGGCGCCAGCACGGCCGGCGCCGCGCACGATCGCCAGGTGCTCGAGCAGTTCCTGGCCCGCGCCGATGTGCGCCAGCGCCTGCAGCACCTGGGTGTCAGCGAAGCGCTCACCCAGCAGCGGGTGGCCGCGCTGAGCAACGCCGAGGTCGCCAGCCTGGCCTCGCGAATCCAGTCGATGCCCGCCGCCGGCACGCTGGGATTCCAGGAAACGGTGATCATCCTGCTGGTGGCCATCCTGGTGGTGCTGGCGGTTTGACGCCGGCACCCACGCCCGCGCGCGCGCGCGCCGCCACCGGTTGGCGCGCCAGGCGCGCAGGACTGGCGCTGGCGCTGGCCGCGCTGCTCGGCGGCTGCGCGCTTCCCGGCGCGTCGAGCCCGCCGCAGTTCCGTGACGGCCACCTGCTGCAGCGCCCGCCGGGACTGCCGCAGAGCGCGGCCGTGCACGGCGTCGATTTCTACGCCGACGACACCAATGCCTGCGGCCCCGCGTCGCTGGCCGAGGTGCTGCGCTTCAGCGGAGTCGACACCGACGTGCGGCGCCTCAAGCCGGAGCTGATCACCCCGGCGCTCGACGGCACGCTGCAGTACGACATGCTCGGCGCCACGCGCCGCGCGTCGCGCGTGGCCTACGTGATCGACCCGACGCTGGGCGCGTTGATGAGCAACATCGCCGCCGGCCATCCGGTGGTGGTGCTGCAGCGCCTGGGAATCACCGCGGGCACGTGGCATTACGCGGTGGTCGTGGGCTACGACCTGGGCGCCGACACCATCACGCTGCGTTCGAGCACCGCGCGCGACCTGGTGTTGTCGATCGGGCAGTTCGACGCCACCTGGGCCGGCGGAGGTCGCTGGGGCTTCGTGGCGCTGCGCCCGGGGGTGCTGCCGCCCGGCGCCACCGCGGTACGCTACCTCGGCGCGGTGGCGCCGATGGAGGGCGTGGCGCCCGCGGCGGCGCGCCAGGCCTACCAGGCAGCGCTGCAGCATTGGCCGGACGCCTGGGTCGCGATGATGGGCCTGGGCAACCTGGCCTACGCGCGCAAGGACTATGCCGCCGCCGCCGTGCACTTCGCGCAGGCGGCGAGGGCCCACCCGCACGATGGCGATCCGCTCAACAACCTGGCGCAGGCATTGCTGGCCGCCGGCGACGTGGACGCCGCGCGTGGCGCCATCGCGCAGGCGCTGGCCATCGGCAAGCCCAATGCGCGGGTCTACGCTCGCACGCGCGACGAGATCGAGCGCGCCGCGTCGGCGAACGAAAGTCGCAAATGAATCGCGGCGGCGCGCCGCCGCCGCGTCGCGTCACCCCAGGCGGCGCGCACGCTCCGTCGGACTGACGATGTCGGTGAGCCGGATGCCGAACTTGTCGTTGACCAGCACCACCTCTCCGCGCGCGATCAGGAAACCGTTGACCAGCACGTCCATCGGCTCGCCGGCCAGGCGGTCGAGGTCGACCACCGAGCCCTGCGCCAGTTGCAGCAACTCGCGGATCTGGATCTTGGTGCGCCCCAGCTCCACCGACAGCGTGACCGGGATGTCCATGACCAGGTCGAGCTGCTCGACCCCGGAGTTCGCCGCGCCGTCGGGCTGCAGCTGCGCGAAGCTGGCGCGCTGCGCCTGAGGCTGCGCCGCTGCGGCCGGCTGCGCGGGCATCTCGCCGGCTGCTGGCTCGCTGCCGATCGGCCCCTGCTCGGCCAGCGCGGCTTCCCAGTCGTCGGCCATCGCGGTCTCCTCGACCAGCGGGTCGGATGCGTCGGGCGCTGCGCCTGTGTATTCGGGATCGGCCATGTCGGCAATGGTACGAAGGTTCGAGGAAAAAGGCCCGCGCGCCGTTTCAGCGCAGATGGGCCTTGGGCGAGCGTCCCAGGCCGGCCTCCGGCAGCAGGCGCTGGCGCACCTTGATCGCCATGTTGTCGTCGTGCTGGCCGTACTCGCCCACCAGTACGGGAATACCGTCGACCCGCGCCACCACGGTCTCGGGCATGTCCACCGGGATCACGTCGCCGACGCGCAGCGCGAGCAGCTCCCGCACCAGCACCTCGCGCTGCAGCAGCTCGACGCGAAGCTCCACCGCGGCCTCGCGCATCTCGGTCTGCAGCGCCTGCATCCAGCGCTGGTCGACCTCGTTGCGGTCGGTGGTCATCCCGGTCATCAGCTGATCTCGGATCGGCTCGACCATGCTGTAGGGAATGCAGATGTGCAGCGAGCCGCCTCCGCCCTCGATCTCGACGTCGAAGGTCGACGCGATCACCACCTCGGTGGGCGTGGCGATGTTGACGAACTGCGGGTTGACCTCGGAGCGCACGACCTCGATGTCCAGCGGCAGCACCGGGTTCCAGGCCAGCCGGTACTCCTTGAACACCATCTCGAGCATGCGGGAGATGATGCGCTGCTCGAGGTTGGTGAAGTCACGCCCCTCGATGCGGGCGTGGAAACGCCCGTCGCCGCCGAAGAAGTTGTCGACGACGCTGAACACCAGGCGCGGATCGAACACGAACAGCGCGGTGCCGCGAAGCGGCTTGAGCTGCACCAGGTTGAGGTTGCTCGGGACCACCAGGGTGCGGATGAACTCGCTGTACTTGAGCAGGCGCACCGCCGACACCGAGATCTCGCTGGAGCGACGCAGGAAGTTGAACAGGCCGACACGCCACAGGCGCGCGAAGCGCTCGTTGATGACCTCCAGCGTGGGCATGCGCCCGCGCACGATGCGGTCCTGGCTGGCCAGGTCGTAGGGGCGCACGCCGCCTTCCTGGACCTCCTCCACCTCGGGTTCGGTGTCCTCGCCGGTGATGCCCTGCAACAGCGCATCGACCTCATCCTGGGACAGTACGTCCTTGACCATCACTGCACCACGTAGGCGGTGAAGTACACGCCGCTGACCGGTCCGCCCGCGGCGGACGGGCCGGCGCCCAGCACGCGGTTGACCGCGTGCCCGATCTGCTGGCGCAACTGCTCGCGCACCTGCACCGACGCCGCCTTGTCGGCAGGCTCGGAAGCCAGCAGGCGCAGGATGGCATTGCGCAGTTCCGGGGTCAGCGCCGAAATCCGCGCATCGAGATCAGGCTCGGAGGTCTTCAGGGCCACGGTGGTCTGCAGGTAATGGGTACTGCCGTCGCTGCTCGCCAGGTTGGTGACGAAAGGCGCCAGCACGATGAAATGCACGCTCGCGAGACGCCTGGCGGCGAGCTCCGCGGGGCTGGGCGCATGCGGCTTGCGAAGCAGGAACCACCACGCTGCGCCGCCGCCGGCGCCCAGCAGCAGCACCACGGCCAGCACCGCCAGCAGCAGCCTGCCCTTGCCGCTCTTGCCCCCCTCGCCCTGCGCCGGCTTGTCCGCCATGCACCATCTCCGCGATCGATCCAGCTCGATACTGTAAACGGCACGCGCGCCGGCAAGTTGAATGCGCGAGCCCGTCGACGCTCATTCAGACATAGGTGTTGACGATTCCCCGCAGCCACGCGGAGGGCTGCGCCGACGCCGGCATGGCGGTGGCGTCAAGCGCGAGCGGCGCGGCGCCGCGCGAGCCGCGCGGTGCTCCGCGCGAGTTGTCGCGCCCGGCGCCCCCCGAGCCCACCGAGGCCTGGCTGAGCTGGAGTCCGGCACCGGTGAACAGGTCGTGCAACTGCGGCAACGCGCCCTGCACGGCCTCGCGCACCGCCTGGTGCGGAGAGGCGAACTGGGCATTGACCTGTCCGCCCTGGATCTGCAGATGCACCTCCAGCGGCCCGAGCTGGGGCGGGTTGAGCTGCAGCGTGGCCGACTGCAGCTTGCCATTGACCGCCAGCAGCATCTGCTGGCCCAGTTCCTGGCCCCACGGCGCGGTGCCCACCGGCGACGGCAGCGCAGCACTGTAGGTGGCCGCCGGCTCGGCGGCCAGGCCCGGAGTGGCCACCGCCGTTGCCAGGTTGCCCAGCGCGCCCGACAGCACCGCCGGTTGCGCCTGCTGCGCGGCCTGCGGCCGCGCTCCCGCGGCGCCAGCGGCGCCCGTGGCGTCGAGGTTCGCCGCCAGCGCCTGGCCCGTGCCCGGCGCGGCCGCCGCCGTGCGCGCGCCCTGGGCGGCGGCTTCCAGCGCCTGCGCCTGCAATTGCGAGAAATGCCCGGTCTGCGCGCCCTGCGCCTGGGCCGCCGCCGCGTTCGCGGCCTGCGCGCTGGCACGCAGGGCCTGCACCCCCGTATCGACCCCGGCGGCGCCGGTCGGCGCGCCATCGGACGCTCCGGCATGCCCGGCCGGCAGGCCTTGCAGGGCCTGCATCATCGCCGCCGGCGGCAAGTTCTTGCCGCCCGCGCCCGCTCCCCCCTTGCCGCTCGCGCCCGCTGCCTGGCCGGCGCCCTGCCCGGCCAGCGCGGCCCACTGCGCCATCATCGCCTGCGCCGCCGCCGCGGCGGCCGACGCCTGGGTGGAATCAGCCTGGACCTTGGCTTCGGCGCCCTGCCCCTTGCCGGCAGCTGCCTTCGAGTTGCCGTGGCCCGATGCCGCGTCGGCCTGCGCGGAACCCTGCGCCTGCGAGCCTGCCGGGCCCGACGCGGCCTGGGAGTTCGACGAATCCGCCGTCGAAGACGAGCTGGAGCTGGAACTGGAGCTCGAATGGGAAGCGGCGCCTGCCTGCGACGCGGCCTGCGGGTTCGACCCGGGCTGCGACGAGTCCTGGGCCCTCGTGCCGGCGTCGGCCGACGGTGCAGAGCCGCCCGCGCCCTGGGTCCCCGCGCCTGCCGCCGGCTGCGCGGACGCCGCGTCGGCGCTGCTCGAAGCGGCCGGGGCCTGGCCGGCTGCCGGCCCCTGGGATGCGCTCGCGCTGCCCTGGGCCACCGACAACACACTGGCGAACGCGGGCGACTGCGTGGCGTCGGCGGCCGACGGGCCGGCAACGGAGCCGATGCTGCCCAGCAGGGAATTCAGGGATTCGATCTTGGTCATGGAGAGAGGCGGTGGCGGCAAGGGCGCCCTGCGCTCCCCACATGCAAGCAAGACTTGCGCCAGCCTGGTCGAATCGGGCCGAGGCCCAGGCAGGCGGGCCGCGCCGGAAACCCGTCGCGCGCGCGACGGCGATCCAGCACCCACTCAGCGGCGGCGCGACGGGGTGGTGTCGCCGAAACGCGAGTTCTGCGAGTCGCTGAAGCTGTCGGCGAAGCCGGGCCGGCGGTTCAACGACCACTCCTGCAGGTCGGACTGCTGGCGCTTGCGCTGCTGCGCCAGCGCCACGCCATGCTCCTGCGCCAGCAGCACCTCGAAGGCCTTCTCCTTCTGGCGCGCCGCGGTCCACGCCTGCTGCTGCGCGGCGCACGCGCCGCGTGCGCGCTCGACCTCGGATCGCTGCTGCGCCTGCGCCGCCGCCAGGCGGTCGAGGAAGGCGCGCAGGTCGCGCACCTGGCTCCATGCGCCGCCTCGGCGCTCCTGCTCCTCGAGCTGCTGCCGGTACTGCGCGGAGAACTGCTCCAGGCTGCGAAGCTTGTTCTCGGCCTGCGACTGCTCGGCCTGCGCCCGCCGCAGCCTGACGGCAAGTTCGTGGCCGGCGCGTTGCGCCTGCTCGTGCAGGTTGCGCAGCGTCTGCACGCGTTGGGGACTGGATTGGGAATCCGACATGGGCGGGATGGTCGGCCACGCGGTCGTGGCCGCAAATCATTCTAGCCTGGGCGACAGAGAGCGAGCCCGCAAGCTTCGGCCGCCGGCTCAGGCAGGCGCCTGCGGCATGTACGCGGCCATCAGGCGCGCCAGCAGCGCGCGGCTGCTGGCCAGGTCGACCGCCTCGCGCATGCCCTGGCGAAGGAAGCCTCCGATGGCCATATGGGCGTGCACGGCCTGGTCCAGCGCGGGATCGCTGCCCGGCGTGTACGCGCCGACCGCGATCAGGTCCTGCTGGCCGCTGTAGCGGGACTCCAGCTCCTTCAGGCGGTAGACCTGGCGCAGCTGCTCGGGATCGGCCAGCGAAGGCATCACGCGGCTGATCGACGCCTGCAGGTCGATCGCGGGGAAATGTCCCTGCTCGGCCAGGCGCCGGCTCAGAACGATGTGGCCGTCGAGGATCGCTCGCGTGTTGTCGGCCACCGGATCCTGCTGGTCGTCGCCTTCCATCAGGATGGTGTAGAACGCAGTGACGCTGCCGCCGCCGTCGCGCCCGTTGCCGGCGCGCTCGACCAGCGCCGGCAGGCGCGCGAACACCGACGGCGGGAAACCCCTCGCTGCCGGCGGCTCGCCGGCCGCCAGCGCGACCTCGCGCAGCGCCAGCGCGTAGCGGGTCAGCGAGTCCATCAGCAGCAGCACGTGCAGGCCCTGGTCGCGGTAGTACTCGGCCAGCGCGGTGGCCAGGCGCGCTCCGCGGATGCGCGACAAAGCCGGCGCGTCCGCCGGAACGGCCACGACGACCGCGCGGCGCAGCCCGTCGGGGCCGAGGATGTCCTCGATGAATTCCTTGACCTCGCGGCCGCGCTCGCCGATCAGCCCGACCACGATCACGTCGGCGTCGGTGTTGCGCGCCATCATGCCCAGCAACACGCTCTTGCCCACTCCGCTGCCGGCGAACAGCCCCATGCGGGCGCCGCGTCCGACCGTGAACAGCGCGTTGATCGCGCGCACCCCGACGTCCAGCGGCTGGCGCACCAGCGCGCGCTCCAGCGGGTTGATCGGCGGCGTGCCCAGGCTGGTGAAATCGGAAGCCAGCAGCGGCCCCTGCGCGTCCAGCGGGCGCGCGTCGGCGTCGAGCACGCGGCCGCACAGCTCCATGCCGGCCGGCAGGCGCAGGTCCCCGGGCATCGGGATCACCCGCGCCCCCGGCGCCAGGCCCTGCATGTCGCCGCTGGCCATCAGCTGCACGTTGTCGCCGTGGAAACCGACCACCTCGGCGCTCACGCTGCGATTGCCCTCGGTGCGGATCAGGCAGCGCGCGCCCAGGCTCAGGTCCAGGCCCTGGGCTTCCAGGATCAGCCCGCGCACGCGCACCAGGCTTCCGCTGGGCAGCAACGGCAGTTCGCCGGCAGCGCGCAGGCGCTTGCGCAGCGTGCTCAGGCGCGCCAGCGCCGGCGCGCAGCTCGTGCCCGTGCCGTTGCCTGCCGACGCGCTCACAGCGAGCCCTCCTCGAACAGCCGCGCCATGACCTGGCGCCAGCGCTCCTCGAGCCGCAGGTCCAGCTCGGCCTGCGCATCGCGCACGCGCCAGCGCCGATCGGGATGCACGCGCGCCGCCTCGGGGCCGGCGCCGAGCACCAGGTCGCCGCGCTGCAGCGTGCCGTCGGGCAGCAGCGTCAGCCCGCTTTCCTCCAGCTCCGGCGCCAGCTCGCGCACCAGCGCGGCGTCGTCGGGATGCAGTCGCACCCACGGGACGCCGGCGCGCGCCGGAAAGGCCGCGAGCGCCTTTTGCATCACCTCCAGCACCTGCTGCGGCTGGGTGCGCAGTTCGTGCACAAGCACCTGGCGCGCCAGTTCGAGCGCGAGCGCGACCAGCGAGGACTCGAGCTCGGCGTCCAGCGAGTCGACGCGGCCGCGCAGGCCGCGCAACAGCCCGCGCAGGGTCTCGAGTTCTGCCTGGGCCTGCTCGCGCCCGGCCCGCAGGCCGGCCTCGCGGCCCTCGGCGTAGCCCTGTTCATGGCCTTCGCGGCGCCCCTGTTCGCGCGCGGTCTCAAACACCGCCTCCAGGTCGCGAGCGGTGGGCAGCGCAAGCGAAGGCGCGTCGCGCGCGCCGCTCGAAGGTGCCTTGCCGCGTGGCGGCCCGGAACCGAGCTCGGGGGCGGCCCAGGCCTGGGCCTGCGCCACCTGTTCCTTGGGGATGATCATGCGCGCGACATGCCCGTGGTGACCATGGTTGCCGTGCTGCGCCGGGGGCCGGTCATCCGACCATCGCCTCGGCGCCGCCGCCGCCGAGCTGGATCTGGCCGGCGGCCTCCAGGCGCGTGGCTACCTGCAGGATTTCCTTCTGCGCCGCCTCGACCTCGGCCAGGCGCACCGGGCCCTTGGCCTCCATGTCGTCGCGCAGCATCTCGGCAGCGCGCTTGGACATGTTGCCGAGGAACTTCTCCCTCAGCGGGGCGTTGGCCCCCTTGAGGGCCAGGATCAGGGTTTCCGACGAGATCTCGCGCAGCATGGTCTGCATGCTGCGGTCGTCGACGTTGATCAGGTCGTCGAACACGAACATCTGCTCCTGCACCCGTCCGGCCAGGCCTTCGTCCTGCGAGCGCATGTGGTCCATGATGCCGTTCGACAGCGAGGTCTCGAGCCGGTTGAGGATGTCCGCGGCGACCTTCGGCCCGCCCATCGCGCTGACCTGCACGCTTTGCGAGTCACCGGACAGCAACTCGTCCAGCGCATCGTTGAGCTCGCGCAGCGCGCTGGGCTGCAATCCGTCGAGGTTGGCCAGGCGCAGCATGGCCTCGCTGGCCTGGCGCTCGGGCAGGAAGTTCAGCACCTCGCCGGCCTGGTCCGGGTCGATGTACGACAGCACCAGCGCGACCACCTGGGGGTGTTCCAGCTTGATCAACTCGGCGATCGCCCGCGGCTCCAGCCATTTCAGGTTCTCCAGCCCGGTCGACTCGCCGCCGTGCAGGATGCGCTCGATCAGCGAGTTCGCACGATCGCCTCCCAGCGCCTTGGTCAGTGCCGAACGCAGGAACTGGTCGGCCCCCAGGCCGAGCGAGGTCTGGCGCTCGAGCTTGTCGCGGAACTCGCGCATCACCGAATGCGCCTGGTCGGTGCTGACCCTGCCCAGGCGCGACATGGCAACGCCCAGGCGCTGCACCTCGCGCGGCGCCAGGTGCTTCATCACCTCGGCCGCCTGGTCCTCGCCCAGGCTCAGCAACAGCACCGCGGCGCGATCCAGGCCCTTGAGTTCTTCCTCACTGGCCATCGGCAAGCCACTCCTTGACCACCTGCGCGGCGCGCCGCGGGTCCTGCTTGACCAGCTCGCGCGACACCGCCGCGTCGTTATCGAAGGTATTGCTCAACTGCACCACGTCGGGCTCCAGCTCACCGCCACCCCCGCGCGCTGCCCGCGGCGCCTGGCCGCCCTGGCCCTCGCCTTCGTCCTCGTCCGGCTCGCCCGCCTCGCCCGACACCGACTGCAGCCGGCCGGGCGATGCCAGGCGGCGCACCGCGCGATAGATCAACAAGCCGAACACCAGCGCCAGCAGGTAGGGAACCGCGGCCCGCGCCGAGTCCCACAGCAGCGGCGAACGCCACCACGGCAGCGCCGCGGCCTCGGGCCCGGCGCTGCCGAAGGGCATGCTGACCACCGACACCTGATCGCCGCGCTTGGGGTCGTAACCGATGGCATCCTGCACCAATTGGCGCACCTGCGCCAGTTGCTGCGCGCTCATCGGATGCGGCTTCGCCGCTGCGCCGCCGCTCGCCGCGCGATCGTTGATCAGCACCGCGACGGAAATCCGTCGCACCGATCCGACCGGCTGCTGGGTGTGGCTGACCGTCTGGTCGACGTCGTAGTTGGTGGTCGCCGAGCTGCTGGCCGCCGTCGGCGCCAGGGTCTTGAGCGACGGCGTCAACTGCTGGAACTGCTGCGGGGTCAGCGGCTGCGACGCCGAACCGACGGTGAACGGCGCGAGCACGCCGCCCGGCGGCTGGTTGGTCAGCGCCCCCGGAACTCCGGCCGGCAGGTTGGCGTTGCCGGTGCTGTTCTGGGTCTGTGCCTGGCGGCTGAGCAGGTGCGACTGGCCGTAGATCACCGAACTGGTCTCGGTCTTGCCGAAGTCCAGGTCCGCCGACACCGCCACGCGCACGCCATTGCTGCCCACCAGCGGGCTGAGAATGGATTCGATCTGCCGGCGGTACTGCTGCTCCACCTCGTTGCGATAGGCCAGCTGGCTGGGCTGGATGCCGCTGGCCTGCTGCTCGCCGGCGGTCAGCAGGTCGCCGTCCTGGTCGACCACGTTGACCTGCTTGTCGCTCATGCCGGCCACGCCGGACGCCACCAGGTGCACGATGCCGGCGACCTGCGAGGAGCTCAGCACCCGTCCGGGGTAGAGCTTGAGCAGCACCGACGCCGAGGGCTTCTGTTCCTGGTCGAGGAACACCGAAGGCTTCGGAATCGCCAGGTGGACGATCGCCGACTGCACTGCCGACAGCGATTCGATGGTGCGCGCGAGCGAGCCTTCGAGCGCGCGCTGGTAGGTGACGCGCTCGACGAACTGGCTGGTGCCCATCGGCTCGTGGTCCAGCGCCTCGAAGCCCACGCCGGCGCCCTTGGGCAGCCCCTGCGCCGCCAGCTTCATGCGCGTGGCGTAGACCTGCTCGGTCGGCA
>JAKCDM010000013.1:0-1329 GCA_021841865.1 Pseudomonadota bacterium
GGGACTCGGCCGTGCTGGTCGACGAGGCCTACGTGGATTTCGGCGCGCAAAGCGCCGTCGAGCTGATCCAGCGCCACCCGCAGCTGCTGGTCGTGCGCACGCTGTCCAAGGCGCATGCGCTGGCCGGGCTGCGCGTGGGCTACGCGCTGGGCCAGGCCGAGCTCATCGAGGGCCTGGTGCGAGTCAAGGACAGCTTCAACTCCTACCCGCTGGATCGCCTGGCGCTGGCCGGCGCCACCGCGGCGATGCAGGACGACACCTGGCTGGCGCACACGCGCTCGCGCATCATCGCCAGCCGCGAGCAGTTGAGCGCGAGCTTGCGCGAACTCGGATTCGACGTGCTGCCGTCGGCGGCGAATTTCGTGTTCGCGCGCCACCCCGCTCGCGACGCCGCCGAACTCGCCGCGGCCTTGCGCGAGCAGCGCATCCTGGTTCGCCACTTCCGCAAGCCCGAGCGAATCAGCGCCTTCCTGCGCATCAGCATCGGCACCGAGGCCCAGTGCGAGGCGCTGGTATCAGCGCTTCGGGGCATCCTGCAGGTGCCCGCTTCGGCGCTTGGTGAATAATCGGGGCATCATGCGTACCGCACAGATCCTGCGCCAGACCGCCGAGACCCGCATCGAGGTCGCCATCGACCTCGACGGCAGCGGCCGCTCCGAGCTCGACACCGGCATCGGCTTCTTCGACCACATGCTGGACCAGATCGCGCGCCACGGAGCGGTCGATCTCAAGGTGCAGGCCAAGGGCGACCTGCATATCGACGGCCACCATACGGTCGAGGACGTGGGCATCACCATCGGCCAGGCGCTGGCCAAGGCCCTTGGCGACAAAAAGGGCATTCGCCGCTTCGGCCATGCCTACGTTCCGCTGGACGAGGCGCTGTCGCGCGTGGTGATCGACTTCTCCGGGCGTCCCGGGCTGATCTGGCACGTGCCGTTCACGCGCTCGAGCATCGGCGCGTTCGACGTCGAGCTGGCGCACGAGTTCTTCCAGGGCCTGGTCAACCACGCCTTCATGACCCTGCACGTGGACAACCTGCGGGGCGAGAACTCCCACCACCAGTGCGAGACGGTGTTCAAGGCCTTCGGGCGCGCGCTGCGCCAGGCGGCCGAGCTCGACCCGCGCCTGGCCCAGCAGATTCCGTCGACCAAAGGCTCGCTGTGAAACCCGCGCCGTGCTCGCCGCGCGGCGGCGAGCCGCGCCCCTGTACCCGCCCGGGTGTTCCCGCATGAAAACCGTCGCCATCGTCGACTACGGCATGGGCAACCTGCGCTCGGTGTCGCAGGCCGTGCAGCACGTGGCCAAGGGCCTGCCCTGGCAGGTCGTGGT
>JAKCDM010000013.1:1429-5661 GCA_021841865.1 Pseudomonadota bacterium
GGCCAGTGCGTCCGCCTCGAACAGGGCGAGATGCAGGCCGCCACCGTGTTCTCCACCGACCCGGCGGCGATGGCGCGCCATTGGGTGGAGCAGGGCGCGCGCCGGCTGCACCTGGTGGACCTCAACGGCGCCTTCGCCGGGCGTCCGGAGAACGAGCCGGCGATACGCGCCATCCTGCGCGCGGTCGGCGACGACATCCCCGTGCAGCTCGGCGGGGGGATCCGGGATCTCGAAACCATCGAGCGCTACCTCGACGACGGCCTGAGCTACGTGATCATCGGCACCGCCGCGGTGAAGAACCCGGGATTCCTCAAGGAGGCCTGCAGCGCCTTCGGCGGCCACATCATCGTCGGGCTCGACGCGCGCGACGGCAAGGTCGCGACGGACGGCTGGAGCAAGCTCACCGGGCACGAGGTCATCGACGTCGCGCGCCGCTTCGAGGACTACGGCGTCGAGGCGGTCATCTACACCGACATCGGGCGCGACGGCATGCTCACCGGGCTGAACATCGACGCCACGGTGCGCCTGGCCGAGGCGCTGACCATTCCGATCATCGCGTCCGGCGGGCTGGCGTCGATGGCCGACATCGAGCGCCTGCTGGAGGTCGAGGCCAGCGGCGTCGAGGGCGTGATCTGCGGGCGCGCCATCTACACCGGCGCGCTGGATTTCCGCTCCGCGCAGCAGCGCGTGGGCGCGCTGGACGCGGCTTGAGCTCCGCGAGCGGCCGCGACATGCTGTTCAAGCGCATCATTCCCTGCCTGGACGTGACCGGCGGGCGCGTCGTCAAGGGAGTCAATTTCGTCGGCCTGCGAGACGCCGGGGACCCGGTGGACATCGCCGCGCGCTACGACGAGCAGGGGGCCGACGAGCTGACCTTCCTCGACATCACCGCCACCAGCGACGGGCGCGACCTGCTGCTGCACATGATCGAGGCGGTGGCCTCGCAGGTGTTCATCCCGCTGACGGTGGGCGGCGGCGTGCGCAGCGTCGAGGACGTGCGGCGCCTGCTCAACGCCGGCGCCGACAAGGTCAGCTTCAATTCCGCCGCGGTCGCCGACCCGGGCCTGATCGAGCGTGCCTCGCAGCGCTACGGCGCGCAGTGCATCGTCGTGGCCATCGACGCCCGCCGGCGCGACGCGCCGCAGGGCGCCGCGCCGAGCTGGGACGTCTACACCCATGGCGGGCGTCGCAACACCGGCCTGGATGCCGTGCAGTGGGCGCGGCGCATGGCCGACGCCGGCGCCGGCGAGATCCTGCTCACCAGCATGGACCGCGATGGCACCAAGGCCGGCTTCGACCTCGAACTCACGCGCGCGGTGGCCGATGCCGTGCCGGTTCCGGTGATCGCCTCCGGCGGGGTCGGGGAGCTGCAGCACCTGGCCGACGGCATCCAGCAAGGGCACGCCGACGCGGTGCTGGCCGCCAGCATCTTCCACTACGGGCAGCATACGGTGGGCGAGGCCAAGCACTACATGGCGCAGCGCGGAATCCCGATGCGCATCACCGACGCTCGCGACGGCGCCGTGGCGCCGCGCTGACTACACTGGGCGCATGAACAACGACGATTGGCTCGATGCCGTGCAATGGGACCCCCAGGGTCTGGTGCCGGCGGTGGTGCAGGAAGCCTCCAGCGGCGACGTGCTGATGGTGGCGTGGATGAACCGCGACGCGCTGGCGCGCACGCGCGACAGCGGCGAATCGGTGTTCTGGTCGCGCTCGCGAGGGCGCCTGTGGCACAAGGGCGAGGAGTCCGGGCACGTGCAGAAGGTCGAGTCGATTCGCCTGGATTGCGACGGCGACGTGGTGCTGCTGCGGGTGCGCCAGCTCGGCCACGATCCGTCGATCGCCTGCCACACCGGGCGCCATTCCTGTTTTTATCGCGAGCTGGGAGACAGCGGCTGGTCCAGCGTCGACCCCGTGCTCAAGGATCCGGAGCACATCTACCGATGAGCGCGCAGCCAGACTCCGTGCTCGAGCGCCTGGCGGAAGTGATCCGCGCGCGCCGCGGCGCCGACCCCGACAAGTCCTACGTGGCGCGTCTGTTCGCCAGGGGCGACGACGCGATGCTGAAGAAGGTTGGCGAGGAGGCCACCGAGTTCTTGCTCGCCGTCAAGGGCGGACAGCGTGACGCGATGGTGTACGAAGCGGCCGATGTATGGTTCCACATGTTGGTTGCGCTCGGCGCGCATGACATTTCGCCGCGCGAGGTGCTGGCCGAACTTGCACGGCGCGAGGGACTGTCCGGGCTGGAGGAGTTCGCCTCGCGCTCGACGCGCGGCTGACGCGCCGCGGCGCGAGCCGCGGCCGCGCCCGTTAAAATGGGCACGATGTTTGCGCGACTGGCGGCGCAGCATGATCCCGGCGGCGCAGGATGGTCGTCGGGATCAGGCGCAACGGCGGGCAGGAAGTGTTATACCTGCATGTTCACGTTCTGGGCGTTCATCGCCCTCGCAAGCGCGCATTCGCCTGAATTTCGCGCAGGAGGTTCATCATGGGTTCACTGAGCATTTGGCACTGGCTGATCGTGCTGGTCATCGTCATGATGGTCTTCGGCACCAAGAAGCTGAAGAACATCGGCAGCGACCTCGGGTCCGCGGTGAAGGGGTTCAAGGAAGGCATGCGCGACGGCGAGACCGCCGCGGGCACGGCTCCCGTGGACAAGCAGATCGCGGCGCAGTCGGCGCCGTCCGGCGCGCGCAAGGACGCGATCGACGTCGAGGCGAAGGAAAAGTCCTGAGGCCATCGCGAGCCGCAGCGCGCGCCGCCAGCCGCGGCGGCCTGCGCGGCGGCGCGCCCTGAACCATGTTCGATATCGGCATCTCCGAACTCGGCGTGATCGGCGCGGTCGCGCTGGTCGTGCTCGGCCCCGAGAAGCTGCCGCGCGTGGCACGCACGGTGGGCAACCTGATGGGTCGCGCGCAGCGCTACATGGCCGACGTGAAGGCGGAGGTCAATCGCCAGATCGAGCTGGACGAGCTGCGCAACATGAAGTCGACAGTGGAATCGTCGATGCAGGACCTCCACCAGTCGGTCTCGAAGAACCTGGGCGACATCCGCGACGACTTCGACAGCGCGTGGAAGGAAGCCACCAGCGGACTGCCCGGCACGCAGGCGGGCACGGCGTCGGGCGAGGCAGCCGAAGCCGGCCCCTACCTGGCCGAGCCGGGGCGCCCGAAGCGCCTGCGGCGCTCGAGCGGCCAGACGGTGCCGATCTGGTACCGTCGCCATTCGCGACTGCGCGGCCACGCGCTGTCGGGTGCCGCCCGCATGGCGCGCTACCGCGTGCGTACGCGCACCTGACCCGCATGCGAGGCATGTCCGTCGGGCTGCGGCCCGGCCGGCCAGGAGCCGGCGCGCGCGGATTCCGTTCCGATTCCCACCCCGAGCACGCGCAGTGAGCGAAACCCCCACGCCCCAGCCCGACGATTCCCAGGGCGAACAGCCCTTCATCTCCCACCTCGTCGAGTTGCGCGACCGGCTGATTCGCGCGTTGATCGCGGTCGGCGTGGTGTTCGCGGTGCTCGTGTTCTATCCGGGGCCGTCGGGCCTGTTCGACCTGTTCGCGCGCCCGCTGATCTCGCATCTGCCGCACGGCTCGAGCATGATCGCGATCGGCGTGATCACGCCGTTCCTGGTTCCGCTGAAGCTGACCATGCTGGCCGCGCTGATGGTGGCGTTGCCGGCGGTGCTGTACCAGCTGTGGGCCTTCGTCGCACCAGGCCTGTACTCGCACGAGAAGCGCCTGGTGATGCCGCTGGTCGTGCTCAGCACGATCCTGTTCTATTGCGGCGTGGCCTTCGCCTATTTCATCGTGCTCGGGCGACTGTTCACGTTCATCCAGGACGTGGCTCCGAAGGTCATAACGGCCGCCCCCGATATCGAGTCCTACCTGAGTTTCGTGCTCACGCTGTTCCTGGCCTTCGGCAGCGCCTTCGAGGTGCCGGTGGTGCTGATGCTGCTGGTGCGCTTCGGCGTGCTGACCATCGCCCAGCTCAAGGCATGGCGCGCCTATTTCATCGTCGCGGCGTTCATCATCGCTGCGGTGATCACGCCGCCCGACGTGTTCTCGCAGAGCTCGCTGGCCGTGTCGATGATCCTGCTGTACGAGGTCGGCATCGTCGGCGCGCGCATTCTGGGCGCCTATGCGGCGCCTCCCGAAGCCGAGTCGGCCGACGCCAGGTCAGGCGCTGCCGAAGCCGGCGGCGGCGAGCCCCCGCCGCCCGACGCCTAGG
>JAKCDM010000013.1:5761-46703 GCA_021841865.1 Pseudomonadota bacterium
GAGGTCGGCATCGTCGGCGCGCGCATTCTGGGCGCCTATGCGGCGCCTCCCGAAGCCGAGTCGGCCGACGCCAGGTCAGGCGCTGCCGAAGCCGGCGGCGGCGAGCCCCCGCCGCCCGACGCCTAGGAGTCTGGGCGGCAGAGGGAGCCGTCGCGAAATTCGGCAGGGGCGAGGACAGTTCGGTGACGGTGAGGAGCCCATAGTGCTCACTATGGGCGACGAATCGACGCCGGAATGGACCGCCCCTGGCGAATTGCAGCAGGCTCGCCCTCCGCCGCCCAGGCCCCTAGGACTGACAAGGCGCCCGCGACCGGGTCAATCGACCCGGCTCGGCAGCGGGCGCCGGCCGACGCGCAGCGCAACGCTGCGCTCGCGCCCGGCGCGCAGGATGCGCAGTTTCGCCTCGCTCCCGGCTGGCATCGCGGCGACCTGCTGCAGCAGTTCGTCGCCGTCGCGCAGCGGCGTTCCCGCCAGTTCGAGCAGCACGTCGCCTCGCCGCAGTCCCGCCCGCGCCGCCGGGCCGCGCGGCACCACCGCGTCGACCAGCAGGCCATGTTGCGGCGTCAGCCGCAGGCGTCGCGCGAGGCGGGCGTCGATGTCGCTGGCCTGCACGCCGATCCAGCCGCGCAGCACTGCGCCATGCTCGACCAGGTCGTGCAGCACCTTGCGCGCGGTCGATGCGGGGATCGCGAAACCGATGCCCAGCGATCCTCCCGAGCGGGAGTAGATCGCGCTGTTGATGCCCAGCAGGCGTCCGTGCGTGTCGACCAGCGCGCCACCCGAGTTGCCCGGGTTGATCGCCGCGTCGGTCTGGATGAAGTCCTCGAAGGTGTTGATTCCCAGATGGTGCCGGTCGAGCGCGCTGATCACCCCCTGCGTCACCGTGCTGCCGACTCCGAAGGGATACCCGATGGCCAGCACGACGTCGCCCACGCGGGCCTGTCGATCGTCGGCGAACTCCAGGTGCGGCAGCCCGGGGACGGCGATACGCAGCAGCGCCAGGTCCGACTCCGGATCGCGCGCCACGAGCCGTGCCCGCGCGCTGCGCCCGTCCGCCAGGCGCACCTCGACGTGCTGCGCGCCGTCGATCACGTGGTCGTTGGTGAGCACGCAGCCGGGCGGGCCGACCAGCACTCCAGAGCCCAGCCCGATGCCCGGTCGCAGTGCATCGGGGCGCTGCGATGACCCTGCCGCCCGCTGCCCGGAGCGAGGCGGGCGCAGGCGCTCGGCCGTCACCGAAACCACCGCGGGTATCGCGAGCGCCGCCGCCTCGCGGTAGCTCGCCGCGGCAGCAGGCGCCGATGCCGCGTGCAACTGCGCGGGCGCGGCACGCCACCACGCAGGCGCGATGGCGTGCCATGCCAGCAGCATGCCCATCGCGACGGTCGCCGCTTGAGCGAAAATCAGCCAGAGCCTGCGCAGCGGTCCCGACCGCCCCGCCAGGCGTCGGAGCGAGGCCTGTGCCCCCCGCGTTGCCGGTTCGCCAGGCTGCGCTTCGTTTCCGATCATCGGGATGGGTCCATGCTCACACGAGAACAACTGGCCGGGCACTTGCACGAATTGCTGCGCGTCGACGGCTTCGACGATTATGCCCCCAACGGCCTGCAGGTCGAGGGGCGGGCGCGAATCCGGCGCGTGGTCAGCGGCGTCACGGCCAGCCTCGAATTGATCCGGCGTGCCGCCGATCTCGACGCCTGCGCATTGCTGGTGCACCATGGCTGGTTCTGGCGCGGCGAGGATGCGCGCGTGCTCGGACAGCGTCACAAGCGCCTGAAGGCGCTGTTGCAGGCCGACATCAACCTGTTCGCCTTCCACCTTCCGCTGGATGCCCACCCCGAGCTCGGCAACAACGCCCAGCTGGCGGCACGGCTGGGCTGGCAGGCCGAGGGGCATTTCGGCAAGCAGCAGCTCGGCATGCTCGGACGCGCGCCGCAGGCCACGCGCGGCGAGCTTGCCGACGCGCTGCGCGGCGTGCTCGGACGCACTCCCTTGCTGGTTGGCGACGCCGAGGCGCCGGTAGGGCGCCTGGCCTGGTGCACCGGCGCCGCGCAGGGCTGGATCGAGCAGGCCCGGGCCGCCGGCGCGGACACCTACGTCAGCGGCGAGATCTCCGAGCCCACGGCGCATTTCGCGAACGAGATGGGAATCGCCTACCTGGCATGCGGACACCATGCCACCGAGCGCTACGGCGTGCAGGCGCTGGGCGAGCACCTGGCCGCGCGCTTCGGAATCGAACATCACTTCATCGACGTGGACAATCCGGCATGACCATCGACGCCGACCAGCGCCCCATCGCGATCTCCATGGGCGACGCCGCCGGCATCGGCCCGGAGATCATCGTCAAGGCCTTCGCGCGAGCGGCGGCCGCCGACTGCGTGGTCTACGGCTGCCCCGAGGTGCTGGCGCGCGCCGCCCGCGAGCTGTCGCCGGCGCCCGGCTGCGCCAGCCTGGTCGTCGCCCGCATCGACACGCCGCGAGCGTGGCGCGACGTGCCTCGCGGCGCGATCCCCGTGCTGCGCGCCGCCGGCGTCGAGCCGGGGGCGCTGGCCGATGTCCGGCCCGGGCGTGTCGACGCGCGCGCGGGAGCGGCCGCGCACGCCAGCATCGTCGACGCCGCGCGCGCCGCGTTGCGCGGCGATGTCGCCGCGCTGGTCACCGCGCCGATCCACAAGGAGGCGCTGCATGCTGCCGGGGTGGAGTTTCCCGGGCATACGGAAATCCTGCAGCACCTGTGCGGCGGGATCCCGGTGCGCATGATGCTGGCCAACGACGAGTTGCGAACGGTGCTGGTGACGATTCATCTCAGCGTGCGTCGCGCGCTCGACGCCGTCACCGAGCAGGCCGTGCTGCAGACCCTGCGCATCACGCACCAGGCCGCGCGCGCCTGGGGCCAGCAGCATCCGCGCATCGCGGTGGCGGGGCTCAATCCCCATGCCGGAGAGGGGGGATTGTTCGGCGACGAGGAGATCCGCGTGATCGCTCCGGCCATCGAGCGCGCGCGCGCCGAGGGCATCGATGCCAGCGGCCCTTACGCGCCCGACACCGTGTTCATGCGCGCGCGCAGCACCGCGCAGCGCCCCGGTGCCTTCGACGTGGTCGTCGCCATGCTGCACGACCACGCGTTGATTCCCGTGAAGTATCTCGGGCTGGAGCAGGGCGTGAACATCACGCTCGGGCTGCCCTTCGTGCGCACCAGCCCCGACCACGGGACCGCGTTCGATATCGCCGGGCGCGGAGTGGCGGATTGCGCCAGCCTGTGCTCGGCCATCGCGATGGCCCGGCGACTGCGGGGCTGATTCCCGGGCTGACTCCTGGCCTGATCCCGGGGCCTGATCCCGGGCCTGGCTCCAGGCCCGGCTCGCCGGCTCAGCGCTTGAGGCTGTCGCGAATCTCGCGCAGCAGCACGACTTCCTCGGGTTCCGGCGCCGGGGCCGCCGGCGCCGGCTCGGGCTGCGCCCGCTTGAGCTTGGCGATGCCTTGCACCATCAGGAAGATCACAAAGGCCAGGATCAGGAAATTGATCGCGATGGTGATGAAGTCCCCATAGGCGAGCACCGGGATGTTGGCCTTTTTCAGGGCCTCCAGGGTGCGCGGAGTGCCCGCCGGCAGCGTGCCCAGCACGATGAAAAGGTTGGAAAAGTCGATTTTCCCGACAATCAGCCCGACCACCGGCATGATGATGTCGCCGACCAGCGCGGAGACGATCTTGCCGAAGGCGCCGCCGATGATCACGGCCACGGCCAGATCGATCACGTTGCCCTTGACCGCGAAATCCTTGAAATCCTTCAACAGGCTCATGAGGGGTGTCTCCATGTCCGGCCTGGGCCGTGGGATTGTTGGTTGTGCGTATTTTGTCTGATTTTGCGCAATTTGCGAACGCATCGCTAACCCGTTACCCGGCAAGTTCGGGGCGCGGGAAGTCGCGTGTCGAACTACCCCCATACCCGCCCGCGGGGATTGAGCCTGCGCAACGCAGGCCCCGGACTAGGGGTAAATAAGGACCTGCTTATACATGGTTTTCCCGATGCCCCCCGGAGCATGCGGTTCCACAATGCGGTCCTCGCAGGCGGCGTGACGATTCCTCACGGATCGTTCGCCATGACGGGCCGAGTGCGGCCGGCGACTTGAGCCGAGGGGCATCATGGACTCCCAACGAAGAATCTGGCTGGTGGCCACGGGTACCGCGGGGTGCGTGGCCGGGTGTGGCGCGGCAGCGCCGTTCGTCGGCTCGCTGGCCCCGTCGGCCAAGGCGCGGGCCGAGGGTGGCCCGATGGAGGTCGACGTCTCCGACGTTGCGCCGGGCGAGAAGAAGACCGTGCTGTGGCGCGGGCAGCCGATCTGGTTCCTGCACCGCACCCCCGAGATGCTGGCCACCCTCAAGCTCACCGATGCGCTGGTGGCCGACCCGCTGTCCAAGGGCACCGACTATCCGACTCCCGCCTGGGCGCGCAACCGCTGGCGCTCGATCCGCCCCGAGATGCTCGTGGTCGTGGGCATCTGCACCCACCTGGGATGCTCGCCGGTGAACCGCTTCCGGCCCGGCCCGCAGCCGTCGCTGCCGGCCGACTGGCAGGGAGGCTTCCTGTGCCCCTGCCACGGCTCCGAGTTCGACCTCGCCGCGCGCGTGTTCAAGAACATGCCGGCTCCGGCCAACCTGCCGGTGCCGCCGTATCGCTACACCGGCCCGCACAGGATCGTGCTGGGCGAAGCGCCGACCCCGGCCTGACCCACGGCCCCACTTCCGGAGCAAAGCCCATGCTGGAAACCGCCACCCCCGCATCCCCCGATGCCGCCACCGGCGCGACCGAGCGCGGCGGCCTGCTGCAATGGATCGACGATCGCTTTCCGTTCTCGGCCCTGTGGTCGGCGCACCTGACCGAGTACTACGCACCGAAGAACCTGAACTTCTGGTACTACTTCGGCTCGCTGGCGCTGTTCGTGCTGGCCGTGCAAATCGTCAGTGGCATTTTCCTGGCCATGCACTACAAGCCGGATTCGGCGCTGGCGTTCGGTTCGGTGGAACTGATCATGCGCGACGTCGACTGGGGATGGCTGATCCGCTACATCCACTCCACCGGTGCGTCGGCGTTTTTCATCATCCTGTACATGCACATGTTCCGCGGACTGCTGTACGGCTCGTACCGGCGCCCGCGAGAACTGGTGTGGATCATCGGCTGCCTGATCTTCCTGGCGCTGATGGCGGAAGCCTTCTTCGGCTACCTGCTGCCGTGGGGCCAGATGTCCTACTGGGGCGCGCAGGTGATCGTCAACCTGTTCTCGGCCATCCCGGGAATCGGCCCCGACCTGGCGCTGTGGATCCGCGGAGACTACGTGGTGGGCGACGCCACGCTGAACCGCTTTTTCGCCTTCCACGTGATCGCCATCCCGCTGGTGCTGGTGGGTATCGTCGGTGCCCACATCATCGCGCTGCACCAGGTCGGCTCCAACAACCCTGACGGAATCGAGATCAAGGCCGACAAGGACGAGCGCGGCCACCCGCGCGACGGCATCACCTTCCACCCGTACTACACCGTGCACGACCTGTTCGGCGTGTCGGTGTTCCTGATGGTGTTCTGCGCGGTACTGTTCTTCGCCCCGACCTTCGGCGGCTACTTTCTCGAGCACAACAACTTCCTGCCGGCCAACCCGCTGCACACTCCGCCGCACATCGCGCCGGTGTGGTATTTCACGCCCTTCTATTCCATGCTGCGAGCGACCACCAGCCAGTCGGTGCACATCTGGATGGGCGTGCTGGGAGCGGCGGCGCTGCGCGCCGCCTGGCGCGCGCGGCGGCGCCCGCTTCGCGCTGCGTTGCTGGCCGGCTTCATGGCCTGGCTGATGTGGGCCATGGCCACGCTGGACGCCAAGTTCTGGGGGGTCGTGGTCATGGGCGGCGCGGTGCTGTCGCTGATGGCGCTGCCGTGGCTGGACCGCGCTCCGGTCAAGTCCATGCGCTACCGCCCGCGCTGGCACTTCGCGCTGCTGCTCGGGTTCGCGCTGGCCTTCGTCGTGCTGGGCTACTTCGGCATCTCGGCTCCGTCGCCGATGGGCTACTGGATTTCCGTGAGCTGCACCTTCGTGTACTTCGGGTTCCTGTGGCTGATGCCGTGGTGGAGTCGTCTCGGCCGCTGCCGTCCGGTTCCCGAGCGCCTGGTCTACCGCCCCCACTGAACGCCCGCGCCCCCGTCCGCCATGCACTCGAACGTCCTGCGAACCCTGCGTCGCCTGCGCGCCTTCCTGCCTCAACTGCTGCTGCTGGGCCTGCTGGGCGCAAGCTGCGACGCGCGCGCCGACGCGCAGCCACGCCTGCTGCACGCGCCGTACCGGGTCGACGACATGCGCGCGCTGCAGAGCGGCGCGCGCCTGTTCGTCAACTATTGCCTGAACTGCCACAGCGCCCAGTACGTGCGCTACGGCAAGCTGCATGCGCTGGGCCTGAGCGATGCGCAGATCCAGTCCGACCTGATGTTCACCGCGCGACGTCTGGCCGACACCATGACCGTGGCGCTGACCCCGCAGCAGGCCGCCAGCTGGTTCGGCGCCGAGCCGCCGGACCTGTCGGTGATCGAGCGCGCGCTGGGTTCCGAGCACGGCTCGGGCGCCGATTTCCTCTATACCTACCTGCTCAGCTTCTATCGCGACTCGTCGCGCCCCACGGGCTGGAACAACCTGCTGGTGCCGGGAGTGGCGATGCCCAACCCGCTGTGGCGCCTGCAGGGCGAGCGCGCCGCGCGCATGCGCCGCGTGGCCGATGCCGCGGATCCGGCCGAGCACCACGAGGTGTTCGAGGGCTACCGACAGCTGCGCCCGGGGATCTTGTCCGCGAAAGGGTATGATTCACAAATTGCCGATCTTGTAGCCTTTATGCAGTGGATGGCGGAGCCCGCGCAGATCGAGCGAAAGCGCATCGGGCTCGTGGTCATGCTGTTCCTGGCGGTCTTCACCTTCATCACGTGGCGGCTCAAGAACGAATACTGGAAAGACGTGAAGTAGACCGTCACGCGCAGGGACGCAAGCCGGCTGCCGCCGCGTGCGCCTGCGCGCAACAATCCAACGGTGTCCCCGGGGGTGAGCGAGCTCACTCCCTTTGCTTTTTCAGGAGTCGCATCTCATGATGGTGCTTTATTCGGGCACGACCTGTCCGTTTTCGCAGCGTTGCCGCTTCGTCTTGTTCGAAAAGGGCATGGATTTCGAGATCCGTGACGTCGACCTGTTCAACAAGCCCGAGGACGTCAACGTCATGAATCCCTACGGTCAGGTGCCCATCCTGGTCGAGCGGGACCTGATCCTGTACGAGTCGAACATCATCAACGAGTACATCGACGAGCGCTTCCCGCACCCGCAGCTCATGCCCGGCGACCCGGTCGCGCGTGCGCGCGTGCGCCTGTTCCTGTTCAATTTCGAGAAGGAACTGTTCGTGCACGTGGGCGTGCTGGAATCGCGCCAGACCAAGGCCAACGAGAAGGCCATGGACAAGGCGCGTTCGGCGATCCGCGACCGCCTGACCCAGCTGGCCCCGGTGTTCACCAAGAACCGCTACATGCTGGGCGACGACTTCTCCATGCTCGACGTGTCCATCGCGCCGTTGCTGTGGCGCCTGGACCACTATGGCATCGACCTTCCCAAGTCGGCGGCGCCGCTGGCCAAGTACGCCGAGCGCATTTTCCAGCGCCCGGCCTACATCGAGGCGCTGACCCCGTCCGAGAAGGTGATGCGCAAGTAACGCGCGACGCCCCGCCGCCATGAGCGAACAACCCGACCCGGGCGCCGGCTCGACCAAGCCGTACCTGCTGCGCGCGCTGTACGAGTGGTGCTGCGACAACGGCTTCACGCCCTACCTGGCGGTGAAGGTCGACGACAGCGTGCGCGTGCCGCGCGAGCATGTGCGCAATGGCGAAATCGTGCTGAACATCAGTTTCGGCGCGACCAGCGGGCTCAACATGGGCAACGACGACATTCGCTTCAAGGCGCGCTTCGGCGGCGTGGCACGCGACATCATCGTGCCGGTGACCCATGTCACCGCGATCTACGCCCGCGAGAACGGCCAGGGCATGGCCTTCCCGCCGCCGACGGCGCCAGCCGTCGAAGCCGAGCCGCGCGCGGAGCAGCCGGCCCCGTCGCCGCCGCCCGTGGCGGGCGGCGGCGCGCGCCTGCATGCCGTGCCGGCGTCCGCGTCGGAGTCCGCGTCGGAGCCCCCGGAAACGGCGCATGCGCCTGCCTCGCCCGAGCGCATCCACCCCGAGCGCTCCGGCCCGGCCGACGACGGGGACGACGGGGACGACGGGGACGACGGCGGCGAGCGCCCGGAGCCGCCGCCGCGCCCGTCGGGCCCGCACCTCAAGCGCGTGAAATGACCGCCGCCCCCGATGGCAGCGTCGCCACGCGCGAGCACCCCATCGCGCCGCTTTAGCTCAGCTGGTAGAGCAACCGCCTTGTAAGCGGTAGGTCGTCCGTTCGAGTCGGACAAGCGGCACCAGAAAACCCTTGAGAAAATTGCCCCAGGCCGGCACAGGCTTCGTCCCTGCCTGGCTGCTGCGGACGACTCCGCCCAACGCGGCTGCTCGCATCTCCAGCACAAGAGATGCCAGCAATTTCATTCCGCTTGACAGGTTCTGCAGCACGGAACATCATGTGCCATGATCCATTCCTTCGCGTGCGCGGAGACCGAGGCGTTGTTCCACAGCCAGCCTGTGCTGCGCTTCAAGAACTTTGAGCGGGTCGCTCGGCGCAAGCTGTTGCAGTTGCACGCTGCGACCGTGCTGGAGAGCCTGCGCATTCCTCCGGGCAACTATCTGGAAGCATTGAAAGCTGACCGCCAGGGCCAGCACAGCATCCGCATCAACGACCAGTGGCGAGTGTGCTTTGTCTGGAAGAGCGACGGCGCCCACCAGGTCGAAATCGTGGACTATCACTGAGAATCAACGATGGCCAAGCTGCTTGACGAGATCCACCCAGGCGAAGTTCTGCTGGAGGAGTTCATGAAGCCCCTGGGTATCAGCGCCCGACAACTCGCTGCCGACATTGACGTGTCGCCGAGCCGCATCAGCGAACTGGTGAACGGCATTCGTCCCATCACGGCCGACACGGCGCTGCGCCTGGGGCTGTTTTTCAGCATGGAGCCTCGCTTCTGGTTGAACCTGCAATGCGAGTACGACATGCGAATGGCCGTGCGCGAGACCAAGGCGGCCATCGAGCCGCGCATCCGCGTGTTCCACGCGGATGCCGCGTGCTGAGCTGCGAAGTACCGATCGCTCAGGCGCTCGCCCGTTGAACGCGCAAGGGCGCCTCTACGAGCTGCTTGGGACCTGACTGCGGCAGGCGGCTCGCGCCGCCCGGCAGTCTACAGCTGCACCCCGCGGGTCAGCGCCCCGTCGACCACCAGGTTGGTGCCACTGATGAAGCTGGCGGCCGGGCTGGCGAGGAACACCGCGGCGCGTGCCATTTCCTCGGGCTTGCCCATGCGTCCCATCGGATTCAGCGCGAGGGCGTCGGCGTACAGCTTGGGGTTGGTGTTGCGGATATGTTCCCAAACCCCGCCCTCGAAATAGGTGTTGCCCGGCGACACCGTGTTGGCCCGGATCCCCTTGGCCGCCAGCTGGTACGCGAGACCCTGGGTGTAATGCACGATCGCCGCCTTGAACGTGCCGTAGGGGCCTGCGGCGAAATCGATCTCGCGTGCCGACACGCTCGAGATGGTGACGATCGACGCCGCCTTGCTTTGCTCCAGGAACGGCATCGCCGCGTTCACCAGCTGCACCGTGCCCATCAGGTCGGTCTCGAACTCCTTGCGCCAGCTCGCGTCGTCGTTGCCGATGGCCAGCGCGCTGACATTGGCGACGACGATGTCCACGCCCTGCCAGCTCGCGCCGACCTCGCCGACCCAGCGCTGCAGTCCCGCGTGGTCGGCCACGTCGACGCTCGCTCCGAGGCTTTGCACGCCGTGGCGCCGCAGTGCGGCCACGGTGTCGTTCACGGCATCGGCGTTGCGCGCGCAGACGGCGACGTCAGCCCCTTCCTGCGCGAAGGTCTCGGCGATCGCGCGCCCGATTCCCTTGCTCGCGCCGGTGACGATGACCTTCAATCCTTTCAGTCCCAGATCCATGGCTTGTGCTTCCTGTTTGACGGGTCTCAGAGTGCTTGGCAGGTGCTCAGCCCGCGTTGCCGAGCAGGTACTTCTTGCGGATGGCCGACCCCACCGTGTATTTGGGGTCGACGAAGTTGCCCAGGCGGACCTGGCCGCACTGGCTGAGCATCATGTAGGCGTCCCAGCGATCGAAGCCGTACTCCTCGCTCATCCAGTGCACCAGCTCGGTGTAGGCGATGCGCGTGGCATCTTCCAGCGGTCGCGCGCTGCCGATGGTCATCAGCAGCGCGTCGGTCTCCAGCCGGGGCCAAGCGATGGCCCAGTTCTTGATCAGGTCGACGTGGATGGTGGTCGTGCTGGCGAACTCGACGGCGGTGCCGCAGACCTCGCCGTCCCCTTGGCACGCGTGCGCGTCGCCGATGAACAGGCGCGCGCCTGGCGAGCGCACCGGCAGGTAGGTGATGCTGCCAGGCCCCATGTCGGGGACGTCCATGTTCCCGCCATGGGTGTCGGGGGTCAGCGAGTTGATCGAATCGATCTCGGGAGACAGGCTCAGCGTGCCGATGTGCGGGCGGTAGGGCAGCGTGACCCGCCGGCTCCAGTACACGCCCTGCTCGTCCAGGTCGATCTTGCGCGTGATCTCGGGAAGGGGTTCGTTCAGGGTCGCCGTGTAATCGGTCCCGGTCAACGCACCGAAGCGCGGAATCAGGCAGCAGGTGCCGCGCGGATTGTCCCCGCGGGGCTTGATGGACTCGATGTACACCGCCACCACGTCGCCCTTCTCGGCGCCGTCGATCATGATGGGCCCGTTCTGCGGGTTGAGGAAGGGCACGGTGAGCACCTTGCTCGGCAGATCCTGTTCGGTCTTGACCTTGCCTTCGAAGGCGTCTCGCGTTTCGATCACCACCCGGTCGCCCGGAGCGACCTGCAGCACGGGCTCCGAGTACGGCCCGATGGTGTAGTGATACTTGCCCTGCCTGGCCTCCGACAGGTGATGCGTCGCGCCGACCCTGCCGCGCGCCACCCCCCGCGAGTGCATGATGGACTGCTCCAGCCAATTCATCGCGTCTCCCTGGTGCTTGTCGTGTGATGGGTTCTTGATAACGACAAAGTCATGCAATACTCGGCAAAGCCATTCAATAATCCCTGGCTAAAGCACGATTTCAGTGTATGTCATTGATGGCGCGAGCGTTTCGTCGAACATGCTGATGCGGCGGGCTGCGGCTCGCGGGCGCCGCGTGCGGCTCGCCGGCGCAGGCCGCCCGGCGGCGCGCATCGACGGCTCGCGAAGGCGCTGCAGGCGCTCGCGAATGCCGTGCTGGCGACTTCGGGCCGACGCATAATCCGCCCAGGAGAGCGGGCGCTGGCAGGCAGCCTGCGCCGCCCGCGCTCCCGGATCCGGATGGGATGCCGCGCGCCGAGCCGCGAACGGCGCCGATCCGGGCATGCCCACGGTCCTCGGAGTTGCCCATGTCCCAATCGCCCGCATCGACGTCCTCCGCGGCCGACATCGCCCGCCGCCTGCGAGCCGACGTGGTGCAGCTGCCGATGCTGCCTGCGGTGCTGCTGCGCCTGGCCACGCTGGCGCCGGACCAGCCCAGCTATTTCGACGACGTGCGCTCGCTGGTGCACGCCGACCCGGGCATGGCCGTGAAGCTGCTGCGCGTGGCGAATTCGGCGGGTGGCGGGGCGATGAACACCACGCCGTCGGTCGACATGGCGCTGATCCGCATCGGCGCACGCTCCGCGGTGGAGCTCATGCTGGCCGACCAGGCGCTGCAGATGTTCCCGGCGCGTGAGCAATGGCAGCGCGACCTGTGGGGGCATGCGGTCCTGGTCGCGCATTACATGCGCCGCATGGCGCCGATGGTCATCGATGCGCGAATCGATGCCGAGCAGGCCTACCTGGCGGGGCTGTTGCACGACGTCGGACGGTTCCTGATGTTCGAGCTGCTTCCCGAGGCCTTCGCGCTGACCGAGGACGGCAGCGCCGATGCGTCGCAGAACCTGCTCGACGCGGAACTGCATGCCTGTGGATGCACCCACACCCAGCTCGCGTACCTGGCGTTGACGCGCTGGGGCCTGCCCGAGGCGCTGGCCGTGGCGGCGCGCGACCATCACCGCGACGAGCCGGGGAGGCAGGATTGCCCGAGCGACGCGCAGGCGGGTTCGCTGGTGACCCTGCTGCGCGACGTCGACTGGCTGGCCTGGCGCGTGGCCCGGGACGGCGCCGGCTGGCTGGAGCAGTCGCCCGAGGCCTTCGACGCACAGGCCGGGAACAAAATGCGCTCGCGCTACCGTGGCGATGCCGCGCACCGCCTGCAGCGCCTGCGCTCGGCCACGCTCGAGGCCGAGGCGCTGCTGCGCTCCATCGGCATCGACGCGCCGCGCTGGGCCGCCGACGCGCCAGCCGGGTCGGCTACAGGGCGTGCCGGACCAGCCTGAAGTCGGGATCCTCCGGGAAGGCCTCGACGGCGAAGCCCAGGCCGCGCATGAGCTTGAGCATGGCCGGGTTGTTGCTCAGCACCAGGCCCTCGATGGTCTTCAGGCCGCGTTCGCGCGCCACGTCCATGATGCCCTGCATGAGCCGCGAGCCGATGCCCTTGCCGCTCCATTCGTCGGCCACCACCAGCGAGAATTCGCAGCTGCTCTGGTCCGGGTTGGTGATGTAGCGCGACACGCCGATGATGCGCTCGCCGGGCGGCGCCTGCGGATGCTCGGGGTCGATCTCGCGCAGCACGGCGACCAGCGCCATCTCGCGGTCGTAGTCGATCAGCGTGAAGCGCGCGAGCATCGACGCCGGCAACTCCGCGCGGGACGACACGAAGCGGAAGTAGCGGCTTTGCGGGGACAGCCCGCGCACCAGGCGCTGCAGCATCTCGCCATCGCCGGTGCGCACCGGACGCATCAGGTATTCGCCGCCCCCGGGCAGCGGCAGCAGCTGCTCGAAGCGGGCCGGATAGGGGCGGATGGCCAGGTGGCGGTAGCGGTCGCCGCTGCCGGCCATGGCCACCTGGGCGCTGTCGACCACGATGCGAGCGTCCACCGTCACCGCGCCGTGTTCGTCGACGATCACCGGGTTGAGGTCCATCTCGCGCAGCTGCGGAAGCTCGCAGACCATTTCCGACACCCGCAGCAGCAGCTGCTCCAGCGCCTGCAGCGCCACGGCCGGCGCGCCGCGCCACTCGCCGAGGGTTTCCGACACCCGCGCGCGTTCGATCAGGCGCCGCGCCAGGAACTGGTTCAGCGGCGGCAGCTCCATCGCACGGTCGCCGATCAGCTCGACCATCATGCCGCCGGCGCCGAACACGATCACCGGGCCGAAGGGGTCGTCGGTGACCAGCCCGACGAACACCTCGCGCCCGCGCCGCGCGCCGGCCATCTTCTGTACCGTCACGCCGTTGATGCGCGCGTCGGGCTTGAGCCGGGCGACCGTGCGCATCATGTCCTCGAAGGTGTCGCGGGCCTGCGCGCCGTTGCTGACGTTCAGCGCCACGCCCTGCACGTCGGACTTGTGCGTGATGTCGGGCGAATCGATCTTCAGCGCCACCGGGAATCCCATCTGGCTGGCCAGTAGCATCGCCTCGTTGGCGCTGCGCGCCAGCGCGGCATGGGTCACCGGGATGTGGAAGGCCGACAGCAGCGCCTTCGACTCCATTTCGGTGAGCATGGTGCGGCGCTCGGCCAGCACGCTCTCGATCACCAGGCGCGCGCACTCGAGGTCGGGCGCGCCCAGGTCGCTCAGCGGAGGCGGGGTCTGCTGCAGCAGTTGCTGGTTCTGGTAGAAGGTGGCGATGTTGCCGAAGGCGCCGACGGCGGCCTCCGGGGTGCGAAAACTCGGGATGTCGGCGGCGCGCAACACTTCGCGCCCGGCTTCCACGCTCGAGTCCCCCATCCAGCACGCCAGCAACGGCTTGCCGAAATGGCGCTGCATGGCCGCCACCGCTTCGGCCGCCGCGCTGGAGTCGCTGCCTGCCTTCGGCGAGTGGATGGCCAGCGCGCCGTCGACCCCGCGGTCGGCGGCCACCGCCTCCAGCGCCAGCCGGTAGTGCTCGGCGGTGGCGTCCTCCGACAGGTCGATCAGGTCGCTCAGCGACGCCAGCGGCGGCAGCCCGGGGCGCAGGCCCTCGGCCACGGCGGGGGCCAGGCGCGCGAGCTCCAGGCCGATCTCGTTGGCCCAGTCGGCCGCCAGCACGCCGGGGCCGCCGCCGTTGGTGATCACGGCCAGGCGTCGCCCCACGGGGCGGTAGCGCGAAGCCAGGCACTTGGCCGCCGAGAACAGTTCGACGAACGAGCGCACGCGCACCGCGCCGGCGCGTCGCAGCGCCGAGTCGAACACGTCGTCGCTGCCTACGCTGGCCGCGCTGTGGGTCTGCGCGGCGCGCCCGCCGGCCGCGCGGCGTCCGGCCTTGAGCACGATCACCGGCTTGGCGTTGGCCGCCGAGCGCAGCGCGCTCATGAAGCTGCGCGCATTGGTGATTCCTTCCAGGTACACGATGATGCTGTGGGTCTGCGCGTCGTTGGCCAGGAAGTCCAGCGCCTCGGCGATGCCCACGGCGGTGTGCGGGCCCACCGAGATCAGCGACGAGAAGCCCACGCGGTTCTGCAGCGCCCAGTCCAGCATCGACGCCGTCAGCGCCCCGGACTGCGAAACCAGGCCCAGCGGCCCGGGCTTGGCCAGCGGCCCGCAGGCGCTGGCGTTGAGCCCGGCGCCAGGGCGCTGGAAGCCCAGGCTGTTGGGCCCCAGCAGCTGCAGCCCGTCGCGCGCTGCGATGTCGCGCAGCTTGCGCGCGGCTTCAGGCCCCACGCCGTGCGACACCATCAGCGCGCTGCGGCAGCCCATGCGCGCCGCCAGCTCGAGCGCTTCGGGCGCCTGTTCCTCGGGCAGCGCGATCACCGCCAGGTCCGCGTGGGTGTGCGACAGCTGTTCCAGCGTGCCGCTGGTGTGCAGGTCGACGAACTGCAGCCGCCCCTGGTAGGAGCCCTGGCGCAGCGCCTGCTGCACGGCCAGCGCTGCGCTGCACCCGGCGCATCCGTCGGAACACCCGAACACCACGATGGATTCCGGGGTGAAAAGCGGCGTCAGGTAATGTTTGTCCATGGCCTTCATTGTGCTCCGCGCGCGCGCCGGCGAGCCAGTCGCATAATGTGCCTATCCGGGGTTTTTTCACGCCATGACCAAGTCCGTTGCCCAACCTACCGCGCTGACCGTGCATCGCGGCTCGCGCATGCTGGAAATCGCCTTCGACGACGGCGCGTCGTTCCGCATTCCCTTCGAGCTGCTGCGCGTGTATTCGCCGTCGGCCGAGGTGCGGGGCCACGGCCCGGGCCAGGAGGTGCTGCAGAGCGGCAAGCGAGACGTGCTGATCGACGCGCTGGAGCCGGTCGGCCAGTACGCTGTGCAGCCGGTGTTCTCCGACGGGCACGACAGCGGGATCTACACCTGGGAATACCTGTATTTTCTCGGCCAGGAGCGCGAGCGACTGTGGCAGGAGTACCTGGAGAAACTGCAGCTGGCCGGAGTCGACCGTGACGCACCGATGGGGTCGGGCGCTGCCGGCGCGTCGTGCTCGCAGCACTCGGGGCACCGCCATGTCCACTGAACCGACCACGCACTTCGGTTTCGAGACCGTCGCCGAGGGGGACAAGGCGCGCCGCGTGGCGCAGGTGTTCGAGTCGGTGGCGCCGCGCTACGACCTGATGAACGACCTGATGAGCGCCGGCCTGCACCGCATATGGAAGGCCTTCACGGTGCAGCTCGCCGGCGTGCGTGCCGGGCACCGCGTGCTCGACGTGGCTTCCGGCACGGGCGACCTCGCGCGCGCCTTCGCCACGCGGGTGCAGCCCGGCGGCATGGTGGTGGCGACCGACATCAACGGCGCGATGCTCGACGAGGGGCGCAGGCGCCTGCTGGATGCAGGGGTCTGCGTGCCGGCGGTGCAATGCGACGCCGAGCAGCTGCCTTTCGCCGACGCCAGCTTCGACCGCGTCAGCGTCGCCTTCGGGCTGCGCAACATGACCCACAAGGAGCGCGCGCTGGCCGAGTTCCGGCGCGTTCTGCGCCCCGGCGGCAAGCTGCTGGTGCTCGAGTTCTCCCGCCCCTGGGAGCCGCTGCGCCCGGCCTACGACTGGTATTCGTTCAAGGTGCTGCCGCGCCTGGGCCGCCTCGTGGCCTCCGATTCCGACAGCTACCGATACCTGGCCGAGTCCATTCGCCGCCACCCGGACCAGGCCACGTTGAAGGCCATGATGGAGCAGTCGGGTTTTGCCGGAGTGCAGTGGTACAACCTCAGCGCCGGAGTGGTCGCGCTGCACGTGGGCATGCGCGCCTGAGCCGCCGGGCGCGCTGCGCGCGCCCGGATGCCGCGCATTGACATGCCGGCGGCCCGCCGGCCAGGAACCATGCGGGACCCTAGAATGCGGTTGCCGCATCGCGAGTCCTCCATGTCCAGCGCATCCTCCCCGGCCGTCTCCTCCGCCGCTTCCTCCGCCGCTTCCCCCGCCGCCAGTGCCTCGTCCGCCCTCGAATCCGCCGCGCAGGTCCTGCTGCGGCGCACGGTGGCCATCGCCGACCATCTGGTGGCGCAACAGCCCCAGGGCCGCGCACGTCTCGCGCCGCACGCCGGCAAGACGGTGCAGCTGCGCGCCGGCGGTGTCGCGGTGCGCCTGCTCGTCGGCGAGCAGGGCGGCCTGCAGGCCGTGGGCGTGACCGACGGAGCCCCCGCGCTGCAGCTCGATGTCGACCTCGTGCGCTGGCTGTCGGCCCAGATGCGGGGCGGGCCCGAGGCCGCGCTGGGCGGGGTTCGGATCGCCGGCGATGCCGAGTTCGCGCAGGCCGTGTCGTGGCTGCTCGGCCATGTGCGCTGGGACGCCGAGGCGGATCTCGCGCGCTGGGTCGGGGACATCGCGGCGCACCGCGTGGTGCGCGGCGCGCGCGACGCGGGCTCGCGCATGCGGGAACTGGCCTCTCGCGTCGACAGCGACGCCCGCGAGTGGCTGCGCGAGGCGCCTCGCGGCGTGGTCGGGCGCTGGGAGACCGAATCGGTGGCGGCCGAGCTGGCACGCCTGCGCGACGCCACGGCGCGCCTGGACAAGCGCGTCGAGGCCCTGCGCCGACGCCTGGGTGCCTGAATCCGATGCGCCGCCTGCTTCGTCTGCTGCGCATCCTGCTGGTCGTCTACCGCCATGGGCTGGACCAACTCGCGCTCGAGGGTTTCCGCCATCGCTGGGTGAGGGCGCTGGCGCGCCTGCTGGCGCTGGGGCGCGACCTGCGCACTCCGCGCGGCGTACGCCTGCGCCTGGCGCTGCAGGAGCTCGGCCCGATCTTCGTCAAGTTCGGGCAGATGCTGTCGACCCGGCGCGACCTGCTGCCGCGCGACATCGCCGACGAGCTCGCGTTGCTGCAGGATCGGGTTCCGCCCTTCGACTCCGACGTCGCGGTGCGCATGATCGAGAAGGCGCTGGGGCATCCGCTGGAGCAGCTGTTCTCCCATTTCGAGCGCATTCCGGTGGCCAGCGCGTCCATCGCGCAGGTGCATTTCGCGCTGCTGCCCGAGGAGCACGCCGGAGTCGGCAGGGAGGTCGCGGTCAAGGTGCTGCGCCCCGGCATGCTGCGGGTCATCGACCAGGACCTGGCGCTGATGCGCCTGCTCGCCGGCTGGGTCCAGCGCGCCTGGGCCGACGGCAAGCGCCTGAAGCCGCGCGAGGTGGTCGCCGAGTTCGACAAATACCTGCACGACGAGCTGGACCTGGTGCGCGAGGCAGCCAACGCGGCGCAATTGCGCCGCAACATGGACGGCCTCGGCCTGGTGCTGATCCCGCAGATGGTGTGGGACCTGTGCCGCCCCAGCGTGATCGTCATGGAGCGCATGCACGGGGTTCCGATCAGCCAGGTCGAGCGCTTGCGCGAGGCCGGCGTGGACATCCGCAAGCTCGCGCAAAGCGGCGTCGAGATCTTTTTCACCCAGGTGTTCCGGGACGGCTTTTTCCACGCCGACATGCACCCCGGCAACATCATGGTCAGCCTGGATCCGCAGACCTTCGGCTGGTACATCGCGCTCGACTTCGGAATCATCGGCACGTTGTCGGCCTTCGACAAGGATTACCTGGCGCAGAATTTCATCGCCTTCTTCCAGCGCGACTACCGGCGCGTGGCCGAGCTGCACCTGGAATCGGGCTGGGTGCCGGCCGACGTGCGCGTGGACGAGCTCGAGGCCGCGGTGCGCACCGTGTGCGAGCCGCAGTTCGAGCGGCCGCTGAAGGACATTTCGCTGGGCCAGATCCTGATGCGCCTGTTCCAGGTGTCGCGGCGCTTCAAGGTCGAGATCCAGCCCCAGCTGGTGCTGCTGCAGAAGACCCTGCTCAACGTGGAGGGCCTGGGGCGCCAGCTCGACCCCGATCTCGACCTGTGGAGCACGGCACAGCCCTTCCTGCGCCGCTGGATGCGCTCGCAGGTGGGCTGGCCGGCGTTGCGCGAGCACCTGCGCCGGGAGGCTCCGCGCTACGCGCAGTACCTGCCGGCGCTGCCGCGCCTGGCGCACCAGGCGCTGGAGCACGGCGTTCCGTCGCGCGAGCGCGACATGTACCGCCAGTTGCTGGCCGAGCAGCGGCGCACCAACGCGCTGCTGCAGGGTCTGGTCGGTTTCGGGCTCGGCGTGCTCGCGGTGCTGCTGGTGCTCGCGTTGTGGACATCGCGGCCGTTCTGAGCCGAGCTGAGCTGAGCTGAGCGCCCCCAGGGCCGGGCCTTGCCCGGCCCGCCCCCCGTGGGGGTCAAGGAATCTTGGGGCGGCCCGGCGATTCCTCGAGAGCGCCCCCAGGGCCGGGCCTTGCCCGGCCCGCCCCCCGTGGGGGTCAAGGAATCTTGGGGCGGCCCGGCGATTCCTTGAGAGCGCCCCCAGGGCCGGGCCTTGCCCGGCCGGCGGCGTCTGCTATGGTGGCGCACTCGTTCGCCAACGCCCGACATGTCCCTGCTGCTGCTCGACCTCGGCAATACCCGCCTGAAGTGGGGGGTCTGTGACTGCGCGGGCGACGCTTCGCCCGCTGCTGCCCATGGCGCGATGCCGCTGGAAGCCATCGAGACCCTGGCCGACAGCGTGCGCGCGCAGGTCGAAGTGCTGCCGCGCGTGGCCGTGGGCTGCGCCGTCGCCGGCGCGGTGGCAACGATGCGGGTGGAGGCGCAACTGGCGCGCCTGGGGCTGCGCTGCCACTGGATGCATTCGATGCCGCAGCAATGCGGGGTGCGCAACGGCTACACCACGCCCAGCATGCTCGGCGCGGACCGCTGGGCTTCGCTGATCGGCGCGCGCAGGCGCCATTCGCATCGCGCGGTGCTGATCATCAGCGTGGGCACCGCGGTGACCATCGACTGCCTGGCCGCCGACGGGCGCTTCCTGGGCGGAGTCATCCTGCCCGGCTTCGGGCTCATGCTGCGCGCGCTGGAAATGGGAACTGCCGGGCTCAAGGTTCCCGAGGGCGAGTTGCGCGAGTTTCCGAACAACACCAGCGACGGCCTGATGACCGGCGGTGCGCTGGCCATCGCCGGCGCCGCGCGCCAGATGCATGAACGCCTCGCGCGCCTGCAGCAGCAGGAGCCGGCGGTGCTGCTCACCGGAGGCGCCGCGCCCAAGCTGGAGCTTGCGCTGGGGCTGCCGCACCAGAGCGTGGAGCACCTGGTGTTCGAGGGCCTGCTGGGCATCGCCGCCGAGCGCGGCCTGATCCCGCGGCAGCGCGAGCGCGCCGGGCACGGCACGGCTCGCGCCTGATCGCGGGCGCGCCTGCGGCGCCTACAGCACGTAGCGCGACAGGTCCTGGTCGCGCGCGATCTCGCCGAGTTGCGACTCCACGAACTGCGCGTCCACGCGCAGCGTCTGCTCCCTGCTGCCGTCGGCCTGGAAGGAAACCTCTTCCAGCAGGCGCTCCAGCACGGTGTGCAGACGTCGTGCTCCGATGTTTTCGGTGCGTTCGTTGACGGCATGGGCGATCTCGGCCATGCGCGCGATTCCGTCGGGCGCGAACTCCAGGCGCACCCCGTCGGTGGCCAGCAGGGCCTGGTACTGCTTGACCAGGCTGGCATCGGTGCTGGTGAGAATGGACACGAAGTCCTGCACCGACAGGCTGTCGAGCTCGACGCGGATCGGGAAGCGTCCCTGCAGCTCGGGGATCAGGTCCGAGGGCTTGGACAGGTGGAACGCGCCGCTGGCGATGAACAGCACATGGTCGGTTCGCACCATGCCGTACTTGGTGCTGACCGTCGTTCCCTCGACCAGCGGCAGCAGGTCGCGCTGCACGCCCTGGCGCGACACGTCGGCACCATGCGCGCGATCGCCCGCGGCGATCTTGTCGATCTCGTCGAGGAACACGATGCCGTGCTGCTCGACCAGCTGCACGGCGCGCGACTTGATCTGCTCCTCGTCGAGCAGCCTCGCCGCCTCCTCCTGCTGCAGCGCGCGCAGCGCGTCGCGCACCTTCATCGTGCGCCGGGTGCCGCGCGCGCCGGACTGGCCCATGCCGGCGAACAGGCCCTTGAGCTGCTCGGCCATCTCCTCCATGCCGGGAGGGGTCATGATGTCGACGCTGGGTTGCGCGCGGCTGATCTCGATCTCGATGTCGCGGTCGTCGAGCTGGCCCTCGCGCAGGCGCTTGCGCATGACCTGTCGCGTGCTGGAGTCGCCCGACACGCCGGGCAGCAGCGCGTCGAGGATGCGCTCCTCGGCGGCGTCCTCGGCTGGCGCGCGATGCGCCTGCATGGCCTGCTCGCGCACCTGCTTGACGGCGACCTCGACCAGGTCGCGCACGATGGTGTCGACGTCGCGCCCGACATAGCCGACCTCGGTGAACTTGGTGGCCTCGATCTTGATGAACGGTGCGTGCGCCAGGCGCGCCAGGCGGCGCGCGATCTCGGTCTTGCCGACCCCGGTGGGGCCGATCATCAGGATGTTCTTGGGCGTGATCTCGTGGCGCAGCGGTTCGGTCACCTGCTGACGGCGCCAGCGGTTGCGCAGCGCCACCGCGACGGCGCGCTTGGCCTGCGCCTGCCCGACCACGAAGCGGTCGAGCTCGGAGACGATTTCTCGGGGGGTCATGTCCATGGCCATCAGTCGCCCAGGGTCTCGATGCGCAGTTCGTGATTGGTGTAGATGCACAGGTCGGCCGCGATGTGCAGCGAACGCTCGACGATGTCGCGCGCCGCCAGCTCGCTGTTCTCCAGCAGCGCGCGCGCTGCGGCCTGCGCGTAGGCTCCGCCCGAGCCGATGGCCAGGATGCCCTGCTCGGGCTCCAGCACGTCGCCGTTGCCGGTGATGATCAGCGACGCGCTGGCGTCGGCCACCGCCAGCATGGCCTCGAGCCTGCGCAGCGCGCGGTCGCTGCGCCAGTCCTTGGCCAGCTCGACGGCAGCGCGCACCAGCTGGCCGTGATGCTCCTGCAACTTGGCCTCGAAGCGTTCGAACAGCGTGAACGCATCGGCCGTGCCGCCGGCGAATCCGGCCAGCACGCGCTGGTCGTGCAGCTTTCGCACCTTGCGCGCGCTGGCCTTGATGACCACGTTGCCGAGCGTGACCTGGCCGTCACCGCCGAGGGCCACGTGCGAGCCGCGGCGCACGCTCAGGATGGTGGTGCCGTGATATTGATCCATGTGCTTGTACGAAATGCGGTCGGGCGGCGGCAGGGGCTGCCGCCGCCGACCGGGGTGCCCGGGTTTCAGGATTTGCGCAGTTCGACCTGGGCCACCGAGCTGATGCCGAGGATCGCGAACAGGCCGGCGATCAGCCGGTGCGTGCCCTCGAAGCGTACCGCACGTCCGGCGCTGCTTTGCGCCATCACCCAGTTCAGCACCACGCCGGCGCTGGCGAAGTCCAGGCGCCGCAGCCCGGCGAGGTCGACCACCACGGCGCCGTGGCCGTCCGCGACCTTGTCCAGGGGCTTGAGAAAATCCTCGCTGCCGCCGCTGATCTCGCCCTGCAGTCGCGCCATCGCGACGCCATCGGTCTCGGTGTTCGAGAAACGCGTCGGCAGACGGCTGTTGGCGGCGCCGGGCAGCAGCGATCCCGGGCCCCCCGGCAGCGGCGCGTCGCCGAGGCCGAGCAGGCGCACGCGCGCCCGGCTCGGCTCCCACGACGGCGGCGAGATCTCGTAGGTCACGCAGTAGTCGAGCGCGGTCGACTCGAAGGCCTCCTGCGCCGCCGCCAGTCGCAGCAATTCCAGGCGCGCGCCCCACCAGGCCGGGTCGGCCTCGCGCTGCATGGCCGGCGACTGCGCGGCGCAGGCCTCGAGCAGGTGGTCGAGGCCGGACACGTCGACCTGGCGGCCGGCCGCGGCGTTGAGCACCTTGAAGGTTTCCTGCAGGATTTCCTGCGCGCCGTCGAGCACGGCGGTCAGCGCGTTGAAGTCCAGCGCCACCGGGCCGGTGCCGTCGCGTGCCAGCAGCAGCAGGGCCTGCGCGCGCGCAGCGTCGAGTTCGCCCAGCGCGGTGAACGAGCCGGCCGGCGCGCCGGCCCCCGCCGCCTGCGCGCCAGGCGCCAGCGGCGCGCCGCCCCACGACGGCGCCGACGACTGGAAACGGTCGACGTAATCGCTCACCAGGGCCTCGAAGCGCTGCAGGTCGCCGCCGGCGCGGTACAGGTCGAACAGGGCCAGCCAGAACTCGTTTTCGAGCTTGCGCTCGGGGGAGCCCGAAATGGCCTCCAGCAGCGCGCGCTCGGCGCCCTGGTCGTTGCCGTTGGCGAAATCCATGCAGGCCTGGTCGAACAGCGGGCTCGACGAGACTCCCTCCTGCACGTCCACGGCCATCGAATGGGTCGGGTCGGACGCCAGCGAGCTGGACGACCAGGGCTGCGCGGCAGCGCGCGCGAACGGCGAATGCGTGGCGGCGTCCACGCTGCCGATTCGCGTCGGCGCGAGCTGGGTGGCAGCCATCTGGGTGGCGGCCAGCTGCGTGGGTGCGAGCTGGGTCGGAGCGGGTACCGTCGCCTGCATCGGGCCGCCGGTGCCTGCCTGCGGCTGCCGGCTCAGCGTGTCGGTGGCGGCGAAAGTCAGCGGCTGCGTGCTGTGCACGGGTGCGGCGGGCGGCGGCATCGGCACCGTGGAGGCCACGGATACGGGCGAGCGCGATTCGGAGGTCGAGTCCTGCACCATCGCGCGCTCGATCTCGTTGATCTTGCGCAGCGTGGCCTCGCGCTGCGGCGCCTGCGGCAGGCCGGCGCCCGTGTCGGGCAGGTCGGAAAGCACCAGGTCGGGGGTTTCCCCGCTCGCCTGCTGCTTGCGCAGGCGACGCAGCGCCGCGAGTTCACGCTTGCGGATGAAGGCGTCGAGCTTGCGCTGCTCCTCGCGCGCACGCTGGTGCTCCTGCTCCTGCTGCTCGCGCAGGGCGTTCTCGTGCCGGGTCAGCGACCAATCCTGGGTCGGATTCTTGACGAATTCGCTGACCCTGCCCCAGAAACTGCGCTGCTTGACGGGTTCTTCGGCCATGGATGCGGTCGGGCGGCTGCGTCAGCCAGGCCTCGGGCCTGGCGCAAGGGGGTCAGTCCCCGAACATTTTCTGCTTCATTTCGCGGCGCTGCTGGGCTTCCAGCGAAAGCGTCGCGGTGGGGCGCGCCAGCAGGCGCCCGATCCCGATGGGCTCGCCGGTTTCCTCGCACCAGCCGTACTCGCCGCTGTCGATCAGCGCCAGCGCCTGCTCGACCTTCTTGAGCAGCTTGCGCTCGCGGTCTCGCGCTCGCAGTTCCAGCGCATGTTCTTCCTCGATGGTCGCGCGGTCGGCGGGGTCGGGCACCAGCAGCGTGTCCTCGCGCAGGTGCTCGGTGGTCTCGCCGGCGCTGCGCAGCAGTTCGTCGCGCAGCGTCCCGAGGCGGTGGCGGAAAAACTCCAGCTGGGCCGTGTTCATGTACTCGCTCTCGGGCATCGCGAGCACTTCGGCGTCGGTCAGGTCCTTGGGCGACTTCGACTTCCAGGCGTTGGCCAGCTTGGGGTCGGCTTGGGTCGGTGCGGTGGAGGGGGCGACGGTGCTCATGGCTTGGGCTGCGTTGGATGATGCGAAAGGGCGGCCTGCGTCAGGCCCGGGGGCATGCGCGGCCGGCAGTGTAGCGGCAGCCGATGACGTTCGGGCCGGTGCCGGAGTCGACGGGCGTCGCGCCGGCGGTGCCGCGGATGCTGTGCGTGTGCTCTTGGCCACGTTGAATCCCCCTTCGACCTTTGTAGCATCTGGCGGCGAGCTTGCCGCACATGCTTGTTGCTTGCATGCAACCAGGGGCGTGATTCCAGCGTCAAGCCCCGACGCAGCGGGGCCGCTCGAGGGCACGTTGGCGCCGCACCCTACGCGGTCTATTCCGCAAGGCAGGCGCGGATCCGGCGTCCCAGCGGCTTGCGCCGGGCGCGCTCGTCCACGCGAACCAAAACCGGCCGATTATAGCGTTGTACGCAACGCGCAAAAAACGCCTTGTCGCGGCGTGGCTTCAGCCCGGGCTCGGGCTCAGGCCACCAGGGCCTGGCGAAGGCCCTGCTCGATGATGTCGCGGGGCAGGTCGATGCCGATGAACACCATGCGGCTCTCGCGCGCCTCCTGCGGGCCCCACGCGGCGGCCAGGTCGCTGCCCATGAGCTGGTGAACGCCCTGGAACACCACCTTGCGGTCGATGCCCTTCATGTTCAGCACGCCCTTGTAGCGCAGCATGCGCGGGCCGTAGATCTGCACGATGGTGCCGAGGAACTCCTCCAGGCGCGCCGGATCGAAGGGCTGGGACGCGCGGAACACGAAGGACTTCACGTCGTCATCGTGGTGATGGTGGTGATGGTGGTGCCCGCAATGCGGCCCGTGCTCGTGGTCCTGCTCGCAGGCGTGATCGTGTTCATGGTCGTGATCGTGCCCGTGCTCCTGCTCGTGCAGGAACTCGGGGTCGATCTCCAGGCGCGCGTTGAGGTTGAAGCCACGCAGGTCGAGCACCTCGCGCAGCGGTACCTCGCCGAAATGCACCAGCTGTTGCGGCGCGCGCGGGTTCATGCGGCGCAGGCGCTGCTGCAGCTCGGCGACCGCGGCGGGTTCGGCAAGGTCCGACTTCGAGATGAAGATGCGGTCGGCGAATCCGACCTGGCGCTGGGCTTCCAGCCGGGTGTCGAGCTGCTGACCCGCATGCACCGCGTCGACCAGCGTGACGATCGAGTCCAGCAGGTACTGGCTGGCGATGTCGTCGTCCATGAAAAAGGTCTGCGCCACCGGGCCGGGGTCGGCCACTCCGGTGGTCTCGATGATCACGCGGTCGAACAGCAGCTCGCCGCGCCTGCGGCGCGCGGCCAGGTCGCTCAGCGTGGCGCGCAGGTCGTCGCGGATGGTGCAGCAGATGCAGCCGTTGGACATCTGCACGATCTGCTCGCCGCGTTCCTGCACCAGGATGTCGTTGTCGATGTTCTCCTCGCCGAACTCGTTCTCGATCACCGCGATGCGCGAGCCGTGGGCTTCTCCCAGCACGCGCTTGAGCAGGGTGGTCTTGCCGCTGCCGAGAAAGCCGGTGAGGATGGTGGCGGGGATCAGGACGGAGGACATGGCGTGGATTCCGGCAGGAAAAGACTGGCGTACGGGCGGGCAAGCGCGAGGCGGCCGCGCGACCGGTGGCCGCGACGCGCATGGCCGGCACATGGGGGTGCGCCGTGCGATTGCAAGGCATCGCCGGCTCGCCGCACGATGCACCCGACAGTGTAAGCCGCGGGCCGGGTCAGCGTGCGCGCAGCAACAGGCCCTTGAGGTAGTCGCCTTCGGGAAAGCTCAGCAGCAGCGGATGGTCTGGGGCCGCCCCCACGCGCCGCACGATCTCGGCCTCGCGCCCGGCATCCACCGCCGCGCCGGCCACCACGCTGCCGAACAGCGTCGCGTCGATCCCCCCGGAGCACGAGAAGGTGAACAGCCAGCCTCCCGGGCGCAGCAGGCTCAGGCCGAGGCGGTTGATGTCCTTGTAGGCGCGCGTGGCACGCGCCGCCTGGGCTACCGTGGCGGCCAGCTTGGGCGGGTCGAGCACGATGGCGTCGAAGCGCTCGCCGGCGTCGCGCAGTTCGCGCAGCACGCGCCCGACGTCGGCCTCGCGCAGCACGCTGCGCGAGGGGTCGAATCCGTTGTCGCGCACATGCGCGGCGGCCAGCTCGAGCGCCGGGCCGGACGAGTCCACGCTGAGTACCTGCTCGGCGCCGCCGGCCAGCGCGGCCAGCGTGAAGCCGCCGGTGTAGGCGTAGCAGTTGAGCACGCGGCGCAATCCGCGCTGGCGCACGAGCTCGCGAAAGCGCAGGCGGTTGTCGCGCTGGTCGAGGTAGAAGCCCGTCTTGTGCCCGGCCGCGACGTCCACGCGCAGACGCATGCCGTGCTCCTCGATCGACACCTGCGTGGCACCGTCCCCGTGCACCCAGCCGCTGCGCGGCTCGAGCCCCTCGCGGGCGCGCACGCCGACATCGGAACGCTCGTAGATGCGCACCTCGGGCAGCAGCTCGCGCAGTGCCTGCAGCAGGGTGTCGCGCCAGCGCTCGGCGCCGGCGCTGAGCAGTTGCACCACCGCGATGTCGTCGAAGCGGTCCACCACCAGTCCCGGGATGCCGTCGGCCTCGCCCCACACCAGGCGCGCGGCGCGCAGGTCCAGTCCGAGCTCGCGGCGGCGCTCGATCGACTGCTGCAGGCGCTGCCGCAGGAACGCTGCATCGATGCGTTGCGCGGGCTCGAAGCTCCACATGCGCAGGCGGATCTGCGACGCCGGACTGTAGGCGGCCCAGCCCAGGACCTGGCCGTCGGCGGATTCCACGCGCACGGTCTCCCCGCTGTCGGCGCCGCCGCGCGCGATGGCCCCGGCGAAGACCCAGGGGTGGCGGCGCAGCAGGGCGCGCTCCTTGCCGGGGTGCAGGCGAATGACTTTCAAGGTACTGGACGAGTGGTGAGGGAATTCGGGCGCGCCCGGCGCTGGCTCAGCGCGGCTTGCGTGCGCGGGGGTGGGCCTGATCGTAGACCTGCGCCAGATGCTGGAAGTCCAGCCGGGTGTAGATCTGGGTGCTGGCCACGCTCGCGTGGCCCAGCAACTCCTGCACCGCGCGCAGGTCGCCGCTGGACTGCAGCAGGTGGGACGCAAACGAGTGCCGCAACATGTGCGGGTGCACCGAGCTCGGCAGCCCGGCGTCGCGGGCGCGCTGGCGCAACTCCTCGCGAACCCTTTGCGCGCTGATGCGCGCGCCGCGAGGCCCCAGGAACAGCGCGACGCGGTCCGAGGCCGTGGCCTGCGCCGCCGCCGGGCCTCGCAGGCGCAACCATTCGCGCAGCGCCTGCATGGCCTGCTGCCCCACCGGCACGCTGCGCCGCTTGCCGCCCTTGCCGAGCACGTGCGCCTGGGCGTCGTCCCAGTCGATCCAGCCTTGCGAGACATGGTCGTCGTCGCGCACCGGGCGCAGGTCCAGCCCGATCAGCTCGGACACGCGCAGGCCGCTGGAATACAGCAACTCGGCCAGCGCCCGCGAGCGCGCCAGGGCGCGCGGGTCGGCTGGCTCGGCGCCGGGCTGCTCACCGTCGGTCGCAGCACCGGCGGCAAGCGCCACCGCATGCTCCACGCTCAGCGCCTTGGGCAGCGGGCGTTGCGCACGCGGCGCCCGCACGTCCCGCGCGGGGTCGCTGGCCAGCAGCGACTGCGTTCCCATCCAGCGCAGCAGTCCGCGCCACGCCGACAGGCGTGCGGCGATGGCACGCGGGCTCATGCCCTGGGCATGCAGTGCGGCGACCCAGCCGCGCAGGTGACGCGCCTGCAGCGCGGGCGCGTCCAGGCCCGCCTGCGCGGCTCGCCGGCACAGGTCCTGCAGGTCGCGGCGGTAGTTGACCAGCGTGCGCGGCGCCAGCCTGCGCACCTGCTCCAGGCGCTGCAGGTGTTCGCGGCAGGCTCGCTGCAACAGCGGCGGTGCCGCCGAGGCAGCCGCCGCGTCGGGCGCTGGCGCGTCGAGCTGGCCCATGGCCTTCGGCGTCAGCCGACCTTCAGCAAACGCGCCAGCGCGGCCGACGCGACCTCGCCGGCGCGCGCCAGGAACTCGGTGCCCATGTCGGCGGTGAAGCGGTCGGATTGCGGCGAACCCAGCACCAGCAGGCCGAAGGCCGGCGCCTGGGAGTCCAGGCGCAGCGCCACCAGCGCCAGGGATTGCGGCGGCGACGCCAGCCAGCGCGCGGCCTCGAAGCCGGCATTGGCGCCGCAGAACGGCTGGCTCAGGCTGCTGGCCAGCACCGGAATGTCGTCGCCCACCGGTGCCGCCTCGGCCAGGCCGGCGTATTCGGGGCGCACGCCCCAGATGCGCAGCGCCGCCAGCGGCAGGTCGAAGCCGTCGCGCAGCTGCTGCACCAGCGTGGCCGGCAAGGCCGCCGGGTCGGTCTGCTGCAGCAGCGCGCGTGCCCACGCCAGCAGTCTCGCCGACAGGATCTCGTTGTCGGCAGCATTGCGCATCAGCTCGGCCAGACGATGTTCAAGCGCGCGCATCTTGTCGCGCAGCATCTCGATCTGGCGCTCCTGCAGCGACACCGCGCGGTTGCCGTGCGGGCTTTGCAGCTGCACGGCGGCCAGCAGCTCGGCGTGGCGCTCGAAAAAGTCGGGATGCTCGGCCAGGTAGGCGGCGAGGTCGTTCTCACTGAGTTCCATCAGGGCGTTCCGGAAAGGGTCGCGGGGGGAAGGGGCAGGCTGTCGAGGTCGATGCTGGCATCGAATACATGCACGGCCGGGCCGGTCATCAACACGGGATGGCCCGGGCCGTCCCACGCGATGCTCAGCTCGCCTCCGCGCGCGCGCACGTGCACCGGGCTGCTCAACCAGCCGTGCAGGATTCCGGCGACCGCTGCGGCGCAGGCCCCGGTTCCGCAGGCCAGGGTCTCGCCGGCGCCGCGTTCCCACACCCGCAGTCGCGCGTGGTGCGAGTCGACCACCTGCAGGAATCCGGCGTTGACACGCTGCGCGAAGCGCGGGTGATGCTCGAGCAGCGGGCCCAGCCGAGCCACCGGCGCGGAGTCGACATCGTCGACGCGCTGCACCGCGTGCGGATTGCCCATCGACACCACGCTGAGCAGCAGCGCCTGGCCGTCCACGACGAGCTCGAAGCGCTCGAGTGCGCCTTCGGCCACCGCGCGCAGGCCGCTCGCGTCGAAGGGCACGTCGGGCGCCCGCAGGCGCGGCGCGCCCATGTCCACGCGCACCCGCCCGTCGTCTTCCATGCGCGGCTCGATGATGCCGGCGCGCGTGAGCACGCGCACCGAGCGCCTGGCCGTCAGCCCGCGCCGGCGCACGAAGGCGACGAAGCAGCGCGCGCCGTTGCCGCATTGCTCGACCTCGCCGCCATCGGCGTTGAAGATGCGGTAGCGGAAATCGACCTCCGGCCCCGGCGGGGGCTCGACCACCAGGATCTGGTCCGCGCCCACGCCGAAATGGCGGTCGGCGAGCAGGCGCAGCTGCTCCGCTCGCAGCGTGAACGGCTCGCGGGTGGCGTCGATGACGACGAAGTCATTGCCGGCGCCGTGCATCTTGGCGAAGTGCAGGGGCATGAACGCAGCGGGGTTGGCGGTGGCGGGGCGAAGGGCGTCGGGGGATGTGCCCGCGGCCGGCGCGACTTCAGTACAGTGAGTCCTCGCCCGGCGGGCGCGTCTTGAAGCGTTTGTGCACCCAATGATATTGGCTGGGCATCTCGGCCACGCGCTGTTCGATGAAGGTGTTCAGTCGCGCCAGCTCGGCATCGATGTCGGCGATTCGCCCGTCGCGCAGTCGCGGGTAGTCCTCCCACGCGGGGTGGATGGTGATTTCGTAGCCCTGCGACCCGGCCAGCATGCGGGCCACCACCGGATACACCCGCGCGTGGGCCGACGCCGCCAGGCGCGGCACGACGTCCAGCGTGGCCGCGGGAATCCCGAAAAAAGGCACGAAGCGCGAATGCTTGGGCCCGAAGTCCATGTCCGGCAGCGTGTAGAAGGGGGTGTGACGGCGCAGCGCCCGCAGCATGCCGGTGGCGCCTTCGTGGCGCGAGACGATGCGCTCGGTGGCGAAGCGGCTTCGCCCGGCCAGCACCCAGCGGTCCAGCGACTGCGATTTCTGCGGCGTGTACATGCCCGACAGCGGGCGTCGTGACGCCAGGGTCAGCGCGGTCCACGCAGCGTCCATGCCCTCGAAGTGCAGGCCCACCAGCAGCACCGCGCCGTCGCCGTGCAGCGCCTCGTCGATCGGTCCCTTCAGGTGCAGCACGCGGCGCAGCCGGCGTGGGCTGCCCCACCAAAGGAACGCGCGCTCGAGCAATGCGCGCGCGACGAAGACGAAATGCTCCCGCGCTACGCGCTCGCGCTGCTCGGCGCTCCATTGCGGGAAGCACAGCTCCAGGTTGCGCAACGCGATGCGCCGGCGACTTCGCGCAAGCGGCCACAACGCGCGTCCCAGCGCGCGCCCCAGCGCGGCCTGCACGCCGTACGGAAGCCAGTGCAGCAGCCACAGCAGGCCCAGCAGCACGCGGGTCATGGCGCGAACTCCGGCGGCGGCAGCGGCGCTCCGGCCGGCACCTTGTAGCGGTTGTAGCCCCACAGGTACTGGCGCGGGCAGGCGCGCACGAGGGCCTCGATCTCGCGGTTGATGCAGGCCGCCGCCTGCGTCGCGTCGTCCGGCAGCTCGCGCTGCATGGCCTGCAGGCGCAGGCGATAGCCGCGGCCTCGCGGCAGCCGCTCGGCGGCAGCGAACACGATGCGCGCGCCGGTGAGCTGGGCCAGGCGCGCCGGCAGGGTCATGGTGTAGGCCGGGCGACCGAAGAAAGGCGCCCAGACGCCTTCCCCGGCCGACGGCGCCTGGTCGGGCAGCAGCCCCACGGCCTCGCCGTTGCGCAGCGCGCGCAGCAGCGGGCGCATGCCAGCTGCCGTGGCCGGCGCGGTGCGCAGGTTGGGGCGCAGGCGCGCCGGCGCCAGCGCCGCCAGCCACGCCTTGTGCGGCGGTCGGTACAGCACGGTGATCGGCCCCCATGTCGCGGCCACCTGCGCCGAGACCTCGAAACAGCCCAGGTGCGGTGTCAGGTACAGCACTCCGCGACCTTCGCCGCGTGCCTGCTCGATGCATTCACGTCCCGACACCTCGACGCGCCGCACGGCGGCCCGGGGGCCACCGCGCAGCCACACGAACGGCAGCTCGCCGACCATGCGCCCGGCCTCGAGCGCGCTGCCCAGGGCCTGTCGGCGCGACGTGAAGCCGGCCTGCGCCAGGTTGGCGCGCAGCACGCGGCGGTAACGTGGCGACGCCGCGTAGACCAGCAGTCCCAGCACGGCGCCGGCGGCCTGCAGCAGCCCCAGCGGCAGCAGCGAAAGGACGTGGAACAGGCGCAGCATCGTGGGCGGTGGTGTTCGGCGGCGTGGTCGGGCGGGACAGCTATGTTAGCCAGCGCGCTCCGCACCGGCCGGCGCCGGCCTATAATTGCCGAAGTCGCCGAGTTAATGACAACTTGCGGGGCGACAAGCTCCGGGGCCTGCCCCGGGGAGCGAGGATCCGCTAAAGCGTCGGCATGCAGCAGGCTCGAGGCGGAACCCCACCCGCAGTCATCCCCAACAAGGAGCCGCGCATGGCCGAACTGCATTCCTCTTCCCACCTGTTCACCTCCGAGTCGGTTTCGGAGGGGCATCCGGACAAGGTGGCCGACCAGATCTCCGACGCCATCCTGGATGCGATCCTCGAGCAGGATCCGCGTTCGCGAGTGGCCGCCGAGACCCTGGCCAACACCGGCCTGATCGTGCTGGCGGGGGAAATCACCACGACGGCAGTGGTGGATTACATCCAGGTCGCTCGCAACACGCTGCAGCGCATCGGCTACGACGACGCCGATTTCGGCATCGACCACAAGAGCTGCGCGGTGCTGGTGGCCTACGACAAGCAAAGTCCCGACATCGCGCGCGGCGTCGACAAGGCGCACGACGACGACCTGGACCAGGGTGCCGGCGACCAGGGCCTGATGTTCGGCTACGCCTGCGACGAGACCCCGGAGCTGATGCCCGCTCCCATCTATTACGCGCACCGCCTGGTCGAGCGCCAGAGCCAGTTGCGCCGCGATGGCCGCCTGCCGTGGCTGCGCCCGGACGCGAAAAGCCAGATCACCTTCCGCTACGAGGGCGGGCTGCCCACCGGGATCGACACCGTGGTGCTGTCCACCCAGCATGCGCCGGATGTCGACATGGCCACGTTGCGCGAGGGGGTGATCGAGGAAATCATCAAGCCTGTGCTTCCGGCGCATTTCATTCGCGGCCCGGTGAAGTACCTGATCAACCCGACCGGACGTTTCGTGATCGGCGGTCCGCAGGGCGACTGCGGGCTGACCGGACGCAAGATCATCGTCGACACCTACGGCGGCGCCGCGCCGCATGGCGGCGGTGCGTTCTCGGGCAAGGATCCGAGCAAGGTCGACCGTTCGGCGGCCTACGCCGCGCGCTACGTGGCCAAGAACATCGTCGCCGCCGGGCTGGCCAAGCGCTGCCTGGTGCAGATCTCCTACGCCATCGGCGTGGCCGAGCCGACCAGCGTCATGGTCACCACCCAGGGCACCGGGGTGGTCGACGACGCGCGCCTGGAGCAACTGGTGCGCCAGCACTTCGACCTGCGCCCGCGCGGCATCACGCGCATGCTCGACCTGCAGCGACCGATCTACGCGAAGACCGCCGCCTACGGGCATTTCGGGCGCGACGAGCCCGACTTCAGCTGGGAGGGGGTCGACAAGGCCGCTGCGCTGCGCGAGGCCATCGGGCTGAGCCCGGAACTGCCGGTGGCCGCAGCCTGAGCGGCTCGCCCGAGGGTTCGTAGTGCATGCAGCGGATTCGCCGTATGCATGGCTACAATCCTGGTTCCCCGAGGAGCGTTGCGACGCATCCGCCTCGGCCACCTGATTGCGTGGCCGGGAGGATCGCCAGGCTCGGGGTCCACGGACGTGGAGCGTCGCCGGCCGGCTGCCGGCGGCGCCTGTGCAACGGCGCTCACCCAACCCGTGCCCGACACGGGATGCGGTGAGCATCCCGTGTCGGACCGATGTCTTGCGGAGAATCCGACATGAACGCTGTGGCCCGACAACAAGCCGCCACCCCCGCCTTTTCCGATTTCGTCGTCGCCGACCTTGGCCTGGCCGAGTGGGGCCGACGCGAAATCCGCATCGCCGAGACCGAGATGCCCGGCCTGATGGCCATCCGCGAGGAATTCGCGGCCAGCCAGCCGCTGCGCGGCGCGCGCATCAGCGGCAGCCTGCACATGACCATCCAGACTGCGGTGCTGATCGAGACCCTGCAGGCGCTGGGCGCGCAGGTGCGCTGGGCATCGTGCAACATCTACTCCACGCAGGACCACGCGGCCGCGGCGATCGCCGCCGGCGGCACGCCGGTGTTCGCGGTCAAGGGAGAAAGCCTGGAGCAGTACTGGGATTACACCCACCGCATCTTCGACTGGGGTGACGCGGGCTTTTCCAACATGATCCTGGACGACGGCGGTGACGCGACGCTGCTGCTGCACCTGGGCGCGCGTGCCGAAACCGACCTGGCCGTGTTGAGCCACCCCACCAGCGAGGAGGAGCGCGTGCTGTTCGCGGCCATCCGCGCGCGTCTGCAGACCGATCCCAAGTGGTACTCCACGCGCCTGGCGCAGGTGCGCGGCGTGACCGAGGAGACCACCACCGGCGTGCATCGCCTGTACCAGATGCACCAGCGCGGAGAGCTGCGCTTCCCGGCCATCAACGTCAACGACAGCGTGACCAAGAGCAAGTTCGACAACCTGTACGGTTGCCGCGAGAGCCTGGTCGACGGCATCAAGCGCGCCACCGACGTGATGGTGGCCGGCAAGGTCGCGGTGGTGTGCGGCTACGGCGACGTCGGCAAGGGCTCGGCGCAGGCCCTGCGCGCGCTGTCGGCGCAGGTCTGGGTGACCGAGATCGACCCCATCTGCGCGCTGCAGGCGGCGATGGAAGGCTACCGCGTGGTGACCATGGACGAGGCCTGCTCGCAGGCCGACATCTTCGTCACCGCCACCGGCAACTACCACGTGATCACCCACGATCACATGCGACGCATGAAGGACCAGGCGATCGTGTGCAACATCGGGCACTTCGACAACGAGATCGACGTGGCCGCGCTGGAGCAGTATCGCTGGGAAGAGATCAAGCCGCAGGTCGACCACGTGATCTTCCCCGACGGCAAACGGATCATCCTGCTGGCCAAGGGGCGCCTGGTCAACCTGGGATGCGCCACCGGGCACCCCAGCTACGTGATGAGCTCGAGCTTCGCCAACCAGACCATCGCGCAGATCGAGCTGTTCACGCGCACCGAGCAGTACCCGGTGGGTGTCTACACCTTGCCCAAGCACCTGGACGAGAAGGTCGCGCGTCTGCAGCTGCGCAAGCTCAACGTCCAGCTCACCGAGCTGACCGACCAGCAGGCGACCTATATCGGCGTGCCCAAGGAAGGCCCGTACAAGTCGGCGCATTACCGTTACTGAAGCGGCGCGCGCAGGCATGCAAGTCGCCCATCTGAGTTTCGAGTTCTTCCCGCCCAAGACCCCGGAGGGCGCCGAGCGCCTGCGCGCGGCGCGCAGGCGCCTGTACGAGCGTTCGCCCGAGTTCTGCTCGGTGACCTTCGGCGCCGGCGGCTCCACGCAGCAGGGCACGCTGGAGACGGTGCTCGACATCGCCGCCGACGGCGTGCGAGCGGCGCCGCATCTGTCGTGCATCGGCGCCAGCCGCGACAGCGTGCGCGAGATGCTGCGGCGCTACCGCGCCGAGGGCATCCGGCGCATCGTCGCGCTGCGCGGCGACCTGCCGTCGGGCTACGGCCTGGGCGGCGAGTTCGCGCACGCCGCCGACCTCGTGGAGTTCATTCGCGCCGAAAGCTCCGACTGGTTCCACATCGAGGTCGCGGCCTATCCCGAGGTGCATCCGCAGGCGCGCAGCCCGGCTGACGACCTGAAGCATTTCGTGGCCAAGATGCGAGCCGGCGCGAACTCGGCGATCACCCAGTATTTCTTCAACCCCGACGCGTATTTCCGCTTTGTCGACGAGGTGCGCAAGGCAGGCGTCGATGCGCCGGTGGTGCCCGGCATCATGCCGGTGACCAACGCCAGCCAGTTGCTGCGATTCTCGGAGGTCTGCGGCGCCGAGGTGCCGCGCTGGATGCGCCTGCGCCTGCTCGGCTTCGGCGATGACCGTGACTCGATCGTGGATTTCGGGCGCGATGTGGTGGCGCAATTGTGTTGCAGGCTGCTCGCCGGAGGCGCGCCCGGCTTGCACTTCTACACGTTGAACCAGGCGGATGCCAGCCTGGGCGTGCTGGAGCGGGTCGCCGCCGCCTGAGCCTTGGGCACCGCCGGCGTCCAGGCACTAAGCTTGGACGCTTCGCGCGTACCCGACGAGGCGCTCATGACCCGCAGTCCCCAGCATCCGCCCGACCCGCTGCCGCGCGCGACGCCGCTGCATCGGGCGCCGCAGCCACCGCTTGCCCACGACGCGGCGCAGCTCAGCCATGTCGACGCCGAATCGGCGCTCGCCCATGTGCAGGCGCTGTACGCGCAAGGCGTGCAGCGCCTGCACGCCGCGCTGCACGAGATGGTCGCGCGGCATGCGCAGGGCGCGACGAGCCCGGCGCCGCGCGTGCGCGCGTTCTACCCACGCGTGCGCGTCGAGGTGCCCGGGCATCCCCAGGTCGCGACCCCGGCCGAGTCTCCCGCGAGCTATGGTTTCGTGTCCGGCCCCGGGGTGTTCGAGACCACGCTGACCCGCCCCGACCTGTTCGCCGGCTACTTGCGCGAGCAGTTCGAATTGCTCTTGCGCAACCACGGCTCGCCGCTGGTGGTCGGTCCCAGCGACGTGCCGATCGCGCTGCCCTTCACGTTCGACGAGCACACGTCGTTCGACGCCGAGCTCGATGCCGCGCAGCGGCGAGACCTGCTGTCGTGCTTCGACATGCCCGACCTGTCGGGCATGGACGACGGCATCGCCAACGGCACCTTCTGCCCGGCGCCGGGGCAGCCGCGCCCGCTGGCGCTGTTCACGGCGCCGCGCGTGGACTATTCGTTGCAGCGACTGCGCCACTACACCGGAACGTCGGCCGGGCATTTCCAGAATTTCGTGCTGTTCACCAACTACGGCTTCTACGTCGACGAGTTCGTGCGCCTCGGGCGCGAGCTGATGCGCAGCCCGGCCGCGGATGCGCAGGACTACGTGGCGCTGGTCGAGCCCGGCAACGTGGTGACGCGGCGCGCCGGGCACCCCGGCCTGCCCGGGGACGCAGGCGGCACGCCGCCGGCGCGCATGCCGCAGATGCCGGCGTACCACCTGGTGCGCGCCGACGGTTCGGGAATCACGCTGGTCAACATCGGCGTCGGCCCGTCGAATGCGCGCACCATCACCGATCACGTCGCCGTGCTGCGCCCGCACACGTGGTTGATGCTGGGGCATTGCGCCGGGCTGCGCAGCACCCAACAGCTCGGCGACTACGTGCTGGCGCACGGCTACGTGCGCGAGGACCACGTGCTCGACGAGGACCTGCCGCCGTGGGTGCCGATCCCGGCGCTGGCCGAGGTGCAGGTGGCGCTGCAACAGGCGGTGGCCGAGATCACCCGGCTGCACGGCCTGGAACTCAAGCGCGTGATGCGCACAGGCACCGTGGCCACCACCGACAACCGGCATTGGGAGCTGCAGCCCTTCGGCGGGCCGCTGAGCACGCCGCGGCTGCGTTTTTCGCAAAGCCGTGCCATCGCGCTGGACATGGAAAGCGCCACCATCGCCGCCAACGGCTTCCGGCTGCGCGTGCCGTACGGAACCCTGTTGTGCGTCAGTGACAAGCCGCTGCACGGTGACCTGAAGCTGCCGGGGATGGCCGATCGCTTCTATCGCGAGCGCGTCGGCCAGCATCTGCGAATCGGGTTGCGTGCCCTGGAGATCCTGCGCGGCCAGCGCATGGAGCGCCTGCACAGCCGCAAGCTGCGCAGTTTCGACGAGGTGGCCTTCCAGTAGCAGAGGCAGCCCGGAGCGCGGCGGCGCCTCGCCGCTATGCCGGCGCGCTGCCGGCCTCGGCCACCCAGTCCGCCCATTCGTGCAGCAGCGCCGAGTCCACCGCCGCCAGCGCCGAGCGCTTGCGCAGCGAGTTGTCGAACACCTCGTCGGCCTGCAGGGTCTGCGCGCTGCCGCCGGCCTCGGCCAGGATCAGGCTGCCGGCGGCGTAGTCCCACAGGCCCTGCGCGCCGTGCACGTACAGGTGGAAGCGTCCGGCGGCCACCCAGCACCAGTCCAGCGCCACCGATCCCAGCGAGCGCTGCGACGCGTAGGGCGGGGCGGTGGCCAGGCGCGCCGCAAGCGCGTGCGGCAGGCGCTTGAAGTCCACGCAGGCGATGGCGCGCCGCATCGCTGGCGCGGCAGGGCAACGCAGGGGCCGGCGCTGCAGGCGCGCACCGTGGCCGAGCGCGGCGTCGAACAGTTCGTCGCGCATGACGTCCAGCACCAGGCCCAGGCGCACGCGCCCGGCCTGCACCCAGGCCAGCGACGGCCCGAAAGCCGGCAGCCCGGCGGTGAAGTTGCTGGTTCCGTCGATCGGATCGAGCACCCACAGGCCCGGCCCGTCGGGTGTCGCGGCTTCGGTGCGCATCAGGCCCTGCTGCTGTTCAGGGGTCATTTCCTCGCCCAGCAGTGCCACGTCGGGCCAGCGCTGCGCCAGGCGCTGCTGCAGGTGGCGCTGCATCGCCAGATCGGCGTCGGTGACCCAGCTGCCGTCGTCCTTCAGACGCGCCCGCGGATCGGCCGCGTGCGGCAGGATGTGCAGCTGCGCCGCTTCGCGCAGCAGCGCGCCGAGGGCGTCGAGGTCGTCGGGGGTCGGGCAGGACGGGGCCATGGAGTTGCAGGAAGCCGGGCGCTGTACCAGCCGGGCATCGTACTCGCCCCGCGCGCATGGGGGATTCGTTCACACACCTTGTCAACCGGGCTTCGGGGTGTCGCAGGCCAGTCGGAGAGTGGCGTTGTCGACGCGCACGGTGCTGCGGGGCGCGCAGGTCTGCTGATAGTCCAGGCGCAGCGTGCCCAGCGGCGCGAGGGTCCTGCAGCTCGCCTGCAGCACGCCGTCGTCGTAGCGTATGTCGGAGCACTGGCTGGTGTAGGAGCCCTCGGGAGTGAACAGCGTGTCGCAGCGCAGCGTGCCGTCGTCATTGGACAGCGTGCTTCCCGGCGCGCAACGATAGTAGGTCTCGAGCCGGGCGTCGGCGTTCTCGCCCGTATGGTCCTGACAGCGTGCCGAAAGCAGGCCTTCCTGCGAGTCGAAATCGACCGGTGTGCAGCTGTCGAGATAGCTGCCTTGCGGCAGCTCGTCGCGCAGCTGCTCGCAAAGCGGTTTGCCGTCCGCGTTGACCACTGGCGAACCCGGCGCGCACAGGTGCGTGTAGTTCAGCTCCCGCCCTTGTTGCAGCCAGCCCCACGAGTTGAGGCAATCGACGCGAAGCTTGCCGTCCCGGGGGTCGAAGTCGCGCAGCGTGCAGCTGTCGCGGTAGCTGCCCGGCGGAACCGAATCGCTGAACTCCTCGCACAAGGGCTGGCCATGGTCGTTGAGCACATTGGTGCCGGGTTTGCACAAATGCTTGTAGTTCATGTTCTGCTCGTGCCGCATGACGTTGCGCGGGCCCACGCAGTCGGTGCGCAGCACGCCGCTGGCGGCGTCGTAGTCCGCGTTGCAGCTGTCGGTGTAGCTGCCCGGGGGCAGCGGCGTGTGCCCGGGCGCGATCTGCACGCTGGCCTCGATGGTGTCGTACCAGCCGCGGCCGTTGAACCGTATGGCGGTGTCGAGGTCCTCGCTGCTGGAGCCGATGGCCCTCGGCGCCGGCTTCCACAGCGGCTTGGCGCTGTATGCCCACTGGACATGGCGTGTCACCGCGGCGTACAGCGGGTTCGCGTCGCCGGACCAGATCCTGACGCGCGAGCCGTCGTAGCCGGCGCCGTGGAGCTGCACGGTGAATGCCATGTCGGTGCAGCCGGTCTCGAGGTAGAAGGTCTGGCTCCGACCTGCCGGCAGCAGGTTGTCGTCGCGGAAGGTCCAGGGGAGCCAGCATGCCAACACGTCGATGTCGCCGAGCACCAGGTGGATGTCCTGCGACGTGTTGTTGACGAAGGTCCAGTACACGCCGGTGTCGGCGCAGGCCACGCCGGGCAGGACCGACAGGCACAGTGCGGCGATTCGGGCTTTGCGCGAATGCATCGGGGACCCCTTTTTGCCTCGAAGGAGGCGTACAGGGGTCTTTGTATTCCCGTCCCGGAGGGCACGCGGGCCGTGGGGTTTGCGGCGCAGCGCCGCCAGCGGCGCTGTTCAGGCCGCCGCGGCGGGGGTGCGCGGCACCAGGATGGTCGGTGCCGCCGGTGCCGCGGTGCGCGGCCAGTCGGCGCTGTAGTGCAGGCCGCGGCTTTCGTGGCGCAGGCGTGCCGAGCGCACGATCAGCTCGGCCACCTGCAGCAGGTTGCGCAATTCCAGCAGGTCTCGAGTGACGCGGAAGTTGGCATAGAACTCCTGCACCTCGGACTGCAGCAACGCGATGCGGTGGGCGGCGCGTTCCAGTCGCTTGTCGGTGCGAACGATGCCCACGTAGTTCCACATCATGCGCCGCAGCTCGTCCCAGTTGTGGCTGATCACCACCAGCTCGTCGGCATCGCTGACCCGGCTTTCGTCCCATGGGCGCGCCTCGGTGGGCTCCGGCGCCGGGGCCTGCGCGATGGCCTGCGCCGCCGCGGTTCCGAACACCACGCACTCCAGCAGGGAATTGCTGGCCAGGCGGTTGGCGCCATGCAGCCCGGTATAGGCGACCTCGCCCACCGCGTACAGCCCCGGCAGGTCGGTGCGACCGGCCAGGTCGGTCAGCACGCCGCCGCAGGTGAAGTGCACCGCGGGCACCACCGGGATGGGCTCGCGCGCGATGTCGATTCCCAGCTCCAGGCAGCGCTGGTGAATGGTCGGGAAATGCTGCCGGATGAAGGCCTCGCCGCGCTCGGTGATGTCCAGGTACACGCAATCCAGGCCATGGCGCTTCATCTCGAAGTCGATGGCGCGCGCCACCACGTCGCGCGGCGCCAGTTCGGCGCGTTCGTCGTGCGCCGGCATGAAGCGCGTGCCGTCGGGCAGGCGCAGCACTCCGCCTTCGCCGCGAACCGCCTCGGAGATCAGGAAGTTCTTCGCCTTCGGGTGGTACAGGCAGGTCGGGTGGAACTGGATGAATTCCATGTTCGCGACGCGGCAGCCGGCGCGCCAGGCCATCGCCACGCCGTCGCCGCTGGCCGTGTCGGGGTTGGTGGTGTAGCGGTACACCTTGCCTGCGCCGCCGGTGGCCAGGATGGTGTGCGCTGCCGTGAAGGTGAGCACCTTGCCGCTTTCGAGGTCCAGCGCATACACGCCGTGGCAGCGGTCCTGGTGCCCGTCGTCGACATGGCGCGCGGTGATCAGGTCCACCGCGACCTGGTTCTCCAGCAGCGTGATTCGCTCGTGGGCGCGCGCGCGCGCCAGCAGCGCGCGCTGGATCGCCGCGCCGGTGGCGTCCGCGACGTGGGCGATGCGGCGCTGGCTGTGCCCGCCTTCGCGGGTCAGGTGCAGTTCGCCGTGCTCGGTGTCAAAGGGCACGCCCTGTGCGCGCAGCCAGGCGATGGCCGCCGGGCCCTGCTCGATGACGAAACGCGTGGCGGGCAGGTCGTTGAGCATGGCTCCGGCGACCACGGTGTCGTGCACGTGGGAGTCGAAGCTGTCGCCTTCGGCCAGCACCGCGGCGATTCCGCCCTGTGCCCACTGGCTGGACGAGACTTCCAGCTCGCGCTTGGCCAGCACCGTCACCGACATGCGGTCGGCCAGGTGCAGCGCCGCGCTGAGTCCGGCCAGGC
>JAKCDM010000105.1 GCA_021841865.1 Pseudomonadota bacterium
ACGCGCAGTAGCCCCCCAGCACGATGAACTGCCCGTGCGCCAGGTTGATGATGCGCATCACCCCGAACATCAGGTTCAGCCCCAACCCCACCAGGGTGAAAAAGATGCCGTACAGAATTCCGCCGACAAGGGCGTATTCGAACAATTCCACGACAGGCCCCCGCAGCCCGCCTGTGCGGCGGGCGCCGAATGCGAAACCGGGCCCCGCGGGGCCCGGCGTTCATCCCAGGATCAGCGCTTGGGCGCCGGGTACACCGCCTTGCCGGTGGCGTGCTCTTCCGGGTAGAGCACGACGAACTTGATGTCCTTGCCGTCGGGAACGATCTGCGCCACGGGCAGCGGCTGCCCCAGCTGCGCACCGTTGGCGTTGATCTTGAACGGCCCGAGCAGCGTCGTGACCTTGCCCGACATGTCGTTGAGCAGCGCGTCGTGGAAGCCTTCCTGCGTGAACTTGGGCGACTTCCCGAGCATGTACTGCATCACCAGCCCGGTGTTGTAGCCGGCCGAGTCGAGGAAGGTCGGCGCCTTGTGGAATTCGGCGTCGAAGGCCTTCTCGAACTGCGCGGTGTTCATGCCGTAATCGACCTTGTCGTAGCGCACCAGCGGCGGGGTCGGGTAGGTGTAGGTGTAGGCCAGCCCGTCGACCCCGACGTTCTTCTTCATCAGCGCGGCCAGCTGGCCGGGGAAGATCGTGAAGGTCATGTTGAAGTGCAGGCCGCTCTGGTGCAGCCCGCGCAGGAACGCGATGTCGTTGGGCGGATAGCCGAACTCCAGCACGGCCTCGGGGTTGGTGGCCTTGATGGTGTGCAGCAGCACCGTGTAGTTGGACTCGGTGGTCGGCACGCCGTGGTAGTACACCGGGGTGACGCCGCCCTTGGCCAGTTGCGCCTTCATGGTCTCGGCCTGCGACGCGTCGAAGTCGTTGGCGTCGTAGACGATGGCCACGCGCTTGATGTGCTGCTTGAGCAGGTACTGGGCCAGCGGGATCGGCCACACGGTCGACGACGGGATGCTCACGTCGGCCAGGTAGTCGGTCTTCTTGGTGAAGAAGTTGGCTCCCGAGCCGGTCGGGTCGATCAGCAGCATGTGGTGCTCGGCCGCCAGCGGAACCGCCACCGAGGTCAGCACCGAGCCGAAGTCGGCCACCAGCACGTCGACCTTGTCCTGCGTGATCAGCTGGTTGTACAGCGTGGTCGCGGTCGACGTCGAGCTCTGGTCGTCGTAGGCGACGATCTTCACCGGGATCTTCTTGCCGTAGGCCTTGACGAACAACCCGCCGTCCTTGTTCACGCCCTCGGCCCAGAACTTCAGGCCCTCGTACTGGCCCTGCGAGGCCACCGCGAACGACCCGGTGCTGGCGTACAGGGTGCCGATCTTGATCTCGGCCGGCGCGCCGGCGGCGTGGGCGCCGAAGCTGGCGGCTGCCAGCGCCACCGCGGCGGCGGCGGCCTTCAGCGACGTGAAGCCTTTGCGGGAGCGAACTTGCATGCGATGTCTCCGTCTGCGATGGCGGCATCGGCACGCGCCTTGCGTTGCGCCGCCGAGCCATCATCATGTTTGTCGAGCCCTGATTCTGGTTGCACGCCCAAAATCCGGTCAACGCGTCCTTTCCCGGGAAATTGCAACATGATGTGTCGGATGGTGCGAAATCACTCGCGCTGACTCGCGCGCGGCGTGACGCGCAGCGGCGAGCGCGGCTATTCTCGGCCCGCCAGCGCAACCACCGCAGGGGAGACACATCCGATGATCCACAACGCCCGCATGACCTCGCGCATCGACGGCGACTTCGTGGTGTTCCTGATCGGCATGCGAATCAACCAGCCGTGGGCCTTGCACAAATGGCTGAGCGTGCTGCGCTCGATGCCGCGCATGATCCGCGAACTGCAAACCCAACCCGAGCTCGGATTCCTCGGCGCCGAGAACTGGGTCGGACGCACCACCATCATGCTGCAGTACTGGCGCTCGCTCGACGCTCTGCTCGCCTACGCCAAGGCGCGCGACGCCGAGCACCTGCCCGCCTGGCGGGCCTTCAACCAGCGCATCGGCACAGACGGCTCGGTGGGCATCTGGCACGAAACCTATTGCGTGCATGCCGGCGGCCACGAGAACGTGTACGTGAACATGCCGCCGTTCGGACTGGGCAGGATCGGGCAGCTGGTCGAGGCGGGCGGAACACTGGCCTCGGCCAGCGGGCGCATGCACGGCGACCCGGCCTGAAGCACCCGCGCCCGTCGGCCGGATCCGGGCGCTAACTACAATCGACGGCTCACTTCCTGGCGAGGCCGGGCCGAAATCCCCAATCCTGCACCCCCATGAGCCTCAAATGCGGCATCGTGGGCCTGCCCAACGTCGGCAAGTCCACCCTGTTCAACGCGCTGACCCAGAGCGCCATTCCCGCCGAGAACTACCCCTTCTGCACCATCGAGCCCAACGTGGGCGTGGTCGAGGTCCCCGATCCGCGACTGCAGAAGCTGGCGGAGATCGTCAAGCCGCAGCGCGTGGTGCCGGCGGTGGTCGAGTTCGTCGACATCGCCGGGCTGGTTGCCGGCGCCTCGAAGGGAGAGGGCCTGGGCAACCAGTTCCTCGCCCACATCCGCGAGACCGACGCCATCGTCAACGTGGTTCGCTGCTTCGACGACCCCAACGTGGTGCACGTGGCCGGACGCGTCGACCCGCTGGCCGACATCGAGGTGATCCAGACCGAGCTGTGCCTGGCGGACCTGGGCACGGTGGAAAAGGCCGTACTGCGGGCCCAGAAGACCGCGCGCGCCGGCGACAAGGAGGCGCAGCGCCTGCTCGGAGTGCTGCAGCGCTGCGAGACGTCCCTCAACGAGGCGCGCCCGGTGCGCGCGCTCGACCTGTCCGACGACGAGCGCGCGCTGCTCAAGCCGCTGTGCCTGATCACCGCCAAGCCGGCGATGTTCGTGGGTAACGTGCTCGAGGACGGTTTCGACGACAACCCCCACCTCGATCGCCTGCGCGAATACGCGACGGCGCAGGGCGCACCTGTCGTGGCCATCTGCGCCAAGCTGGAAAGCGAACTGGCCGGAATGTCGCCCGACGAGAAGGTCGAATTCCTGGCCGAGCTCGGCCAGAGCGAACCCGGGCTGAACCGCCTGATCCGCGCCGGCTACGCGCTGCTCGGCCTGCAGACCTATTTCACGGCCGGGGTCAAGGAAGTGCGCGCGTGGACCATTCCGGTGGGCGCGACGGCACCGCAGGCGGCAGGCGTGATCCATACGGACTTCGAGCGCGGCTTCATCCGGGCGCAGACCATCTCCTTCGACGACTTCGTGCGCCACGGTGGCGAGCAGGGCGCCAAGGATGCCGGCCGCATGCGCGCGGAGGGCAAGGAGTACGTGGTGCACGACGGCGACGTGCTGAACTTCCTGTTCAACGTCTGAGCCCCCGCCCCGCCCGGGCGCGCGTGGCGCTCCCGGGCAAGCACAGCGAATGGGGCGTACGATGCCGGATTGCCGGCATTTTGATCACCCATCATGAATCCAGGCGTCGTCTACGCCTTGGGGGCCTACGTCGCCTGGGGCCTTTTCCCGCTGTATTTCAAGCTGCTGGAGCGCATTCCGGCGACGCAGATCCTGGCCCACCGCATGGTCTGGTCGGCGTTGCTGGTGCTGGGCATGCTGCTGGCGCTGCGCCGCTGGTCCTGGCTGCGCCTGCTGCGCGAGCGTCCGGCGCTGGTCGGGCGCTTCGCCGCCAGCGCCTTGTTGCTTTCCTGCAACTGGCTGATCTACATCTGGTCGGTGACCCACGACCACGTGGTTGACGCCAGCCTGGGCTACTACATCAACCCGCTGATGAATGTCGCGCTGGGCACGCTGCTGCTGCGCGAGCAGCTGCGCCCCGCGCAGTGGCTCGCGGTGGCGGTGGCCGGGGTCGGTGTGGCGTGGATGGCCTTCGGCATCGGCCACGTGCCCTGGCCGGCGCTGGGGCTGGCCGTCAGCTTCAGCGGCTACAGCCTGATGCGCAAGGTCGCCCCGCTGGGCTCGCTGGAAGGACTGGCGCTGGAAACCGTGCTGCAGCTGCCGCTGGCACTGCTGTACCTGGCCTGGACCAGCCGGGCGGGCGACAACGCCTTCGGCCTGGGCACCTGGGACCTGAAGCTGTTGCTGATGGCCAGCGGACCGGTGACCGCCATCCCGCTGCTGATGTTCGCGGCCGGGGCGCGGCGAATCACCTTCTCGCTGCTGGGCATCCTGCAATACCTCACGCCCACGCTGCTGCTGGTGCTGGGCCTGCTGCTCTACCACGAGCCCTTCGACGCGCACAAGGCCACCGGCTTCGCGCTGGTGTGGGCCGGCATCGCCTTGTTCATCGGCGAGGGACTGCTGCGCATGCGCGCCCGCGCCGCTGCCGCCTGACCCGGCAGCACTTCCCCGACCGGACACACAGCCGCGCTCAGGCGCGGCAGGCCAGCCAGCTCGCGGCGACCGCGGCCAGCAGCACGGCGGCGTAGTCGAGCATCGCGCCGTCGCGCAGCAGGCCCGTGCCGACCAGCAGCAGGTGCAGCAGCCACGCCGCCGCCGCCGCGCGACCGGCCTGGCGGGTCCAGGCGCCGGGGGCCGGGCGCAGCACGCGGCGCGACAGCAGCCCGGTGCCGGCACCGACGAACAACGGCATGACGCTGGTGCCGAGCAACCAGCGAATCGCGATCCACACGAGCATCTTCAGGCCACGCGGTCAAAAGGCCAAAGAAGCCTTCGGGGACAGGAAAGACCAGCCACATATCTGCGGGATCGCATATTCCATTGACTTCGATCAGGCGCAAAGACCCGGCTGGCTTCGTAGAATCAGAGCTTCCATGTTATTAGCTGCCGTTGGTGTCAATCATCAGACCGCGCCGTTGGACGTGCGCGAGCGTCTGGCCTTTTCAGCCGAGGGGCTGAAGGAAGCGCTGCGCGCGCTGCGCGAGGCGCTGAGCGCTCGCAGCTCCGGGCAGGCGGTGGAAACCGCCATCCTGTCGACCTGCAATCGCACCGAGATCTACTGCGCCGCGCCGAACGACCCGCGCGAGGCCCTGGTGCAATGGCTGGCCGATTCGCGCGCATTGCGCGAGGGCCAGGTGCTCGAGCACAGCTACCGCCTGGTGCAGGAAGGTACGGTGCGCCACGCCTTCCGCGTCGCCAGCGGCCTGGACTCGATGGTGCTGGGCGAGCCGCAGATCCTCGGCCAGATGAAGGACGCGGTGCGCGCCGCCACCGATACCGGCACGCTGGGCGGCACGCTGAGCCAGATGTTCCAGCGCACCTTCGCGGTGGCCAAGGAGGTGCGCAGCACCACCGAGATCGGCTCGCACTCGGTGAGCATGGCGGCCGCCAGCGTGAAACTCGCCGAGGCGGTGTTCGAGAACCTGGCCGATTGCCGCGTGCTGTTCATCGGCGCCGGCGAGATGATCGAGCTGGTGGCCACGCATTTCGCGTCGCGCCGTCCGCGCCACATGGCGATCGCCAACCGCACCCTCGAGCGCGGCATGCGCCTGGCCCAGCAGGTCGGGGCCGAGGCCATGCGCCTGGCCGACGTGCCGCAGCGCCTGGCCGAGTTCGACGTGGTCGTCAGCTCCACCGCCAGCACGCTGCCGATCATCGGCCTGGGAGCGGCCGAGCGCATGGTGCGCCAGCGCAAGCACAAGCCGGTGGTGATGGTCGATCTGGCGGTGCCGCGCGACATCGAGGCCGAGATCGCCGAGCTGCCCGACGTGTACCTGTATTCGGTGGATGACCTCACCGAGCTGGTGCGCAGCAACGGCGAGAAGCGCCTGGCTGCCGTGCAGCAGGCGGAAACCATCATCGAGACGCGGGTGCAGGGCTTCCTGCAGTGGATGGACGACCGCGAGCAGGTGCCGCTGATCCGCCAGCTGCAGGAGCAGAGCCGCAACTGGCAGCAAGCCGAGATCGAGCGCGCTCGCCGCGCGCTCGCGCGGGGCGAAAGCAGCGACGCGGTGATGGAACTGCTGGCGCGCAACCTGTCGCAGAAATTCCTGCACAATGCCTTTGCCGCGATGCACCATACCGATCCGCAGCATCGCGAGCAGGTCACGCGCGCGGTCCAGCGCCTGTTCCTGACTCCGCACCGCGGCTGCGGCGGCAACTCCTAGTGCCCTGTCCCGTAAATACCTGTCATTTCGCTGAGTCGTATCGGGGCGCAGGCAAGGCGCGGGTGCGGGGCCAAGCCGGGCGCCTGGCCCCGTGGCCGCAACGCCGCATGCGCCCCGATACGGCTCAGCCCGAAGGGTTCGGCGCCTGCGGGGCCCTCGCCGCCCGTGCGCAAGGGGGCCAGACGTCCAGTCTGGACCCCTTGCGCCCAGCCGCCGATCGCTCCCGCAGGCACCCGAACGAAATGCCAGGTATTTACGGGACAGGACACTAGCAGGCGCGGTGCACGCGGGCGCGCCACGCGCCACGCCCCCTCATGAAACCCTCGCTGCGAGACAAGCTCGACGCGCTGAGCCGTCGCCTGGAAGAAATCGACGCCCTGCTGGGCGCCGCGGATACCGACGCGCAGCGCCTGCGCGAGCTGGGCAGCGAGCGCGCCGAACTGGCTCCGGTGGCGCAGCTCTACGGCGAGCTGCGCGACGCCGAACGCGCCGGCGAGCAGGCGCGCGAGCTGCTGGGCGACCCCGAGATGCGCGAACTGGCCGAGGAGGAGATCGACGCCGCCCGGCAACGCATCGAGACCCTGCAGCAAGCCTTGCAGCGCGCGCTGCTGCCGCGCGACCCGGATGACAGGCGCCCCGCCTTCGTCGAGGTGCGAGCCGGAACCGGCGGCGAGGAATCGGCGCTGTTCGCATCGGAGCTGGCACGCATGTATACCCGCTACGCCGAACGCCGCGGCTGGCGCGTGGAGGTGCTGCAACACAGCGACAGCGAACTCGGCGGGGTCAAGGAAGCGGTGCTGCGAATCAGCGGCGAAGGCGTCTACGGACGCCTGAAGTTCGAATCGGGCGGTCACCGCGTGCAGCGCGTGCCGGCCACGGAAGCGCAGGGTCGCATCCACACCAGCGCGGCGACGGTGGCGGTGATGCCCGAGCCCGACGAGCAGGCTGCGGTGGCCATCCAGGCGTCGGAGCTGCGCATCGACACCTTCCGCTCGTCGGGCGCCGGCGGCCAGCACATCAACAAGACCGATTCGGCCGTGCGAATCACCCACCTGCCCACCGGGCTGGTCGTCGAATGCCAGGACGACCGCTCGCAGCACCGCAACAAGGCGCGCGCGATGGAGGTGCTGGCCGCGCGCCTGCAGCAGCGCCAGCGCCAGCAGGCGCAGGAGCGCGAAGCCGCGCAACGCAGGAGCCTGGTCGGCAGCGGCGACCGCTCGGATCGGATTCGCACCTACAACGTGCCGCAGGGCCGGGTCACCGACCACCGCATCAACCTGACCCTGCACAAGATCGACGCCATCCTGGGCGGCGACCTCGACGAACTGCTCGACGCGCTGCACGCCGAGCACCAGGCCGAACAGCTGGCGGCGCTGGCGTGACCCAGGCATCGGCCCCTGCGGCAGGCAGCGTCAGCGTCCAGGCCTGGCTGCGTGACTGCGGGCTGCCGCGCGCCGACGCGCTGGCGCTGCTGCGCGACGTGGCCGGGCTGTCCCACGCGAGCGTGCTGGCGCATCCCGAGGGCCTGCTCGCCGGCGACACGCTGCAGGCCCTGCGGCGCGGCGCCGAGCGCGTGCGCGCAGGCGAGCCGCTCGCCTACGTGCTGGGCTGGCGCGAATTCTGGGGCCTGCGCCTGCGCGTGGGCCCGCAGGTGCTGGTGCCGCGGCCGGAAACCGAGCTGCTGGTCGAGTTCGCGCTGGGCCGGCTGGGCGTGGACCGCGAAGCCGACGTGCTGGACCTGGGCACCGGCAGCGGAGCCATCGCCATCGCGCTGGCGCACGAACGCGCGCATGCCCGCGTGCAGGCCGTCGACGCCAGCGCCGACGCGCTGGCGCTGGCGCGCGACAACGCGCGACGCCTGCTGTCGCCCACGCGCGCCGGCGGAGCCCTGCGCTGGCACCTGGGCGACTGGATGGGCGCGTTGCCGAACCCCGACGAGCGCTTCGACCTGATCCTGAGCAACCCGCCCTACGTGGCCGAGCACGACGAGCATCTGCAGGCGCTGCGCTTCGAGCCGCTGCTGGCGCTGGTCGGCGCGCGCGCCTGCGACGACGGGCTGGGCGACATCCGCGAACTCGTGCGACAGGCGGCGCCGCGCCTGCGCGCCGGCGCCTGGCTGGCGCTGGAACATGGCCACGACCAGGCGGCGGCGGTGCGCGCGCTGCTGGAGGCCGCCGGCCTGCTCGACGCGCACAGCCTGCGCGATCTCGCGGGCATCGAGCGCGTCAGCGCGGCCCGCGCGCCGGACCGCGCAGGGCCATCGCCGCGCGCCCGGGCATGAATCGCGGGTCTTTTCTACAATGCAGGGTCGTGCTCACCATCACCCACCGAGGCCCTCATGTCCGACGCCCTGCAACGCATCGACCAGCTCGTCAAATCCAATGACGTGGTGTTGTTCATGAAGGGCACCCCGCAGTTCCCGCAGTGTGGTTTTTCGGGACGCGCGGTGCAGATCCTGAAGGCCTGCGGGCTCGGGCAGTTCGCCAGCGTCAACGTGCTGGAGGACGACGAGGTTCGCCAGGCGGTGAAGGAATACGCCAACTGGCCGACCATTCCGCAGCTCTACGTGCACGGCGAGTTCGTCGGTGGCTCGGACATCATGACCGAGATGTACCAGAGCGGCGAACTCAAGACGCTGCTGGCGCAAGCCTGAAGCGCGCCGTGCCCGCCCCGCGGCGCCTGATCGTCGGCATCACCGGCGCCACCGGCGCGCTGTACGGGGTGCGGCTGCTGGAACACCTGCGCCGCCTGGGCGGACTGCACACCCACCTGGTGGTCAGCCCGGCAGGCTGGCTGAGCATCCGTGCCGAGACCGGGCTGGAGCGCCGGGCCGTCGAAGCCCTGGCCGACGAGACCCATCCCATCGGCGACGTGGCCGCCAGCATCGCCAGCGGCTCGTTCGCCACGCTGGGCATGGTGGTGGCGCCATGCTCGATGAAAAGCCTGGCCGCGGTGGCCCACGGGCTGTCGGACAACCTGCTCAGCCGCGCCGCCGACGTATGCCTCAAGGAGCGGCGCCGCCTGGTGCTGCTGGCACGCGAGACCCCGCTGAACCTTGCGCATTTGCGCAACATGACCCTGGTGACGGAAATGGGCGGCGTGATCATGCCGCCGTTGCCGGCGCTGTACCTGCGCCCCACCAGCATCGAACAGATGGTCGACCACACCCTCGGCCGGGTGCTCGAGCAATTCGGGCTGGAGCACGACCTCGCCCCGGCCTGGAGCGGCTGGCCGGGCGCCCAGGCCTAACAGGCTGTTGAAATACCGGAATTGCCGTGCCGGCCCGGCAATTCGTGGCGAAGCGCTTCGATCCGGCTGTCGCTACAGGCGCCAGCCGAAGACCATTCGCTGCTGCAGCGCCCGGCGCAACGGCCAGCACCCCGACAGCATCGCCAGCGCGCCTGCGCGCAAGGCTGCCGCGCCGGGCTGGCGCCACGTGAAGCCGCGCGCCAGCAGGTCGGTGAGCCCGAGCAACGCGGCGCGGTCGGGAATTCGCGCAAGGTCGTAGCGCGCCAGCGCGGAGTCCAGCTGGCTTGTCGATGCGCCGGCCAGCGCGCGCGCCAGGGCCGCGCTGTCGCGCAAGCCCAGGTTCAGCCCCTGGCCGGCGACCGGATGCAGGGTCTGCGCCGCATTGCCCAGTTGGACCAGGCGGCCACGACGGGTTCGCACCCGGGCATTGAGGCCCAGCGCGTAGCTGCCGAACAGGCGCAACTCCCGGATTCGCCCGCACACCGCCGGCAACAACGGCTGCAGCGCCCGCGTCTGCGCCGCGACATCGAGTTCCAGCAGGTCGCGCGCCCGGGTCGGCGGCACGCACCACACGAGTGCGTAATCGGCGCCGCGCGGCAACAGCGCCACCGGGCCGTGCTCGGTGAAGCGTTCGACCGCCAGCCCGTCGTGCGGGTGTTCGCAGCGGACCTCGCCGATCACTGCGGTCTGCGCGTAGTCGTGATGCAGTTCGCGCTGCTGCTGGTTGTGGAAGGCACCGCCCTCGGCGAGCACGGCGACATCGAAGTCGGGGTGCTCCAGCGCCGCGCCATCCTGCCCGAGCAGTCGCGCCGCGCCGGCGTGCTGCTGCGCCTGCACGGGGCAGGCGTAGCGCACGTCGATGCCTTCCGCACGCGCGGCCGCCTGCAGCGCACCCAGCAGTTCGCCATAGCGCACCGTGTAGCCCAGCGCCGGCAGGCCCGCCTCGTCGGCCCGCAGCAGCACCCGCGGCAGCGATGCCAGGCCAGGCGCGCATTGCGACACATGGATGCGCCGGATCGCGGTGGCCGCGTCACGCGGCCAGGCCCCCAGCGAATGCAGCAGCTGGCGGCTGCCCTCGGAAAGCGCCAGCACCCGCGGATCGGCCAGCGCCGCGGCGCCATCGGGCTGCGCATCGAACACATGCAGCTCGGCGTCGGCGCCGAGCTGCCGCAACTGCAACGCCAGGCTCAGGCCCACCGGGCCCGCGCCGACCACCGCGATGCGCATCGGCCGCGCGCGCGTCGCCGGCTGCTCAGTCATGCATCACCTGCTCGATCTCGGCCACGCTCTTGGGCGCCTGCGCCGTCAGCACCTCGCAGGCGCCATGCGCGCGCACCACGACGTCGTCCTCGATGCGGATGCCGATGTCGTGATAGGCGGCCGGCAGGTCGGGCGCGGCGCGTACATACAGGCCGGGCTCGATGGTCAACACCATGCCGGGGCGCAGGATGCGCGCCGCCGGCTGGCGCGAGCCGTCGGGCAACTCGCGCGCCGCCTCGCCGGGCTCGGCATAGTCTCCGCAGTCGTGCACGTCCATGCCCATCCAGTGGCTGGTGCGGTGCATGTAGAAGCGGCGATAGGCGCCGCTTTGCAGCACGGCATCGACATCGGGCGCGAGCTCGCGCGGGATCAGTCCGGTGTCCAGCAGGCCCTGGGCCAGCACGCGCAGCGCAGC
>JAKCDM010000106.1 GCA_021841865.1 Pseudomonadota bacterium
GGCGACGCGGCCGCGCGCAGGCCCGCCGCACGCCCGTCCGGCGCGCGCCCATCCGCCGCGCCGCCGCGGCGCAAGCCGGCACGCTGACGCGCCGCGCCCGCACGCGCCCATGATCGACCGCCTGTGGGTCGGCCTGTTCCTGACCGCGGCGCTCGCCGCGCTGGCGCGCTGGCTGCTGGGAGGCGACCAGGCCGTGTTCGCGGCGCTGGTGACCAGCCTGTTCGCGATGGCGCGCCTGTCGGTGGACGTGATGGTGCTGCTGTTCGGCACCCTCACGCTCTGGCTGGGCTTGCTGGCCATCGCCGAGCGAGCGCAACTCGTGCAGGCCATGGCAAGGGCGCTGGCACCGGTGTTCGCGCGCCTGATGCCGGAGGTGCCGCGCGGACACCCGGCGCTGGGCCTGATCACGCTGAACATGGCCGCCAACATGCTCGGCCTGGACAACGCCGCCACGCCCATCGGGCTCAAGGCGATGCGCGAGCTGCAGAGCCTCAATCCGAGCGCGGACACGGCGAGCAACGCGCAGATCCTGTTCCTGGTGCTCAACGCATCGTCGCTCACCTTGCTGCCGGTGAGTATTTTCATGTATCGCGCCCAGCAGGGAGCGCCCGACCCGACCGTGGTGTTCCTGCCCATCCTGCTGGCCACCAGCGCGTCGACGCTGGTCGGCCTGCTCAGCGTGGCGCTGGTGCAGCGCCTGCCGTTGCGCGATGCGCGCGCGCTGGCCTGGATGGCCGCGGGGCTGCTGGTGTATGCGGCCCTGCTCGCCGGGCTGGCCTCGCTGTCGGCGGCGGCGCTGGCGCGCATGTCCGATCTCGCCGGCAACCTGATGCTGTTCGGAGTGATCATCGCCTTCCTGCTGGCGGGCGTCTGGCGCCGCGTGCCGGTATACGAGGCCTTCATCGACGGCGCGCGCCAGGGTTTCGCGGTGGCGCGCGATCTGCTGCCGTACCTGGTGGCGATGTTGTGCGCGGTGGGCGTGCTGCGCGCTTCCGGGGCGCTGGACATGGTGTTGCAGGCGGTGCGCTGGGCCGTGCACGGCCTGGGGCTGGACACGCGCTTCGTCGACGCCCTGCCCACGGCCCTGGTCAAGCCCTTCTCGGGCAGCGCCGCTCGCGCCATGCTCATCGAGACCATGCACCACGACGGCGTGGACAGCTTCCCGGCGCTGACCGCCGCCACCATGCAGGGCAGCACCGAGACCACCTTCTACGTGCTGGCCGTGTATTTCGGCGCGGTGGGCATCCGGCGGGTGCGCCACGCCGTGGCCTGCGCGCTGCTCGCCGACCTCGCCGGCGTGCTGGCGTCGATCGCCGTGTGCTACTGGTTCTTCGGCTCGCGCTGAGAGCGCCTCCGGTCAGACGATGGCCAGGTACTCGGTTCCGCCGCTCGGGTCGGACTGATCGCGCTTGCTGTCGAGCTTGATGCGCAGGCGCAGGTCGTTGACCGAGTCGGCGTTGCGCAGCGCATCCTCGTAGCCGATGGTTCCCTGCTCGTAGAGGTCGAACAGCGCCTGGTCGAAGGTCTGCATGCCCAGTTCTCGCGAGCGCCGCATGACTTCCTTGATCTCGCCGATCTCGCCCTTGAAGATATGGTCGGAGATCAGCGGCGAGTTGATCAGCACCTCCACCGCCGCGATGCGCCCGCGGCCGTCCTGGCGCGGCACCAGGCGTTGCGAGATTGTCGCCCGCAGGTTCAGCGACAGGTCCATCAGCAATTGCGCGCGGCGTTCCTCCGGGAAGAAGTTGATCACCCGGTCGAGCGCCTGGTTCGCGTTGTTGGCGTGCAGCGTGGCCATCACCAGGTGCCCGGTCTCGGAGAACGCCACCGCGTGCTCCATGGCCTGGCGATCACGGATCTCGCCCATCAGGATCACGTCGGGAGCCTGGCGCATGCTGTTTTTCAGCGCGGCCTCCCAGCTCTCGGTGTCGAGCCCGACCTCGCGCTGGGTGATGATGCAGTTCTTGTGCGTATGCACGAACTCGATCGGGTCCTCGATGGTCACGATATGCCCGCGGCTGTGCTCGTTGCGCCAGTCGAGCATCGCCGCCATCGAAGTGCTCTTGCCGCTGCCGGTGGCGCCGACCAGCACGATCAGCCCGCGCTTGCTCATCGCCAGGTCCTCGAGCACGCGCGGCAAGCCCAGGCCGGGCAGCGTGGGCAGCTGCTGCGGGATCATGCGCAGCACCAGGCCGATGCGGCCCTGCTGCACGAAGGCGTTGACCCGGAAGCGCCCGATTCCCCCTGGGGCGATCGCGAAATTGCACTCCTTGGTGTGCTCGAATTCGGCGGCCTGGCGGTCGTTCATCAGCGCGCGCGCCAGCGCCTGGGTGTGCTGGGGGCTCAGCGCCTGCGCCGACAGCCTGTGCACTTCGCCGTCGATTTTCATCGCCGGCGGGAAGTCGGCCGTCAGGAACAGGTCCGAGCCACCGCGCTGCAGCAGGCTGCGCAGCAGATCCTGGACGAACTTGGAGGCCTGGTCGCGTTCCATCATCGATCCTCGAGCAAGCTGGGTGATCCGGTCATGTCGATACGCGCCGGGTCAGGCGGACGGTCCGATCGACGGTGCGCCGAGTTTGCGCAGGCGCAGCGACAGGCGGCGGGCCAGCGAGCCGACGATGCGCACTGCCGATGCCGGATCGCGCTCGATCAGCGCGTCCAGCATGCTCGCCTCGAGCACCGCGATCTCGCATGGGCGCAGCGTGGTGCAGTACGACGCGCGCGGGCCGGCGTCGAGCAGGGACATCTCGCCCAGCACGCTGCCGGCGCGCGACTCGGTCAGGCGCACGCGTTCGCCCCAGGGCTGCTGGCGGTCGACGGCGATGACACCGTGCAGTACCACCAGCATGAAGCTGCCGGGCTCGTTCTGCTCGATGACGTCGCGGTCGGCGTCGACCGCCCAGAATTCGAAGTGGCGCGCGCAGTTCTCGAGGTCCTGCGACGACAAGCCGGCCATGAACCGGTCCTGGGTCCACAATTCCTTCAGGCGCCTGGCCGCCGGTTCGTGCGCCAGGCGGCGCGCGCCCAGCGCGCGCGCGCGCTCCGCCCAGGTGGCCCGGTTGGCAGGCTCCGCGCTGGCGTCCTGGAACCCGGTGATGAAGAACTGCGACTCCGGGGGCGGGTCACGCTCGGCGTCGGCGTCGTGGTTCGGGCGCCCCACGCGCAGGAAATCCAGGACCTTCTTCATGGCAGGCGATTCGGCACCAAGGTTGGGGGAGGGCGTGCAGGCCGTCGTGCTGCGCCGTCAGGCGCCGGGGAAGTTCTCCGGCTGCTTGGCCTTCGAGCGCGCCTCGGCAGCCGAGATGAGGTTGCGGCGAACCAGGTCGGCCAGGTTCTGGTCCAGGGTCTGCATGCCATGTGCCTGGCTGGTCTGGATCATCGAATACATCTGCGCGACCTTGTTCTCGCGGATCAGGTTGCGGATCGCCGGGGTGCCGATCATGATCTCGTGAGCCGCCACGCGGCCGCTGCCGTCCTTGAGCTTGCACAGGGTCTGCGACACCACGGCCACCAGGGCCTCGGACAGCATCGCGCGCACCATGTCCTTTTCCGCCGCCGGGAACACGTCGATGATGCGGTCGATGGTTTTCGGCGCCGACGAGGTGTGCAGGGTGCCGAAAACCAGGTGGCCGGTTTCGGAAGCCGTCAGCGCCAGGCGGATGGTTTCCAGGTCGCGCATTTCGCCGACCAGGATCGAATCCGGGTCCTCGCGCAGTGCCGATCGCAGCGCGTTGGCGAAACTCAGGGTGTGCGGACCCACCTCGCGCTGGTTGATCAGGCATTTCTTGGATTCGTGCACGAACTCGATCGGATCCTCGATGGTGAGAATGTGCCCGTACTCGTTTTCGTTCAGATGGTTGACCATCGCCGCCAGCGTCGTCGACTTGCCCGAACCGGTGGGACCGGTCACCAGCACCAGGCCGCGGGGCTTGAGCGCCAGGTCGCCGAAGATCTTGGGCGCGTTCAGGTCGTCCAGCGAAAGGATCTTGCTGGGAATGGTGCGGAATACCGCGCCGGCTCCGCGCTGGTGATTGAACGCGTTGACCCGGAAACGAGCCAGTCCGCTGATCTCGAAGGAAAAATCGACTTCGAAATATTCCTCGTAGTGCTTGCGCTGGACATCGCTCATGATGTCGTAGACCATCGCATGCACCATTTTGTGGTCCAGGGGCTCGACATTGATGCGGCGCACATCTCCGTGAACCCGGATCATCGGTGGCAGTCCGGCCGACAGGTGCAGGTCCGAAGCGTTGTTTTTGACACTGAACGCCAACAATTGCGTGATGTCCACTGCAATCCCCCTGAGATTCTGGCGAGTCGAGACAGACTTTATAGTAAAGGCTCGACGCATGGCGTCCGTCATGACCCTTTCATTCCTGCCGCACGCGCCCCGCGTTGCGTGTTGTTTCGGCGACATGCGCCAGCGTTGCGCGCTGCGCTGCCGCCCGCCTGCCCTTTGAATCATGGCCGTGAATTCCCCAAGCGACGACATCGACGCAAGCAGCGTCACCCGCCTGCAGCAGGTGAGACTGCGCATCGCGCAGGCTGCGCGAGCCGCCGGGCGCGACCCATCCGGGGTCAGCCTGCTGGCCGTGTCCAAGACCTTCGACGCCGACGCGGTGGCGGCGATGGCGCGCAGCGGCCAGCGAGAGTTCGGCGAGAACTACGTGCAGGAGGGCGTGGCCAAGGTCGACGCGCTGCGTTCGCGCTGGCCGGGCCTGTGCTGGCATTTCATCGGTCCGCTGCAAAGCAACAAGACGCGCGACGTGGCCCGCTGCTTCGACTGGGTGCACAGCATCGACCGGCTGTCGGTGGCGCGGCGCCTGGCGGCGCAGCGACCCGACGAGCGCGACGGCGAGGCGCTGGCTCCGCTGCAGGTGTGCCTGCAGGTCAACATCAGCGGCGAGCCGAGCAAGAGCGGCGTCGCTGCCCGCGAGCTGCCGGAGCTGGCGCACGAGGTCGCCGCCCTGCAAGGCCTGAGGCTGCGAGGCCTGATGTGCATCCCGGCGCCGGCGCACACGCTGCAGTCGCAGCGCGAGCCGTTCGCGCGTCTGCGCGAACTGCAGCACGCGCTGGTGGCGCAGGGCCTGCCACTCGACACGCTGTCCATGGGCATGAGCGCCGACCTGGAGGCGGCCGTGCTCGAGGGAGCCACGATCGTGCGCGTGGGCAGCGCGCTGTTCGGCGAGCGCCCGCGCCGTCGGTCCGACGCCTGAGACACCTTCCGAGCGGGCCCCGCGGCGGGGCGCGACCCGCGGCCCGTCAACCGGGCAGGTCGTCGCGCAGCACGCGCAGGTCCGGCGCGTGCTCGCCCAGGGTCTGCGCCCAGCGCCGGGCCTGCGACTCGTCGAGCGCGCCCACGGCCTCGATCATGCGACGCCAGTTCGCCGACTGCTGCGGCAGCGTGGCGCAGTACAGCAGGCGCTCGCCGCGCTGCACGGCCAGCACCGGGAAGTTCTCCGGCTCGAAGTCGCCGAGCGCGTCGGCCTGCTGCTCGATGTCCACCCACAGCCAGCGCGCTCCCGGCAGCAGGCCCTCGGCGGCCAGTGCCCGGAAGGCATCGTGCCAGCCGCGGCAGATGCCGCACCACTGCGCGCACAGGCAGGCGACGATCCAGGCTTCGTCGCCTGCCGCGGGCGCGCCGCGGACCACAGCGGTGTCGGCGCTCACGGCGGATCAGCGCAGCGGCTTGAAGCGCAGGCGATGCGGGCGCGCGGCTTCCTCGCCCAGGCGTCGCTTCTTGTCGGCCTCGTATTCCTGGTAGTTGCCGGCGAAGAAGGTCCAGTGCGAATCTCCCTCGGCCGCCAGGATGTGGGTGGCGATGCGGTCGAGGAACCAGCGGTCGTGGCTGCTCACCAGCACGCAGCCGGCGAATTCGAGCAGCGCGTCCTCGAGCGCACGCAGGGTTTCCACATCGAGGTCGTTCGACGGCTCGTCGAGCATCAGCACGTTGCCGCCGGAGACCAGGGTCTTGGCCAGGTGCAGGCGCCCGCGCTCCCCGCCGGAGAGCTGGCCGACGATCTTCTGCTGGTCCGAACCCTTGAAGTTGAAGCGACCGCAATAGGCCCGCGACGCGACCTGGAACCTGCCCACCGTGAGGATGTCCTGCCCGTCGGACAGCGCCTCCCAGACCGTCTTGTCATCGGGCAGCGAGCCGCGGCTCTGGTCCTCGTACACCAGGCGCACCGTGGGTCCGACGACGATTTCCCCGGCATCGGGCGTGTCCTGGCCCGCGATCATGCGAAACAGCGTCGACTTGCCGGCCCCGTTGGGGCCGATCACGCCGACGATCGCCCCCGGCGGGATCTGCAGGCTCAGGTCGTCGATCAGCAGCCGGTCGCCATGCGCCTTGCGCACCGAGCGCAGCTCGATGACCTCGTTGCCCAGGCGCTCGGCGACGGGGATGAAGATTTCATTGGTCTCGTTGCGCTTCTGGTATTCCACCGCGGCGAGTTCGTCGAAGCGGGCCATGCGCGCCTTGCTCTTGGCCTGCCGGCCCTTGGGGTTCTGGCGCACCCATTCGAGTTCCTGCTTCATGGTCTTCAGGTGCGCGGCCTCGGCACGGGCCTCGTGCTCCAGGCGCTGCTCCTTCTGCTCCAGCCAAGAGCTGTAGTTGCCCTTGAAGGGCAGGCCGTGGCCGCGGTCGAGCTCGAGGATCCACTGCGCGGCGTTGTCCAGGAAGTAGCGGTCGTGCGTGACCGCGACCACCGTGCCCGGGAAACGCTGCAGGAACTGCTCCAGCCACTCGACGCTTTCCGCGTCGAGGTGGTTGGTCGGCTCGTCGAGCAGCAGCATGTCCGGCTTGGACAGCAGCAGCCGGCACAGCGCGACGCGTCGCTTCTCGCCGCCCGACAGCGGGCCGATGCGCGCATCCCAAGGCGGCAGGCGCAGCGCGTCGGCGGCGACCTCGAGCTGCAGGTCGGTGTTCTCGCCCTCGCCGGCGGCGATGATCGCCTCCAGCCGGGCCTGCTCCTCGGCCAGCTTGTCGAAATCGGCGTCCGGCTCGGCATAGGCCGCGTACACCTCGTCGAGGCGCTTTTTCGCCGCCAGCACCCCGCCCAGGCCCTGCTCGACGGCCTCGCGCACCGTCAGCTGCGGGTCCAGCTCGGGCTCCTGCGGCAGGTAGCCGATTCGCGTGCCGGCCAGCGGCACGGCCTCGCCCTCGAAGTCGCGGTCCACGCCGGCCATGATCTTCAGCAGCGTGGACTTGCCCGAGCCGTTGAGACCCAGCACGCCGATCTTGGCCCCGGGGAAGAAGGACAGCGAGATGTCCTTGAGGATGTGACGCTTCGGCGGGACGACCTTGCCGACGCGGTTCATCGTGAAAACGTATTGCGCCATGAAATTGCCAGAAGGAATTCGGAAAACGGAACTGGCCCGCCGAGGGAGCATCGGCGCCGCCGAGCGGCGGGCGATGTCAGGCAGGCACTGTATCAGGGGCTGGCAGGCCCGCCGAAGGCCTGGATCGCCTGCAGCACCGGGCCCGCGGCGAGCTCCTGGCGCAGCAGCGCGAACATGCGCATGTCATGGTAGGCGCCTTTCCAGTACGCGAACTGGCGCAGCACGGCTTCCTGCTCGAATCCCAGTGCGCGCAGCACGCCGATCGAGCGCTGGTTGTCCATGGCCGTGAGGGCGTTGACCCGGTTGAGCTTCTTGTGCGCGAAGCCCTGGCCCAGCACCGCGGCGGCGGCCTCGCGCATCAGCCCGCGGCCCCAGTACTCGTGGCGCATGTCGTAGCCGAAGGAAGCCATGTTGGTGGTCTGGTCCCAGAAGAACAGGCCACAGGTGCCGATCATGCTGCGCGAGTCCGGATCGATCAGCGCGAAGCGGTCGTGATGCTGCAGGAAGAAGTCGAGAACGCGCTGCGCCTGCGTCAGTTCGCCGAGGGTGTCGAGCTCGTAGTGCTCGGTCACCTGCGGCTGGCCGTAGATGCCGAGCAGGCCGGCGGCGTCGCTTGCCTGCAGCGGACGCAGCAGCAGCCGCGACGTGCGTATGTGGCGCTTGACGGGGTCGAATTCGAGCACGGACACGCGGTGGCTCCGGGAACCGGGGGCGAAGGGGCAGGCGTCATGGTAGCTGCGGCATGGGGCAAAAAAAGCGGCGGGGAGATCTCCCCGCCGTAATCGCTTGCCGCTCGCTTGAGGCCTGGCCGGGAAGCCCCGGTCAGGAGGTCCCGGGCGGCGTTGCCGGCGCCGTCCGGGGATTCGTTCCCGCCTGCGCGGGCTGGTGCTGGCGAACCCGGGTCAGCCCATGTCCACCGGCACGAAGATGCGATTGCTGCCGCGCTGGATCAGCAGCGCCACCGTGTTGCCGGCGCCCTTGAGCATGGCACGTACCTGTGCCACGCTGCGCACCGGCTTGCCGTCGATGGCCAGCAGGATGTCGCCCGGCTGCACGCCTGCCGCCTCGGCGGGGCCCGACACGCCCTGCACCAGCAGGCCGCCCGACACCTGGGCCTGCGCCAGCTCGTTCGGATTCAGCGGGCGAACCTGCAGTCCCAGGCCGTGGCCGGTCGCGCCCTGGCCCGCGTCGGCGACGATCGAGCCCTCGTTGAAGTTGCCCAGCGTGGCATCGACGGTGGTCTGGCGATGGTTGGTCCACACGCCCAGCTGGACCTTCTGGCCCGGGCGCATGAGCCCGATCATCATCGGCAGGTCGGACGAGTCGTTCACCGGCTGCCCGTTGACGCTGAGGATGATGTCCCCGGCCTTGATTCCGGCCTTCGCCGCCGGGCTGCCGTCGGTCACCTGGGCCACCAGCGCGCCGCGCGGAGTCTGCAGCCCGAAGGAATTGGCCAGCTGCTGGGTCACCGTCTGCACCGCGATGCCCAGGCGGGCATGCTCGACATGGCCATGCTCGATGATCTGGCGCGCGACCTTCTCGGCCACGTTGATCGGGATCGCGAACGACAGCCCCTCGAAGGCGCCGGTCTGGGTGAAGATCTGGGAATTGATGCCCACCACGTCGCCCTGGGTATTGAACAGCGGCCCGCCGGAGTTGCCCGGGTTGACGGCGACGTCGGTCTGGATGAACGGCACCATGCTGTCGTCGGGCAGCGCGCGACTCTTGGCGCTGACGATTCCGGCGGTGACCGTGTTGTAGAAGCCGTACGGCGAGCCGATGGCCAGCACCCAGTCGCCCGCGTCGAGCTTCGACGGATCGCCGATGCGCACCGTGGGCAGGTTGCGCGCGTCGATCTTGAGCACCGCGATGTCGGTCTTGGTGTCCGTGCCCAGCACCTTGGCCTTGTAGCTGCGATGGTCGGTCAGGGTCACCGTGACCGACTTCGCGCCCTTGACCACGTGCGCGTTGGTCAGCACCAGCCCGTCCGAGCTGATGATGAACCCGGAACCCAGGCCTTCCGTGGGAACCTGGTGCGCCGGCTGATTCTGGAACTGCTGGAAGAACTGGAAGAACGGCGAGTTGCGCAGTTGCGGCGGCACCTGCGACATGTCGGGGCCGCCGGTGGCCATCGTCTCGCCGCGCACGTTGATGTGCACCACGGTCGGGCCGAAGCGCTTGACGATGGCGGAGAAGTTCGGGCCGCCCACGGCAGCGGCCTGGCCCACGGCCGCCGGCGGGTTGTTGAACAGCGGCAGCGACTTGTTGTCCAGGCGCACGGCAGGCGTGCTGCCCGCGTAGCTGGTCTGGTACATCGCGAAGCCGCCGGTGGCGATGGCCGTGCACAGCGCGACGGCGGTCAGGATTCGGGAGTTCTTGGTGGTCATGATGGCAAAGCTCCTGATGTGCAATCCAGGCATGTCGATCCGATGGATCAAATGATGCCGGTCGCTTCTTAGGGGGACCTTAAGGGTGCCGGTGCCGGTCCCGGTCGACCCCGCGTGACGACCCCACTGCGCATGGGCGAACCCTTGAGCGCGGCACCGCGCCGGCGTACGGTGTGGCGCAAAGCCTGTTCCCGAGCCTTCACCCGAGGAGTTCCCGATGCGCACGACCCCGAGATTGCCCCTGCCAGCGCGCCGCGCGCTGTCCACGGCCCTGTGCCTGTTCGCCGCCGCGCCGGCCTTCGCCGCCGATGCGCCGCCGGCCGGAGTGCTGCAGCTCGAGGCTCGGGCCAGCGTCGAGGTCGTACCTGATCGCACGGTCGCGCTGCTCGCCGCGGTTGCGCAGGGAAGCGATCTGGCGGCGCTCAATGCCGACGTGGCGTCGCGTATCGACGCGGCGTTGCGCCGCGCCGGCGCCGTGCAGGGCGTGCAGGCCAGCACCGGAGGCATCACCACGCAGCCGCGCTGGGTCGACACCGGCGGCACGGCTCGCCAGGACGGCTGGACCGTGCGGGCCGAGCTGCGCCTGCGCACCGCCGATGCCGCTGCCCTGGCGCGCCTGCTCGGGCAGCTCGGGGCGACGCTGCAGGTGGAGTCGGTTTCCAGCGACTTGTCGGCGCAGCTGCGCGAACGCGAACTCGAGCATCTGAGCAGGCTCGCGATCGCCGCGTTCCGTGCACGCGCGCAGTCGGCGGCGCGGGACTTCGGCTACAGCTCGTACACGCTGGGCAGCGTGCACCTCGGGGATCTGCAGGGCGCCGAGCCGCAGCCCCGGCCGTTGCTGATGGCGATGCGCTCGGGCCCCGGTGCGCCGCCGCCGATGGCCGTGCAACCCGGGGCGCGTGAACTCAGCGTCAGCGTGGACGGCAGCGTGCGCCTGCAGCAGTGAGGCACCGGGCATGCACGCCGTGCAGCGCCGCCGCCGGCTACGCCGCGCCTTGCGCTCCTGCGCCTTGCGCGACAGCCGGCCTGGCGGGCGCGTGCAGGTCGGGAAGCAAGGCTGCCAGCAGGCCGATGAGCGGCAGGAACGAGCACACCTTGTACACGCCGACGATGCCGATCAGGTCGGCGAGCTGCCCCAGCGCGGCCGCGCCGATGCCGCCGAGCCCGAAGGCCAGCCCGAAGAACA
>JAKCDM010000107.1 GCA_021841865.1 Pseudomonadota bacterium
CCGCTCCGCCTCATCCACCAGCGCGCGATACGCCTCCATCCCGGAAATTCGCGCCCCCTGCACCGCCTGCGACGACGGGTAGTAGGTCTTCAACACGTGGTGCTCGGGGCTTTGTTGTTCGCTCATGATGCTTGTCTCCGCTCGCCTTGAAAAGACAGTACGCCATCGGCGCTGATGATCGCCGCGGCAATTTCCTCGACAGTGGTCCGCTTGCTCATCGCCTGGGACCTGATCATGCGGTACGCCTCGGCATCGTCCACGCCGTGCAGGCGGCTGAGGATCAGCTTGGCGTCGGCCACCTTGCGCGCTGCCTGCAGGCGCGCGTTCGCGCGTTCAATGTGCTTTTGCTGCGCGCGGATCACCGAGCGCACCTCGCGCGCGACCACCAGCGTGCTGAGCAGGCCGAAATTGCGAATCGGCAGCGGCAGCACAGCGCGCGCCTGCGCCGCGATCACCGCGTTGATGATGGTCGGGTTCTCGAAGTCGACCACCGCGATCACGGTCGGCGCCTCGGCTCCGCGCAGCCAGTCGAAGTCGACGTTGAGGGCATCCGGGCGAATCGCCAGGAACACGACCTCGGTGCGCTCCGGCAGGGTGCGCAAGGGCGGCCAGAAGGCCTGCACCTGGCAGCCGATGCGCTGCAACTGCTGGATCAGCAGCAAACCGTCTCGATTGTCCGGGTGGAACACCACGACCTTGATGTCGCGGAGTTCGCGCAGCTGTGCCTGCGCATCGAATGCCCGGGGGTCCTGCGACCGCTCCACGCTCACCCCTCCAACTCCTCGATCCTGGCCGACCAGTCGCCCAGGGAATGCGTGACCAGATACGGGTCGGGAACCACCGCGCGCCGTGCCTCGCGCACGATGGTGAACTGGCCCTTCGAGTTCACCCTGCCGACCCGCGGGTACAGGCAGGTGTGGTGCGTGCTCGGCTCGATGCGAACGCGGCCCTGCGGAGCGTCGAATTCGCTGCCGAGGATTTCCGGCAGCAGGACGTCGATCTGGTCGCAGCCCGCGCGCTCCAGCGCGTTGGCGAAGATGTGCACCTGGAAGTACGAGGCTTCCCAGCACATGTTCGGCACGCAGGTTCCCCTGAATTCGTTGAAGTACTTGTCCAGGCAGCGCCGATTGACTTCCGACGAGATGCTCTGGAAATAGGGGGCCGCGGTGAAATGCCCGGCGGCGACGTCAAAGCCCATCCGCGCGACCTCGGCTTCGGACGTGGTGAGACTGGCGATGGGCATTTCGCGCGCCTGCAGACCGGCCTCGGCGAAGGCCTGGTACAGCAGCGAGGTGGAATCGCCGACGACCGTGGAAAAGATGAAATCGGGCCGCTTGTCCTTCAGGTCGCGCGCGATCGCCTGGAAGTCCTCCATGCCGGCCGACAGCGGCAGGTAGCGCTCGGCCACCACTTCTCCACCGCGATGCTGTTGCACCAGCTCGCGCATGATCCGGTTCGACTCGTAGGGGTAGATGTAGTTCGAACCCACCAGGTACACGCGCGGGCCGAAGTTGGCCAGCATGAACTCGGCGAGCTGCACGCTGTTCTGGTTCGGCGCCGCGCCGGTATAGATGACGTTCGCCGAAAATTCGAAGCCCTCGTACAGCGTTGGGTAGAAGAGCAGCCTGTTCCACTTCTCCACCACCGGAATCACCATCTTGCGGCTGCTGGACATGTAGCAACCGAATACTACATTGACGCCGTCGCGGGCGAACAGGCGCTCGGCGAGCCTGGCGTATTCCGCGGGCTCGGACTTCGCGTCGTGGATGATCGGCTCGATCATCCTTCCCCCCACCCCGCCTCGCTTGTTGATCTCGTCGATCGCAAACAAGGCCCCCTGCAACTGCGAGTGGCCGATGGTGGAAATCACGCCGCTCGCGGAGAAGAGCAGCCCGACCTTGATGTTTTCCTGGTTCGACACGATGTTCGCAATACCTGTCTGACTTCCAATCACCGACCGCGGCGTGCGTGCATGGACGCGCCGCGCGTCACCGATTCACCGATTCACCGACGCCACGCCAGCCGCGCGTACACATCCACGATCTCCGACGGGAGCATTTCGGCCCCCGGCATGATGCGGTAGCCGCCGAGTCCGAATATGCGTGAAGCGTACCTTTCTCCGCCATCATCCAGAATAATGCCGTATACGTTGATTCCTCGCCTCCTCGCTTCGATCACTGCGGCCCGAGCATCTTCCACCAGGTAATCCACCAAGGCCACGTCGACGTCGCTGGGCGCGCCGTCGGTGACCACCAGCACCGCGGCGCTGGCGGCCTGCTCGGCCGCGACGCGGGCGACGGCGTGGCGCACCGCGGCACCCATGCGCGTCGAATACTCGGGAACCAGGCTTCGCAGACGCGCCTGGAACGCGGCATCGGGGGCCTGGTCGAAATCCAGCAGGCGCCGGTAGCGCACCCGCTCACGGGTATCCGAACAGAACGCGTCCACGGCCACGCGGTCCCCGGCGCCATGCAGTGCCTGGACCAGTTGCAGCGCCGCGCGCTGCTCGATGTGCAGCACGCTTCCGCGACCATCGGGCAGCAGGTCGCCCGTCGACTGCGACGCGTCGAGCAGCAGCAGCATGCTCGCGCTTTCGTCCTCGCGGCTGTAGCCGCGGAACACGCGCTGCTCCGGCTGGCGGCCGGCCCGGCGCTCGGCCATCGACTCGACCACCGCGTTGAGGTCCAGCTCGTCGCCTTCCCATTGACGCGAGACACGGCGCATGCGTCGACGCCGCAAGTTGGCGGGAATGGCGGCCACGCCGGCCGCCGGCTGCGTCCACGGCGAGTCCGCCGTGCGTCGAGCCGCGACGACATCGCCCGACTGCTCGAGCAGCGTGCACCAACCCGGGCGCAGCAGCTCCAGCCGGAAATCCCATTCGGGGTAACTGTAGGTGATCGCCTCGACCTGGCTGACGGGCTCGCCGTCGGCCGCTCCGGACTGCGGGCGCCCGACCGCCGCCTCGCCGCTGGGCTGGAACTCGGCCTGCAGGCGCACGGCCTCGGGCGGTGGCAGCTTGTCGGGCGGGAAGTCCCACAGATAGGTGTTGTCGTCCCGATACTCGGGAAGCGCCCGGTAGTCGCGCGCGTTGAACTGCACCCGCAACTGCCCCAGGTCGTTGGCGAGGATCGACGCGAAGGCCCTGAAGGCGTCGTAGTCCTCGAGGTCGAGCGCCGCCTGCCGCTCGAACAGCTCGCGCCCCTTGCGCACCCAGGCATGGGTGTCGGCGTAGGTGGGGTCGAGCAGCGCCAGGTTCAGGCGCAGCATCAGGCCCGGGAAGTAGCCGTCATGCTGCGCGGTGCGCTCGAGCTCGCTTCGCGCGGCATCGACGAACAGGCCGCGCAGCCCGGGGCATCGGAGCATGAGCAGGCGCTCGACCCGCGCATCCTCGACGGCCGAGACCACCGCCAGGCCCATCGGCTTGAGCGAGCCGGCCGGGCGCCGCGACGGTGAATGGCGAACATGCGCGACGGCGTGCGCCAGCGCGCGCAGACAGCATCGGTAGGCCTCGTAGCCATGGCGGGCGGCGAAGCCGGCCGGCAGCAGCAGATGGGTTTCGTTGAGCACCGGGGAGCTCACCCCCGCCTGCGACGCGTCGGCCAGCTGGACACGATGCGACAGCCCGTCGCCGAGACCCGCGAACAGCAACTCTAGCCCCTGCAGGGACTCGGCCACGTCGAAGTGGCGCATCATGTGCTCGCGCATCGGCGGAGCGGCGGTTCGCATCGCGTGCATGCGCGTGAGCTCCTAGGCGCGCCGCGCGACGACTTCGGCCTGCGCCGCGGCTCGCGGGAACTGCGCGGCGACGAATCCCTGCAGCGCCATGGCGATCTGCGGGTCGTCGGTCAGCGCGTCGGCCATGGTCATGTCGCAGCTCTCGGTGGGGGTCACGCCCGACGCGATGAGCTGCGCGGCGTAGATCAGCATGCGGGTCGACACACCTTCGTCGAGGCCGCGGTTCTTCAACGCACGCGAGCGATGCGCGATGGCCACCAGGGCATCGGCCATCTCGCGTTCGACGCCAGCCTCGGTCGCCACGATGGACGCCTCGAGCGACGCGTCGGGATAGTCGAAGTTCAACGCCGCGAAGCGTTGCCGCGTCGACGCCTTCATGTCCTTGCTGCGGCTCTGGTAGCCGGGGTTGTAGGAGACCACGAGCTGGAAGTCCTCGTGCGCGTGCACGACCTCGCCGCGCTTGTCCAGCGGCAGGAAGCGCCTGGCGTCGGTCAGCGGATGGATGACCACCGTCGTGTCCTGGCGAGCCTCGACGATCTCGTCCAGATAGCAGATCGCGCCGTGGCGCACGGCGTGGGTCAGCGGACCGTCGTGCCACTTGGTGCCCGTTTCGTCCAGCAGGTAGCGGCCGACCAGGTCGGAGGCGCTCATGTCCTCGTTGCAGGCGATGGTGATCAGCGGCCTGCCCAGCTTCCACGCCATGTACTCGATGAAGCGGGTCTTCCCGCATCCGGTGGGGCCCTTGAGAACCATCGGCAATCTGCGCTCGTAGGCACGTTCGAACAAGGTGATCTCGTTGCCCGCCGGCTGGTAGTAGGGCTCCTGCCGGATCCGGTAGGCGTCGATGTCGAAACTCATGAAGCGCTCTCCTGGTGACGGGCCGGCCCGCGGGGGCCGGCCCAGGCCTGCTCAGCGATGCTTGGCCGGCTCGTTGGGGATGCCGTCGATCGGGCATTCCTCGGTGCCGACGGTCGAGCGCGTGAAGCCCTCGACCATCTCGCGCGTGCCTTCCGGATCGTTCACCCACTTGCCATAGAACTCGAAGGGGCACGCCGCGACGCCGCGGTTGCCTTCGCCGGAGTTGATCAGGCCGGTATAGCCGCGGTGCACCAGCTTGAACAGGTGGTTCTGCGACTGCATGTTCTTGCGCGCATCGCGGATCAGGCTCACCGACAGCTCGGCATACTGCACGCCCATCTCCTCCTCGCCGCATTCGCCCAGCGTGCGGCCGTCGAAGCCGACGATGGCGGAGTGGCCGAAGTAGGAGTACACGCCGTCGAAGCCGGTGGCGTTGGCCACGGCCACGTACACGTTGTTCATGAAGGCCATGGCCTTGGAGACCATCACCTGCTGCTCCTTGGCCGGGTACATGTAGCCCTGCGAGCGCACGATGAGCTCGGCGCCGCGCATCGCGCAGTCACGCCAGATCTCGGGATAGTTGCCGTCGTCGCAGATGATCAGGCTGATCTTCAGGCCCTTCGGGCCATCGGCCACGTAGGTGCAGTTGCCCGGGTACCAGCCCTCGATCGGAGTCCAGGGCATGATCTTGCGGTACTTCTGCACGATCTCGCCCTTGTCATTCATCAGGATCAGGGTGTTGTACGGAGCCTTGTTCGGGTGCTCCTCGTGGCGCTCGCCGGTCAGCGAGAACACGCCCCACACCTTCGCCTTGCGGCAGGCCTCGGCGAAGATCTCGGTCTCTTCGCCGGGAATGGTCGAAGCGGTCTCGTACATCTCCTTCGGGTCGTACATGATCCCGTGGGTCGAGTACTCCGGGAACACCACCAGGTCCATGCCCGGCAGCCCGGCCTTCATGCCGACCACCATCTCCGCGATCTTGCGCGCATTCGCGAGCACCTCGCTGCGCGTGTGCAGGCGCGGCATCTTGTAGTTGACGACCGCGACGCCCACGCAATCCTTGCTGCTGGAAATATCACCGTGCCTCATCGTTGTATCCCTCGTGTTGCATGAATCAAATGGTCAAGAACCGTTTAACTGCCTGTTCATCCAAAGCTTCCCTCGACTCTTCGTGCACCACCCTCCCTCGATCCAGAACAATGAAACGATCCGCCAATTCCATGGCGAAACTCAGAACCTGCTCGGACACCACGATCGCGAAGCCGAGCTTTTGCTTCATCTCCCGCAGGGTCACCGCGAGTTCCTTGATGATCGAGGGCTGGATGCCCTCGGTCGGTTCGTCGAGCACCAGCACCTTCGGCTCGGTGACCAGAGCCCTGGCGATGGCCAGCATCTGCTGCTGCCCACCCGACAGGTTTCCGCCTCGGCGCTTGCGCATTTCCTTCAGCACCGGGAAGAAGTCGTAGACATGGGAGGGAATCTCGCGGTGGCGCGAGTGCTCCAGCCCCGTCATGATGTTTTCCTCGACCGTCAGGCCGGAGAAGATCATCCGCCCCTGGGGAACGAAGCCGATTCCGGCATGCGCGCGCTCGTAGCTCGGCAGCTTCGACAGGTCGCGACCGTCGAGCCGGATGCTTCCGCGCCTGGCGGGCAGCATGCCGATCAGCGCCTTCATCACGGTCGTCTTGCCCATGCCGTTGCGCCCCATGATCGCCAGCGCGGTGTTCTTCTCCACCGAGAAGGACACTCCGTGCACCACGTGCGATTCGCCGTACGCAACATCCAGGCTGTTCACTTCCAGCATCGTCGTCTCCTCAATGGCCCAGGTAGACCTCGATCACCCGCGGATCGGCCTGCACCACCTCGGCCGGCCCCTCGGCGAGCAGCCGTCCCTGGTGCAGCACGGTGACCTTGTGGGCGATGCTGCGCACGAAATCCATGTCGTGCTCGATGACCACGATGGCGCGGCCCTTGGCGATCTTCTTGAGCAGCTCCGCGGTCTTCTCGCGCTCGCCCGGGCTCATTCCGGCCACCGGCTCGTCGAGCAGCAGCAGCCGGGGCTTTTGCATCAGCAGCATGCCGATCTCCAGCCACTGCTTCTGGCCGTGGCTGAGCGCCCCGGCGCGCCGCGACAGTTGCTGCTCCAGGAAAATCTCCTCCGCCACCTCGCGGATGCGCGAACGCACGCTGTCGTCGCGCTTGAACAGCAGGCAGGCGATCGGGCCACGCCCCTGCGGAATCGAAATCTCCAGGTTTTCCTCGACGGTCAGGTCCTCGTACACGGAAGGGTTCTGGAACTTGCGCCCCACCCCCCTGCGCACGATCTCGAAATCGGAAAGCCGGGTGAGTTCCACGCCGTCGAGCTGCACGCTGCCCGACGACGGGCGCGTCTTGCCGCAGATCATGTCCAGCAGCGTGGTCTTGCCGGCGCCGTTCGGGCCGATGACCACGCGAAGTTCGCCATGCTCGATGTCCAGCGACACCCCGTCGACGGCCTTGAATCCATCGAAGGAAACGCTGAGGTCGCGAACGCTCAGCGCCGCCTGTTCTCGTGACTGCGAAGCCTCCATGGCCATTCCCCGATAAGCTGCGATCGTTGCTTCCATCGTCTGTTCCCCGCTCATGCCGCAGCCTCGTCGCTGCGCATCGCCAGCCGCTTGACCAGGCCCATCAGTCCGCTGGGCATGACCGTGACGACCACGATGAACAGGGCGCCGAGCAGCAGCAGCCAGCCTTCCGGATAGTTGTTCGACAAATAGAACTCGAGCATGCCCACGCCGAGCGCACCGACGATGGCCCCGGACACCGACATGCGCCCTCCCACCGCCGCGAACACGACCATCTCGATCGAGGTCGTCACGCCCACCACCGTCGGCGAGATCAGCCCGGCCTGGATGGTGAAGAACATGCCACCCATGGACGCGCTCAGCGCGCCCACCATGAACACGAAGGCCTTGACCGCCGCGGTGTTGTAGCCGGTGAAGCGCACCCGGTCCTCGCGGTCGCGAAGCGCCAGCAGCACGTTTCCAAGACGGCTGTTGCGAATGGTCAGCGCGAACAGCGCGAAGCCGAACAGCAGCACGAGTTCGACGTAGTAGATGGTGAACACCACGCCCTTGCTGTACATATCCGCGCCGGCGATGCTGCTGAAATTGGTGATCCCGTTCTGCCCACCGGTGTAGCTTTGCTGGCCGACCAGCAGCACCGTGAAGGTCAACGCCAGCGCCAGGGTCACGATGGCGAAATACACCCCGCTCACGCGCTTCTTGAACACCAGGTAGGAAAACACGTACCCGAGCAGCGCGGGGATCAGCAGCCCCGCCGCCACGGCGAAGGCCAGGCTGTGGAACGGCACCCACCAGCCAGGCAGGCTGCTCACCCCGCTCCAGGTCATGAAATCCGGCAGCGTGCCGGGCGCCGCGGCGAGCTTCAGGTACATCGCCATCGCGTAGCCGCCGAGCCCGAAGAACACCCCCTGGCCGAGGCTGAGGATGCCGGAGAAGCCCCAGATCAGCACGATGCCGATGGCGACGAACGCGTAGGAGGTGTACTTCGCGACCAGGTTCAGGTAGAAGCCGTTGAGAACCATCGGCAGCACCACGGCCATCAGCAGGGCCAGCACGGCGAGCGAAATCCGCTCGATCTTGATATCCAGGCCTTTCATGGGTTCACCTCCGAATCTTGTCCGAGAACAACCCGGTCGGCCTGAAATACAGCACGACGATGACGATCGCGAGCATGGTCATCTTCGCCATCGAACCGGAAAGGAAATACTCGAGCCACGACTGCGACTGGGCGATCGTGAAGGCCGACAGGATCGTGCCCAGAATGCTCTGCACGCCGCCGAACACGACGACGATGAACGCGTTGACGATGTACATCTGCCCGGTCCCCGGGTTGGTCGAGCCGATCAGCGTGAACACCGCTCCGGCGACTCCGGCCAGCCCCGAGCCGAACGCGAAGGTCATCGCGTCGACCCTGCGGGTGTTGATGCCGATGGCCGCGCTCATCGCGCGGTTCTGGGTCACCGCGCGAATTCGCAGTCCGACACGGGTGCGGGTCAGCAGCAGGTACACGCCGAGGGTCACCACCGTGGCCAGCCCGATGATGAAGATCTTGTTCAGGGGAATCTGGATCGATGCCGACAGGTTCACCGGGCCGTTGAGCCACTGCGGCAGCGGAACGCTCACTTCGCCCGCGCCGAAGATGCTGCGGTAGGCCTGCTGCATGATCAGGCTCAGACCCCAGGTGGCCAGCAGCGTGTCCAGTGGTCTTCGGTAGAAGAACTGGATGAATCCTCGTTCGAGCACGTATCCCATGATGAACGACGCAGCGAAGGCGATCGGAATCGCGGCGATGAGGTACAGCCCCATCCAGTGCGGCGCCCAGGCGGCGAAGCCCCGCGCCGTGAGAAACGTGGCGTAGGCCCCGAGGGTCATCAACTCGCCGTGCGCCATGTTGATGACACCCATCAACCCGAACACGATCGCCAGCCCGAGGGCCATCAGCAACAAGACGGAAAACAAGCTCAGGCCGTCGAAAGCCTGCATTACTGCGATACTGAAATTCATGATGTCGGCAGCCGTGGATCGTGGTTGCGGGGTGCGCGGGGCCCCCGGGGACCCCGCGCGCCATGGCGCGCCAGCGCGCTCAGACCTTGATGAAAGGCACGGGCTCGACCAGCCCCGGGCTTTGCCACACCACGTCGAACTGGCCGTCCATGCGTGCGCGGCCGATGCGGACCTTCTTCCACACGTAGTTGTTCATCGGGTCGACCTTGACCTCGCCCTCGGGAGCCTGCAGCACCAGGTTGCGGGAGGCGACGACCACGGCGCGCGGATCGAAGCTCTTGGCCTTCTCCACCCCCTTCTTCCACAGGTACACGCTGTTGTAGGCGCACTCCATCGGGTCGCCGATCACTCGCTTGGCGCCATATCGCTTCTTGAAGTCAGCGACGAACTTCTTGTTGGCGGGGCTGTCGATGCTCTGGAAGTAGCCCATGCAGGCGTAGTAGCCGACGGCGTTCTGCGCGCCGATGCCCTCGATCTCGTTTTCCGAGACCACGGTCGACAGCAGGGTGATCTTGCTGCCGCCCAGCCCGGCCGCGTTGAGCTGCTTGAAGAACGCGACGTTGGAGCCGCCCACCACCGTGCTGTAGATGCAGGCGGGCTTGGCCGCCTTGATCTTGTTGATGATGGCCGAGAAGTCGGTCTGCCCCAGCGGCGCGTACTCCTCGCCGACCAGTTGCCCGCCGTTCTTCTTCATGGTCGCTTTCGCGATCAGGTTGCAGGTATGCGGATACACATAGTCGGAGCCCACCAGGAAAATGGTCTTGCCCTTTTCCTTCACGAGCCAGTTGACCGCCTGCACGACCGACTGGTTGGCCGACTGCGACGTGTACATCACGTGCGGATCCTCTTCCTGGCCCTCGAAGTAGGTCGGGTAGTACAGCAGGCCCTTGTTGCGCGCCAGAATCGGCAGCACCGCCTTGCGCGACGCCGACGTGTAGCAGCCGACGATCGCGGCCACCTTGTCCTCGGCCAGCAGCAGCGAAGCCTTCTCGGCGAACACCGAGGGCTGGCTGGCGCCGTCCTGGATCACCGGCTGGATCGGGCGACCCAGCACGCCGCCGCTGGCGTTGATCTCGTCGATGGCCATCTTCTCGGCGTCGACCATCGCGGCCTCGGCGATGGCGATGGTCCCGGTCAGCGAATGCAGCAGGCCGAGCTTGATCGGCTCGGCCGCCGACGCCACCTCGGGCAACAGGCTGCCGGCGGTGGAAAGCCCGGCCAGGGCCGCGGCACCGCCGAGGCTCATGAACTCACGACGTGACAGGTTTTTCATTTGGTTGATCCCTTTCCTTGTTTGCGACTCCGTGTAAGCGATTCCGTCCTGGCTTCAGACGGGACTGGCAAGCAGCTGCTTGAGCTGTTCATCGATGAACCCGGTGTCGACGGGGTTGGCCCCGCCGCCGGCGAAATGTCCCCAGACTCCGGGGATGGGGACGCAGCGCGCGTTGGGCATC
>JAKCDM010000108.1 GCA_021841865.1 Pseudomonadota bacterium
CCCGACCCGCTGTTCGCGCTGCAGCGCATGCAGCGCGAAGGCTGGCCCGACGTGCTGGTGCTGGACGTGGAGATGCCGCGCATGGACGGCATCACCTTCCTGCGCCAGATCATGCAGCAGCACCCGCTGCCGGTGGTGATCTGCTCGACGCTGACCGAGCAGGGCGCGCAACTCACGCTGGACGCGCTGGCCGCGGGCGCCTTCAGCGTGGTCACCAAGCCCCGCGTGGGATTGAAGGATTTCCTGCTCGAGCACACGGCCGAGCTGACCCAGACCATCCGCGCTGCGGCGCGCGCCAACACCTCGCACCTGGCGCGCGCCGCGCGCCGCCCGGCGGCGCCCGCGCAGCCGTTGCCGGCGATGCCGCCGGCGGCGCCGCTGGCCGTGCACGACAGCACCGAGAAGATCATCGCCATGGGCATGTCCACCGGGGGCACCACTGCGCTCGAGCGGGTGCTGCTGGCGCTGCCGGCGACCTTGCCGGCGATCGCCGTGGTGCAGCACATGCCGGAGAAGTTCACGGCCGCCTTCGCCGAGCGCCTGGACCGCCTGTGCGCGCTGCAGGTGCGGGAAGCGCGCGACGGCGACCGCCTGCTCGCCGGCACGGTGCTGATCGCGCCGGGGGGGCGGCACCTCCAGGTACGGCGCAGCGGAGCGCAATACCACGCCGAGGTGCGCGACGGACCGCCGGTCAACCGCCACCGCCCGTCGGTCGACGTGCTGTTTCGCTCGGTGGCGCAATGCGCCGGGCGCAACGCGCTGGGCATCCTGATGACCGGCATGGGCGACGACGGCGCGCGCGGCCTGCTGGTCATGCGCGAGGCCGGCGCGCGCACCGTGGCGCAGGACGAGGCCAGCAGCGTGGTGTTCGGCATGCCGCGCGAGGCCATCAAGCTGGGCGCGGCCGAGCGCGTGCTGGCGCTGTCCGACATTCCCTCGGCGATGGTCGAGTACGCGCGACGCTGACCCCCCGCTTCGGGGGTCCCGGCGCGGATGCCGCCGCGGCGCCGGCGCGTTAATCTTGTACGAAAATCGCCCGTCATGCCTCCCGCCGCCCCGTTCACCGAGGCGACCTGCGCCACCAGCAGCGCGCAGGCGCCAGCTTTCGCCGACGCATTGTTCGATGCGCTGGGAGCGATCGCACTGGTCATCGACGCCGACGGGCGCATCGTTCGCATGAACCACGCCGCCGAGGAGTTCACCGGCCACGCCAGCGCGCAGGCCTGCGGCGAGCCCTTCTACTGGGAGCGCTTCATTCCCGGCGACGAGCTGCCGGCGGTGCGCGGCTGGTTCGAGGCCATGCGTACGCGCAGCATTCCCCGGCTGGTGACCAATCATTGGATCGGCGCTGGCGGGCAGCTTCGTTTGTTGCGTTGGAACAACACCATCCTGGACGACTCCCGAGGCCAGCCCGCGTATCTGATCGCCATCGGCACCGACGTCACCGAACAGGAGCGCCTGGGGCGGGTCAACGCCCGCCTGGCCAGCTACCGCGCGTTCCTGGCCCAGGTCAGCCAGGCCATGGCGCAGGCCGAATCCGAATACCAGTTGCTGTGCTCGGTATGCGAGCTGGCGGTGCGCCACGCCGGTGTGCGGCTGGCGTGGGTGGGCAGCCCCGACGAGGCGTCGCGAATCCGCGTCGTCGGCGCGGCGGGTCCGGCCCGGGGCTATCTCGACGGTCTCGAGGTCTCTGTGGACGAGACCAGTGCCCTCGGGCAGGGCACGACCGGGCGCTGCTGGCGCGAGCAGCGCGCCTATTTCAATGCCAGTTTCGCTGCGCAGCCGATGCTGCATCCCTGGCGCGAGCGCGCCGAGGCCCACGGCCTGCAGGCCAGCGCGGTGCTGCCGATCCGGCGTGGCCAGTCGATGCTGGCCGTGCTCACGCTGTACAGCGGCGAGCAGGGCTTTTTCGACGCTGCGCTGCAGGAATTGCTGCTGGAACTGGTGCACGACATCGAGCTCGGCCTGGATCACCTGCAATTGCGCCAGTTGAACAAGGCGCTGGTCGACCACACCGACGCCGGCGTGGCGGTGATTCGCGACCGGCGCTGCCTGTTCGCCAACTCCCGCATGGCCCAGTTGCTCGGCCATGCCGAGGCGCAGCAGCTCGAGGCGCTGCCGCTGCGCGACATCGTCGGCGACGACGCCGGCTGGCATGTGGTGGAGACGGCCTATGACGGGCTCGAGCGCGACGGCCAGCTGCGTCTGTCGGCGGTGCCGATGTTGCGGCGCGACGGTGCGCGCCTGTGGTGTGATCTCATCGGCGTGCGACTGGACGAGGCGCGTTCGGTGTGGACCGTCGTGGACGTGACGGCGCGCGAGCTGCAGCGCCAGGAAGGCGAGCAGCTGCAACGGGTGTATCGCGCGTTGCTGGCCGAGGGCGACGTGGTGCTGCGCTCGCGCGACGAGATGCAGATGTTGCAGCAGACCTGCGAGCGCCTGGTGCAGGACACGCCGTTTCACGCCGCTGCGCTGCGCCGGCCGGACGCCCACGGCTGGTTCCAGACCCTGGCCCTGGCGGGGCCGGGCAGCGCCGTGGTGGCCGAGCTGCGGGCCCATGTCGACGACGCGCGTTCGCTGCCGGCGCGCGCGTGGCGCGAGGGGCGCGCCGTGCTGCGCAACGACAACCTGGAGGCGCATCGCGGCACGCCGTGGCACTCGGCCATGCTGCGCCATGCCTGGGAAGCCGTGCTGGTGGTTCCGGTGCGGCGCGCAGCTCGCGTGTGGGCCGTGCTGGTGTTCGTGGCCCCGGTGCGCGACGCCTTCGGCGAGCGCACGCTGGAGACCTGCGAGCAGGTGTGCGAGCTGCTGGGCCACGGGCTCGACGAACTCGATCTCAAGCAGCGCCTTCGCAGCCTGCAGTCGGAAGAGGCGCATCGCGCGCGGCACGACATGCTCACCGCGTTGCCCAACCGCTTCGCGCTGGAGCAGCACCTGCCGCAGGCCATGGCGCGTGCCGCGCGTCGCGGCACCGCGCTTGCCGTGGGGCTGATCGACCTCGACGACTTCAAGCCGGTCAACGACAGCTTCGGCCACGCCGCCGGCGACCTGCTGCTGCAACAGCTGGCGCAGCGCCTGCGGCGATTGCTGCGCACCGGCGACTTCATCGCGCGCCTGGGGGGCGATGAATTCGTGGTGGTGATCGAGGATCTCGACCCCGACGACGCCGTGCTGCAGATCGACGTCGCGTTGCGCCGCCTGCACCATGCGGTGGAGGCCGAGTTCGACCTCGGTCAGGCCCGCAACGGGCGCATCGGCTTGTCGATGGGGCTGGCCCTGCACCCCGGGCATGGCGACGACGCCGCCACGCTGCTGCGCCGCGCCGACGCCGCGATGTACGAGGTCAAGGCGCGCAAGCAGCAGCGCCTGCGCTGGTGGCAGCTGGCGCAGCTGCCGTCGGCGCGGCGGGTGGGCTGAGCGACGTGCGCGTGCGCGACGCGCTGCGCCCGGTGGCCTGGCTCAACGCGCTGACGCCCCGGCGCGGACTGCGCCGGGTGCTCGACCTGGCCTACGGGGAGCACCCGCGCCAGCGCCTGGACGTGTACATGCCGCGCCGGCGCGAGTCGCAGCCCGCGCGCGCCATGGTCGTGTTCCTGTACGGCGGCAGCTGGCAAAGCGGCGCGCGCGGCGACTACCTGTTCGTCGGCCAGGCACTGGCGTCCCGCGGCTGCGTCGCCGTGGTGCCGGACTACCGCCTGTATCCGCGCGCGGTGTTCCCCGATTTCGTGCACGACGCGGCCGCCGCGTTCGCCTGGGCTCGTCGGCATGCGCTCGAATACGGAGCCGATCCGCGTCGGCTGTTCGTGATGGGGCATTCAGCCGGTGCGCACATCGCCACGCTGCTGGCCACCGACGAGTCCTACCTGCGCGAACGCGGACTCGGACGCGACGCCATCGCCGGGGTCATCGGGCTGGGTGGCGCCTACGACTTCCTGCCCCTGCGCGATCCGGTGCTCCAGCAGGTGTTTCCGCCATCGCTGCGCCAGCGCAGCCAGCCCGTGCATTTCGTGGCCGGCGAGGAGCCGCCGATGCTGCTGGCGGTCAGCGGCGACGATCGCACCGTCGACCCGGGCAACACCGAGCGCATGGCTGCGCGACTGCGCGCTGCCGGCAGCACGGTGCGCGTGCTGCGCTACCGCCGCCTCGGGCATGTGCTCATCCTGGGCTCGCTCGGCGTGGCGCTGCGTCCGTTCGTGCCGTTGCTGCGCGAGCTGTGCCGCTTCATCGACGAGCACGCGCCGGCCGCGCAGCCGACGCGGTGTCCCGCGCTGCCGGCTCGGCCCGAGGGCTGACGCAGTTCGCGTGCGCGGAGCGCGGCGCCTGCGCATCGCGGCAAGCGGGGCACAGGCCGTCGAGCACCACGCGGTGTTCCAGGATCGACCAGCCGCTGGCGCGCTCGGCACCGCGCAGCTCGCTTTCGTGCAGCACGCAATCGATCGCTGCCAGCGCGTGGCAGCGCACGCAGCGCACATGGTCGTGATGCGCTCCCGCAAGTTCGTATTGCGTGGCGCCATCCCCCAGCGGAACGCGCTCCAGCGCGTGGGTGCGCAACAGGCGTTCCACGGCCCGCCACACCGACGAGAAGTCGGCCTGGTGGCCGGCTGCCTGCAGGCCGCTGGTGATCTGCTCCATGGTCCAGGCATGGCGAGCGCCTTGCCGGAGCAATTCCAGCACCTGCTCGGGAATGCGCGAAGGGCGAGGCATCGGGGCGAGGCGAAGGCGCGCGGCGGCTGCGCTCAGGTCAACTGCGCCCGGATGCGCTGCGCGAGCGCGTTGAGCTTTTCCATGTCCGCGCGCTCGCGCGCGTGCATGCGCAGCTCGCTGCCGCTCCAGCGCGGGATCACGTGGAAGTGCACGTGCGGCACCGTCTGGCCTGCGGCGGCGCCGTTGAACTGGCCGATGAACACGCCGTCGGGTTGCAGCGCCGCGCGCACCGCCACGGCGATGCGCTGGGTCATTCGCATCGCGCCGACAAGCGCTTCGTCGGGCAGGTCGAAGATCAGTTCGCTGGGCGCCTTCGGAATGACCAGCGCATGCCCGTCGGCCTGCGGCATGATGTCCATGATGGCCAGCGCATGGTTGTCTTCGGCGAGCTTGATGCTGGGCAGTTCGCCGCGCAGGATCTTGGCGAAGGCGTTGGCGTTGTCGTAGGGCATGGGGGGTCTCCGGCGATGGAACGCGAGCGATGCTAGTCCATTGCGTCGGGACCACGAAGCGCGCGCCGGCATGCCCGGCGGGCGCGGAACTTCCCGCCCGCCGCCAGGGGCCTTGCGCGCCGACCGCGACGCGCGACGGCCCGGGCGCCGATAATTTGCGCAACGCAGGGATGGGCAGCAAGGCCGCCGAGAGCTTCGCCCGCGAAAGCGGCCCGGCCGCCATGCCAAGCCGGAGGGCCGACTGTCTGGAGCTCCCGCATGAAGCCCCGATGCCTCCACAGGGTCGTCGCCGCAGCTCTGCTGCTGGCGTGCAGCCTTTGCGCCCGCGCGGCCTTGCCTTCGATCGCGCTGTTTCCCGCGTCCGATGCGAACACGGCCTGCTATCGCATCCCGGCGTTGCTCAGCCTGCACGACGGCACGCTGCTGGCCTTCGCCGAGGCACGCCGCAACAGCTGTTCGGATTTCGGTTTTGTCGAGATCGTCATGCGCCGCAGCGTGGACGGCGGGATCAGCTGGTCGCCGCAGCAGGTGGTCGCCAGCTTCGGGGACCTGCAGGCCGGCAACCCGGTGCCGGTCGAGGACACGAGCGACCCGCGGCATCCGCGCGGGCGCGTGTTCCTGTTCTACAACACCGGCAGCGCATCGACCGCCGACGTGCGTGCCGGGCGCGGGCTGCGCGAGCAGTGGGTCAGGCACAGCGACGATGGCGGCACGACCTGGGACCAGCCGGTGAACATCACGGCGCAGACGGCCAGGCTGTCGGCACCCCCATACGAGCACGCGGAGGACTGGCGCGCGCTGGCGATGGGGCCCGGCCATGGCCTGCAGACCTCGTCCGGCCGTCTGTTCATCGCCGGCAACCACAGCGCCGGTGCGCCGCGCGGCGACGACACCGATTACGTGGCCTACGCCTTCTACTCCGACGACCACGGCGACACCTTCCACATCGTGCCCGACATCGCGTACCCCGGGTCCAACGAATCCAGCGCGGCGCAACTCGGCGACGGGCGCATCATGATGAACAGCCGCGACCAGACCGGCTGGTCGCGCGCGCGCATCGTCTCGGTGACCAGCGAGCCCGACGGCAATGTGTTCGGCGTGCCGTACGTCGACCGCGAGCTGGTCGATCCCGTGTCCCAGGGCAGCCTGCTGGCGGCGCAGCTGGGCGGCCGGGGCTACCTGTTCTTCATCAACCCCGCCAATCCCTTGCTGCGCATCGGCCTGACGCTGCGCGCGAGCACCGACGACGGCAATAGCTGGCCGAAGGCGCTGCTGCTGGTGCCGGGCGGGGCGGGATACAGCGACATCGCGCTGGTCGACCGGCGGCGCATGGGAGTGCTCTACGAGCAGGGACCGTGGATCCGCGCCGCGCGGGATGTGGACGGCCCGTTCAACCGCGGGCCGATCCGCTTCATGCCGGTGCCGCTGTCGCCGTGGCTCGACCCCTGAGCGTGTGCGTTCCTGCGAGGCATCGCAGTGGAAATGTTTGGTGACACCTGCGTGCCTGCGTCTGTCGCCGGTGGCGCGAGCAAGGCCGTTATCAGGCGACCGTGTGCGGTTTCACTCCCGATGCCGCGCGGATGTATGCACCAAACGACCACCATGTTCCGGGCTTGCGCGCGCCTGCGCCCGCACCACTTCGGCACCTCGGCTCACCGGCAAGCGGCGCTGCCGCTCGATCGGCCACGGGGCGAGTCCGCGACGGCGGTCGCCTTCCGGGGCTTGTCCACGCTGCTGGCTGCCGCGGCAGTCTTCGTGCTCGGCGGCTGCCAGGCGGCGCCAGTGGCGACCGCGGGGACGGCCGCGGCCAGCCCGGCTGCTTCGCAGCTCGCCGGTCTCGACGCCGCCGCGCGCGCCCGGCCCGTGGCCTTTCTCGATCGACTGGGCTGGGGGGCCGACGCCGCGCAGTTGCGCGAACTGCGAAGCGTCGGCGCGACGCGTTGGCTGGATTCGCAATTGCAGGCACCGGCGACGCCCGCGTTGCCCGAAGGCTTGGGGCCGTTGCTGGCCGGCCTGCCGGTGAATGCTCCGCTGCAGCAATGGGTGCCGTCGATGGTCGTCGAGCAGCGGCGCGCCCGCATGCGATCGCGCGCGCTGGCCGCGAGCGATCCCGCTGCGGCGCAGGCGCCGTTGCGCATGGCGCGCGAGCGACAGAACCTGCTGACCCGCCAGGCCATGGAGCAGCAGGTGCTGCTGGACGTCTACGCGCCGAACCAACTGCAGCAGCGACTGAGCTGGTTCTGGATGAACCACTTCAACGTGTTCCGGGCCGGCTTCGTCGGGCCGATGACCGCCGATTACGCACAGCGGGTGATCGCCCCGCGCGCGCTGGGGCATTTCCGCGATCTGCTGCGTGCGACCATGTTCTCGCCGCAGATGCTGCTCTACCTGAACAACGCGCAGAACGCTCGAGGCCACATCAACGAGAACTATGCGCGCGAGGTCATGGAACTGCACACGCTGGGCGTGGGCGCCGGCTACACGCAGGCCGACGTGACCCGGCTGGCGCATGTGCTCACCGGCCTCGGGGTCGATCTCCCGGGCCGGCCGGTTCGCGTTCGCCCGGCGTTGCGCGGACTGGTGTGGCGTGACGGCCTGGTCGTGTTCAACCCGGCCCGGCACGACCCCGATCCGCAGGTGGTGCTCGACCACACGCTGCAGGGGCGGGGCGTGCAGGAGATCGAGCAGGTGGTCGCGCTGCTCGCCGACGACCCGGCGACCGCCAGGCATGTGTGTTTCGAGCTGGCGCAGTATTTCGTCGCCGATCATCCCGATCCGGCGATGCTCGCGGCGATGGTGCGAACCTGGCAGCGCAGCGATGGCGACATCGCGTCCGTGCTGCGCACGATGTTCACCAGCCCGCAGTTCATCGCCAGCCTGGGCCAGCCGCAGTTCAAGGACCCGATGCGCTATGTGTTGTCTGCGCTGCGCGCCAGCGTGGGCGATCGCGTGATCCGCAACCCGCGGCCGATCCTGGGCATGCTGGCGCGCCTGGGCGAGCCGCTGGACGGACGCAGCACCCCCGACGGATACCCGGTCGACGGCGGCTCGTGGGACAGCCCTGGGCAGCTGACCACGCGATTCCAGATCGCGCGGCAGCTCGGCGCCGGAGCCCCCGCGCTGTTCGGCCCGCCGCCACCCGAGCTGGGCGGCGCCGACATGGCAGCCAGCCCGCGCCCGGCGCGACGCGGCGCTGTGCCCGAGCTGGCCGCCAGCGCGGTGTTCCGCGCCGCCGAGCCGTCGTTGCGGCCGGCCACCGCCGCCGCGCTGGCGCAGGTGGGCCGCCGCGTGCGCTGGAACTCGCTGTGGCTGGCTTCGCCCGATTTCATGAACGACTGATGCGCTCGATGCGCGCCGAGGGAGGGGGTATGCAACGTCGACGAATGCTGCAGGCCACGGCTGCGAGCCTGGCGCTGCCGATGGGCAGGCTGTGGGCAGCGCCGGTGGCGGGGCGCCCCAAGTTCATCCTGGTGTTCCTGCGCGGAGCCTACGACGCGGCCAACCTGCTGGTTCCGCATGCCTGCGACTTCTACTACGAGGCGCGCCCGCACATCGCGGTGCCGCGCCCGGGAAGCGGTGCCGACGCGGCGATCGAGCTCGACGCCGCCTGGGCGCTGCATCCGTCGTTGCGCACCAGCCTGCTGCCGCTGTGGCGCCAGGGCCAGCTCGCCTTCGTGCCTTTCGCCGGCACCGAGGACCTGAGTCGCAGCCACTTCGAGACCCAGGATCACATCGAGCTCGGACAGGGCCCCGATCCGCACGACTTCCGCGACGGCTTTCTCAATCGCCTGCTGACCCAGCTGGGCGCGTCGCCGGGCGGTGTGCGGCCCATCGCCTTCAGCGCGCAGCTGCCGCTGAGCATGCGCGGACCCTGGCGCGTGCCCAACATGGCCGTGGCGCAGGCCGGGCGCGGTGGCATCGCGCCCGGCGACCAGGCCTTGCTGGAGCGCATGTGGAGCGACACCGCGCAGCAGGACTCGGTGCGCGAAGGCTTCGCGACCCAGGCGGCGGTGACGCGCGACATGCGGCAGGCGAGCTGGGCGCAGGAGATGCGCGCGGCCAGCCGCGGCGCCGTGGCACCCAGGGGTTTCGTCGCCGAGGCGGCGCGCATCGGGGCCTTGATGAGGGACAGTTTCGACATCGGCTTCATCGACGTGGGAGGTTGGGATACCCATGTCTACGAGGCCGGCGCGAACGGCTCGCAGGGCCAGCTCGCGACCCGGCTGCAGTCCCTCGGCGACGGCCTGGCTGCGCTGCGGCTGGCCCTCGGCCCGAGCTGGCGCGACACCACGGTGGTGGTGCTGAGCGAGTTCGGCCGCACCTTCCGCGAGAACGGCAACCGCGGCACCGACCACGGGCACGGCAGCGTGTACTGGGTGCTGGGCGGCGGCGTGCGCGGCGCTCGCGTGGTGGGCGAACAGGTCGCGCTGTCGCCGGCCACGCTGAACCAGAACCGCGACTACCCGGTGCTGACCAACGACCGCGACCTGCTGGGCGGATTGTTCGGCCGCCTGTGGGGCCTGCGCCCGTCGCAGTTGCAGGCGGTGTTCCCGGGAAGCCGTCCGCGCGACCTCGGGTTGGTTTGACAGCTCCCCGGGGCCGGCCGCTGGCAGGTCTTGAAATCCGCTCGCCCGCCCCTACAATTAGCACTCGCAACCGCTGAGTGCTAACGGTCTGGTACCCTTCGCGTACCGCCGGGCCTCGACAGCCGCGCCCTTTCCGGGGCGCGGCCTGCGTTTGACAAACCGGTTTCAAACCCCGAATACCTCCACAGGAGCCACTTTCATGAAATTGCGTCCCCTGCACGATCGCGTCATCGTCAAGCGTGTGGAACAGGAAACCAAGACGGCTTCCGGCATCTTCATTCCCGACGCCGCCGCCGAGAAGCCCGACCAGGGTGAAGTGCTGGCCGTCGGTCCCGGCAAGCGCGACGACAAGGGCGAGCTGCTGCCCATGGCGGTCAAGGTCGGCGATCGCGTGCTGTTCGGCAAGTACGCCGGGCAGACCGTCAAGCTCGACGGCGACGAGCTGATGGTCATGCGCGAAGACGACCTGATGGCCGTGATCGAGAAGTAATCCGGCCCGCCCGAACCGCAACCCCCAGATTCCGGAGAAACACACATGGCTGCAAAAGAAGTCGTATTCGGCGCCGACGCGCGCGCCCGCATGATGGAAGGCGTGACCATCCTGGCCAACGCCGTCAAGGCCACGCTGGGCCCGAAGGGCCGCAACGTGGTGCTCGAGCGCTCGTTCGGCGCCCCCACCGTGACCAAGGACGGCGTGTCCGTGGCCAAGGAGATCGAGCTCAAGGACAAGCTGCAGAACATGGGCGCGCAGATGGTCAAGGAAGTCGCTTCCAAGACCAGCGACAACGCCGGTGACGGCACCACCACCGCCACCGTGC
>JAKCDM010000109.1 GCA_021841865.1 Pseudomonadota bacterium
GCCTGCTTGCCCAGGATCACCAGGCGCGGCTGCTCCTTGTCGACCAGCGCCCGCAGCAGCTTGGCCACCGCCAGCGGCTGCAGCTCGGCCTCGGTGCTCACCAGCACGCCGCGATCGGCGCCGATCGCCAGCGCCGTGCGCAGGGTCTCCTGGCACGCCGCCACGCCGGCGCTGAAGGCCACGATCTCGGTGGCCGCGCCCTTTTCCTTCAGGCGCACCGCCTCCTCCACCGCGATCTCGTCGAAGGGGTTCATGCTCATCTTCACCCCGGCGGTGTCCACCCCACTGCCGTCGGACTTCACGCGGACCTTCACGTTGTAGTCCACCACGCGTTTGACGGCGACCAGAACCTTCATGCCTTTCACTCCTGTCGGGAACGCAGGCGCTGCCCTGCGCGATGCGGCCTGCGGCCGGACCGCGCCTGCCAGGACGACGGGAACCGCCCCGTCGCCCAAAAAGCGAACGATCGTTCTATTTTTTGCCAGTGTATCGGCAGCGACCGGGCGGAATCAAGCCCCGGACGCAAGGTGCGAAACCTCGGCCGCGGGCTCGGCGCCGGCGGCCCAGTGAAGCACGCGCTGCGGGAACGGGATCTCGATCCCCGCATCACGCAGCGCGCGCCACAGCGCCAGGTTGACGGCGCCGCGCACGCCAAGCGTACCGTTTTCCGGATCGGCGATCCAGAAACCGACGGTGATCTCCAGTCCGTCGGCGCCGAAGTTGCTCAGCACCGCCGACGGGCCCGGCTGCGCCAGCACCCGCGGCACCGCGGCGGTGGCGCCGACCAGCAGTTCGAGCACCTGGTCCAGATCGGTGTCGTAGGCCACCGACACGGTGGTCGAAAGCCAGACGTTGGGGTCGGTGTACGACAGGTTCTCGATGCGGTTGGAGATCAGCATCTCGTTGGGCACGATCGACTCGGTGCCACCGGCGCTGCGCACCACGGTGTAGCGGGTCTTGATGTCCTGGATGCGCCCCTGGAAGCTTTCCAGGCGCACGTTGTCGCCCACGCGCAGGCTGCGCTCGAGCAGGATCACGAAACCCGACACGTAGTTGGCGGCGATGCGCTGCAGGCCCAGCCCCAGCCCCACGCCGAGCGCGCCGCCGAACACGCTCAGCACCGTGAGGTCGATGCCGACCATCTGCAGCGCCGTCAGCAAGGCCACCGTGAACACACCGGCCCGCACCAGCCTGGAGACGACCAGGCGCAGGTTGATGTCCAGCGGCGAAGCCAGCAGGCGTGACTCGATCAGCGACGACACCCAAAGCGCGAGCACCAGGGTCACCGCCACCGAGGTCACTCCGCGCAGCAGGGTCCACGCCGTCAGGCGCTGCCTGCCGATGTGCACCGAAACGGCATCCAGCGCCTCCTTGATCAACGGCAGCGCTCCCGACAGGTACAGCAGCAGCCCGATGCCGGCGAACAGGCGCACGCCCCAGGTCAGCCAGCGCGCCAGGTCGGGGTCGCGCAGCGAGCGCTGGGCGGCTCGCGCGGCCACCCGGGTGAGCAGCCAGACCCCGAGCACCGCCAGCATCAGCTGCAGGATCTCCGCGTGCAGCAGGGTCCACGACGCATGCCGCGACAACTGCAGCGCCAGCAGCGACACCAGTGGCAACGCGACGCCGTGGCCCAGCGCCGCGCGCAGCGCGCCCCTCCAGCTCGACGCGCTGAAGCGCCGCTCCAGCGCGGTGCCCACCAGCAGGCCGAGCAGCAGCGTGCCGGCGACGATCAGCAGGTGCCAGCGCAGCAGCGCCCAGGAGTGGTGCTCGATGGCCTGCAGCAGCGGCGAGCCGTGGCGCAGCGCCAGCGCGTGCTTCACTGCCGGGACTTCCACGACGGCGTTCGCTTGTCGAGAAAGGCCTGCACCCCTTCGAGGGTCTCGGGCTCGTGGAAATTGCAAACCATGGTCTGGGCGGCCAGCTGGTAGGCGCCGGACAGTCCCATTTCGAGCTGGCGATAGAACTGCGCCTTGCCCATCGCGATGGCCTGGGCCGGCTTGGCCAGCATCTGCTGCACCAGGGTTTCGACCTGCGCGTCCAGTTCCGCGGCGGGCACCGCGCGGTTGATCAGGCCCCAGTCGCAGGCCGTGGCAGCGTCGATGAACTCACCGGTCAGCAACATTTCCATCGCCCGCTTGCGCGGGATGTTGCGCCCCAGCGGCACGCTGGGCGTGGAGCAGAACAGCCCGAGGTTGACTCCCGACGTGGCGAAGCGCGCGTCGCTGGCAGCCACCGCCAGGTCGCATTGCGCCACCAGCTGGCAACCTGCCGCGGTGGCCATGCCGTGCACCACGGCGATCACCGGTTGCGGCAACGCCACCAGGTCGAGCATGAACCTGCCGCAGGCGTCGAACAGCTCGCCGATGGCCTCGGTACCCGCCTGCGGTCGCATTTCACGCAGGTCGTGGCCGGCGCAGAAGGCCTTGCCGGCCCCGCGCAGCAGCACCACGCGCGCCTGCTCGTCGTCGCGCAGCGGCGCGACTGCGGCGCGCAGCGCCTGCAGCATCTCGCGCGACAGCGCGTTGTACGCCTGCGGCCGGTTCAGCGTCAGCGTGACCACGCCGCGCGCGTCGCGCTCGACCAGCAGCACGGGCTGGGCAGCCGCATCGTGCGCGGCCTGGGAAGTGGCAAGGGACATCGAGGCTCTCCAGTCAGAAACGTCCAGTCACGGCCTTCACGCCGCTCCCCCTATTGTGCATAGGGAGGTGGGCCCCCTCCGTCGCCGGGCTCGCGCCCGGCGACGGAGGGGGCCCTCATTCAACCCCCGCGAGCACCCGCAGGTGCTCGACCACGCTGCGGCCGAGCGCGCTGAGGTTGTAGCCGCCTTCCAGGCAGGACACGATGCGACCCTGGCAGACCTCGTCGGCGAGGTCGCGGATGGCCCGCGTGATCCACGCATAGTCGGCCTCGACCAGTCCGAACTGCGCCATGTCGTCCTCGCGGTGGGCATCGAAGCCGGCGGAGATGAAGATCATCTGCGGCGCGAACTCGCGCAGGCGCGGCAGCCACTGGTGGGCCACCACCTCGCGCACCTGCGCGCCGCCGGTGTAGGCCGGCAGCGGCACGTTCAGCATGTTCGGCGCCGGCTGCTCGGTTCCGCTGTAGGGGTAGAAGGGATGCTGGAAGAAGCTGGTCATCAGCACCCGGGAATCTCCCGCGAGGATGTCCTCGGTGCCGTTGCCATGGTGCACGTCGAAGTCGACCACCGCCACGCGCTCCAGCCCGCGGCGATCCAGCGCATGACGCGCGGCGACGGCCACGTTGTTCAGGAAGCAGAAACCCATCGCCCGGTCGTGGGTCGCATGGTGCCCCGGCGGACGCACCGCGCAGAAGGCGTTGTCCAGTTTGCCGTCCAGCACCGCGTCGGTGGCCGCCACCGCGGCGCCGGCAGCGCGCAGCGCCGCGTTCAGCGTATGCGGGTTCATCAGCGTGTCGGGGTCGATCCACGCGTAGCCGTCGTCGATGGCACCGCGCGAGCGCAGCTCGGCCAGGTACAGCGCGCTGTGGGCCATCTCGAGCTGGTGCTCTTCGGCCAGCGGCGCCTGCATTCGCTGCAGCACCCAGTCGAGGCCGGCGCTGATCAGGCGGTCCTCGATGGCCGCCAGGCGCGCCGGGCACTCGGGATGGTCGCGCCCCATTTCATGTCGGGTGCAATCGGGGTGGGTGAAGTACCCGGTGCGCATGCGGTCTCCTCGCGGTGGGCCTGGGCGGCTCGAAATGCCGCCCGCAGGCACAATAGCTGCATCCTGCAATTATTGTCTGGCGGCGGTGGCGCCGCGAGCTTGCGATGAATCACGAACTGGGCGCGCTGGTCGCGCAACTCGACGGCGTGCTGGTCGGCAAGCGCGCGCAACTGCAGCTCGCGGTGTGCTGCCTGATCGCCGGCGGGCACCTGCTGATCGACGACCTTCCGGGGGTCGGCAAGACCACGCTGGCGCAGGCGCTGGCGCGCAGCTTCGGACTCGGCTTCACCCGCGTGCAGTTCACCGCCGACCTGCTGCCGTCGGACCTGCTGGGCACCAGCATGCCCGACCGCGAAGGCGGCGGCCTGCGCTTCCACCCCGGCCCGGTGTTCACGCAGGTGCTGCTGGCCGACGAGATCAACCGCGCCCCGCCCAAGACCCAGAGCGCGCTGCTCGAGGCGATGGAGGAGCAGCAGGTCAGCGTCGACGGCAGCTCGCACGCGCTGCCCGAGCCCTTTTTTGTCATCGCCACGCAGAATCCGCACGACCAGCGCGGCACCTATGCCTTGCCGGAATCGCAGCTCGACCGCTTCCTGATGTGCCTGTCGCTGGGCTACCCGGACGCCGCTTCCGAGCGCTCGCTGCTGCTCGGACAGGACCGGCGCGAGCTGCTGCGGCACCTGCCGCCGCTGCTCGACCGCGAGCGCGTGCAGCGCCTGCAGCAGCAGGTGCTGCGCGTGCACGTGGCGCCGGCACTGGCCGATTACGTGCAGCGCCTGCTCGACGCCACGCGCAGCAGTCGCGCCTTCGCCGGCGGGCTGAGCCCGCGCGCCGGTCTGGCGCTGCTGCGCGCCGCGCGGGCCCACGCGCTGCTGCAGGGGCGCGACTACTGCGCGCCGCAGGACGTGCAGGCGGTGCTTCCTGCCGTCGCGGTGCATCGTCTGGTCGGCGTCGGCGAAAGCATGCCGGGCAGCGGCGGCGTGGCCGCCGAACTGCACGACATGCTCCAGCGCCTCGAACTGTGATGCGCGGCCCGCGCGGCGTGCCCTCGCGCATCGCGACGGCGTTGCGGGCGCGTTTTTCCCGCTGGGCGCTGGCGCGCCACTCGCCGGGGGCGAGCACCGTGCTCGGCCAGCGCAACGTCTACATCCTGCCCACGCCGGCAGGCTGGTTCTTCGCGCTGACCCTGCTCGTGCTGCTCGTGGGCTCGATCAACTACCAGCTCAACCTCGGCTACCTGTTCACCTTCGCGCTGGCGGGAAGCGCGCTGATGTCGATGCACCTCACGCATGCCAATCTGCGGGGGCTGCAGCTGGCCGCCGCAGGCGGCGAGCCGGGCGAGTGGTTTGCCGGCCGCAGCGGCGTGCTGCAGCTGCGGGTGCATGCCGGGCGCGGCGCGCGCTGGGGCCTGCTGGCCCGGCTGGACGATTCCGACGCGCGGGCGCTGGACGTGCCCGCCGGCGAAAGCGTCGAGCTGGCGCTGCCCTGGCGCCCCGCGCGCCGCGGCCACCTGGCGTGGCCGGCGCTGCGCGTCGAGACGCGCTACCCCCTCGGCCTGTGGCGCGCCTGGAGCGTGTGGCGCCCGGCGCTTGCCCTGTGGGTCTACCCGGCGCCGCGCGATCCCTCGCTGCCGCTGCCGGCGCCCGAAGCGCGCGCGGGCAGCGAACAGATGCGCCGCCGCGGCGACGGCGACGAGCCCGACGAACTGCGCGACTGGCGAATCGGCGACCCGGTGCGTCGCGTGGTGTGGCGCAAGTCGCGCGACGACCGCTGGATCGTGCGCAGCTCGGGCGGCATGCCCGCGGGCACGGTGCTGTGCCTGGACTGGCAGGCGCTGCCGCCGGCCTGGGCCGCCGACGCGCGCCTGGAGCAGCTGTGCGCGTGGGTGCTGCTGGCGCGTCGAGCCGGGCTGGCGTGGGAGCTGCGTCTGCCGGGACAGGCGCGTGCCGCGGCCGCCACGCCGGAACATGCACGCGAATGCCTGCGCCTGCTGGCGCGATGGGGAACGGACGATGCCACGCCGGCCGCTTGAGCGCGGCGCCAGCGGCGTGCCGCTCGCGCCACTCGCGGCACTCGCGCCGCGCGAACGTCTGCGCGCGCTGCCGCAGGAGTCGCGCGACACGCTGTGGGTCGTGCTCGTGGGCGCGGCGAGCCTGCTGCCGCTGCTGGCCCACCTGCCGGCGTGGGCCGGCGCCTGCGGCGTGGCGCTGCTGGGCTGGCGCGCGCTGCTGGCATGGACGCAGCGTCCACTGCCTTCGCGCGGCCTGCTGGCCTTGCTGCTCGGGCTGGGCGTCGCCGCGGTGGGGCTGCGCTTCCACACCCTGTTCGGGCGCGACCCCGGGGTCAGCCTGGTCATGCTGCTGCTGGGCCTGAAGCTGCTCGAGTCCCGCGCGCGACGCGACGCCTACGTGGTGTTCTACCTCGGCCTGTTCTGCGTGTTCGCGCAGTTTCTCTACACCCAGTCGGCGCTGGCCGCGGCATGGATGCTGGCGTGCATGCTCGGCTGGCTGACCGCGCTGCTGCACGCCAACCTGCCGGCAGGGCGCCCGCCGCTGGCGCGCCGCGTGGGCACGTCGCTGCGCCTGCTCGGACTGGGGCTGCCGCTGACGGCCGCGTTGTTCGTGTTGTTTCCGCGCCTGGCCGGCCCGCTGTGGAGCCTGCCCGACACCCACCAGGCGGCCAGCGGGCTTTCCGCCGACATGGACCCGGGCGCCATCGCGCGCCTGGCCCTCGACGACAGCGTGGCGTTTCGCGTGCGCTTCGACGGCCCGCGCCCTCCCCGGCGCGAGTTGTACTGGCGCGGCCCGGTGCTCGGGCGATTCGACGGGCGCGTGTGGAGCGCGCTGCCGGCGCGGCACGCGGGGCGGCCGCGCGAGACCGTGCTGCGCCAGCTCGGCCCGGCCGTGAGCTACACGGTGACCCAGCAGCCGACGCAGCGCCACTTCGCGTTCGCGCTGGCGGCGCCGGCGAGCGCACCCGCGCTGCAGGGCCAGCCCGGAACGCGACTGCAGCTGCTGCCCGACCTGGAGCTGCGCGCGACCCACCGGCTGACCCGGGTCACGCGCTTTCGCGTGACCTCGTGGCCCCGCCATGCCTACGGCGCCGACGAGCCGGAGGCACGCCTGCGCGAGCTGCTGCGCCTGCCGCCCGGCGACAACCCGCGCACGCTGGCGCTCGGTCGCCAGCTGCGCCAGCGCTACGGCACCGGCGGCCCGGCCGCGGTGGCCGACGCGGCGCTGCGCATGTTCCGCCGGCAGGACTTCCGCTACAGCCTGCACCCCGGCGTGTACTCCGGGCCGGACGCCGTCGACCAGTTCCTGTTCCAGCGCCGGGTCGGCTTTTGCGAGCACTACGCCCAGGCCTTCGTGGTGCTGATGCGCGCGGCGGGAATTCCGGCCCGCATCGTCACCGGCTACCAGGGCGGCTCGCTCAATCCGCTCGACGGGCAATGGGTGGTGCGCCAGAGCGACGCGCATGCCTGGGCCGAATACTGGATCGCCGGCAGCGGCTGGGTGCGCGCCGACCCCACCGCGATGGTGGACCCTGCCCGCGTCGACCGCAGCCAGACCCTCGATGCGGCCGAACCCCTGCTGGGATTGGCCGCCCTCGGCCCGCGCGATGCGCGCACCATTCGCTGGCTGCGCAACGCCGGCGACGCGCTCGACTCGGCCTGGAACCAATGGGTGCTCGACTACGGCCAGGACCGCCAGCGCCGCCTGCTGGACAAGCTGGGAATGCCCCGCGCCAGCGGAGCGCGCCTGGCGTCGGCGTCGGCGCTGAGCCTGGCCCTGCTGCTCAGCCTCGGAGGCCTGTGGCTGTTGTGGAAATCGCGCGCGCCTCGCGACCCCTGGCAGCGCGCATGGCATCGCCTGCGGGCACGACTGCGGCGCCGGGGCTTCGAAGCCTTGCCGGGCGAGCCGCCCGGAACGCTGGCGAGGCGATTGAGCCGCCTGGCCGGAATGCGCGATGCCTGCGAGCTGCTGCTCGAACTCGAGCGGGCGCGCTACGCGCCTGCGTCGCAGCAGGCCGTTGCCATGCGCGCGCTGGCGTGGCGCGCGGCCCGCGTGCCGCTGCCACGGCGGCGGCGCCCAGGCCCATCGCGCAAGCCGCGCCCATCGTAAAATTCCTGCCGTGGCGCGCGCCGGCCCGGCAGCCGGGCTTCGACGCCGCGCGCCGGTGGCCCTCGTTGCACAGTTCAGGAGACGAACCATGACCCCCCGACGCCTGTCCGGCCAACTCGTGGCGCTGCTGCTCAGCGCCGGCATGCTTGCACTGCCCCCGGTGGCCAAGGCCGATCTGATCGGCACCCAGCAACTCACTGGCCAGGCCGGCGGCGCCAGCACGGCCGGCGCCGCGCACGACCGCCAGGTGCTCGAGCAGTTCCTGGCCCGCGCCGATGTGCGCCAGCGCCTGCAGCACCTGGGTGTCAGCGAGGCGCTGACCCAGCAGCGAGTGGCCGCCCTGAGCAACGCCGAGGTCGCCAGCCTGGCCTCGCGAATCCAGTCGATGCCCGCAGCCGGCACGCTGGGCTTCCAGGAAACGGTGATCATCCTGCTGGTGGCCATCCTGGTGGTGCTGGCGGTTTGACGCCGGCGCCCACTCGCGCGCGCCAGGCCGGCAGGCGGCGCGCCAGGCATGCCGGACTGGCGCTGGCGCTGGCCGGGCTGCTGGGCGGCTGCGCGCTTCCCGGGGCGTCGAGCCCCCCGCAGTTTCGTGACGGCAAGCTGCTGCAGCGCCCGCCGGATCTGCCGCAGCGCGCGTCCGTGCATGGCGTCGATTTCTACGCCGACGACACCAACGCCTGCGGTCCCGCGTCGCTGGCCGAGGTGCTGCGCTTCAGCGGGGTCGACACCGACGTGCAGCGCCTCAAGCCGGAGTTGATCACCCCGGCGCTCGACGGCACGCTGCAGTACGACATGCTCGGCGCCACCCGCCGCGCGTCGCGCGTGGCCTACGTGATCGACCCGACGCTGGGCGCGCTGATGAGCAACATCGCCGCGGGCCATCCGGTGGTGGTGCTGCAGCGCCTGGGAATCACCGCGGGCACGTGGCATTACGCGGTGGTCGTCGGCTACGACCTGGGCGCCGACACCATCACGCTGCGCTCGAGCACCGCGCGCGACCTGGTGTTGTCCATCGGGCAGTTCGACGCCACCTGGGCCGGCGGCGGTCGCTGGGGCTTCGTGGCGCTGCGCCCGGGGGTGTTTCCGCCCGGCGCCACCGCGGTACGCTACCTGAGCGCGGTGGCGCCGATGGAGGGCGTGGCGCCCGCCGCGGCGCGCCAGGCCTACCGGGCAGCGCTGGAACACTGGCCCGACGCCTGGGTGGCGATGATGGGCCTGGGCAACCTGGCCTATGCGCGCAAGGACTATGCCGCCGCCGCCGTGCATTTCGCGCAGGCGGCGAGGGCCCACCCGCACGATGGCGATCCACTCAACAACCTGGCGCAGGCGCTGCTGGCCGCCGGCGACATCGACGCCGCGCGCGGCGCCATCGCGCAGGCGCTGGCCATCGGCAAGCCCCATTCGCAGGTCTACGCTCGCACCCGCGACGAGATCGAGCGCGCTGCGTCGGCGAAGGGCAGTCGCGACTGAACCGCGGCGGCGCGCTGCCGCCGCGCGATCGCCTCATCCCAGGCGGCGCGCACGCTCCGTGGGACTGACGATGTCGGTGAGCCGGATGCCGAACTTGTCGTTGACCAGCACCACCTCTCCGCGCGCGATCAGGAACCCGTTGACCAGCACGTCCATCGGCTCGCCGGCCAGTCGGTCGAGGTCGACCACCGAGCCCTGCGCCAGCTGCAGCAACTCGCGGATCTGGATCTTGGTGCGCCCCAGCTCCACCGACAGCGTGACCGGGATGTCCATGACCAGGTCGAGCTGCTCGACCCCTGCGTTCCCCGCGCCGTCGGGCTGCAGCTGCGCGAAGCTGGCACGCTGCGCCTGAGGCTGCGCCGCGGCAGCCGGCTGCGCGGGCATTTCGCCGACTGCGGGCTCGCTGCCGGTCGGCCCCTGCTCGGCCAGCGCGGCTTCCCAGTCGTCGGCCATCGCGGTCTCTTCCACCAGCGGGTCGGTTGCGTCGGGCGCTGCGCCTGTGTATTCGGGATCGGCCATGTCGGCAATGGTACGAAGGTTCGGGGGAAAAGGCTCGGGCGACGGACGGCTGGCGCTTCGCGACCCGGGCGCCGATTCAGCGCAGGTGGGCCTTGGGCGAGCGACCCAGGCCGGCCTCGGGCAGCAGGCGCTGGCGGACCTTGATGGCCATGTTGTCGTCGTGCTGGCCGTACTCGCCCACCAGCACGGGAATGCCGTCGACCCGCGCCACCACGGTCTCGGGCATGTCCACCGGGATCACGTCGCCCACGCGCAGCGCGAGCAGTTCGCGCACCAGCACCTCGCGCTGCAGCAGCTCGACGCGCAGCTCCACGGCAGCCTCGCGCATCTCGGTCTGCAGGGCCTGCATCCAGCGCTGGTCGACCTCGTTGCGGTCGGTGGTCATCCCGGTCATCAGCTGGTCGCGGATGGGCTCGACCATGCTGTAGGGAATGCAGATGTGCAGCGAGCCGCCTCCGCCCTCGATCTCGACGTCGAAGGTCGACGCGATCACCACCTCGGTGGGCGTGGCGATGTTGACGAACTGCGGGTTGACCT
>JAKCDM010000110.1 GCA_021841865.1 Pseudomonadota bacterium
TGGCCTGGGATCCGTGGGCGATCACGCAAGCCGGGCTGTGGCTGTCGTTCGGCGCCGTCGCCGCATTGCTGCTGGCGCAAGCGCCGGCGGCGGCGCCGCCCGCGCCGGCGCCAGCCGGCGCCCGCGGCGCCTGGCAGCGCCTGCGCGACGCGGCGCGCGCGCAATGGGCCGTCAGCCTGGCGCTGGCGCCGCTGACCCTGGCGTTCTTCCAGCAGGTGTCGCTGGTGTCGCCGCTGGCCAACGCCGTGGCCATTCCGGTCGTGACCATGCTCGTGGTGCCGCTGGCCGTCGGCGGGCTGCTGCTGCCGCCGCCGCTGGATGCGCTGGCCTGGCGCATCGCGGCCGGCGTGCAGGACCATCTGCTGCAGCTGCTGCGCGTGCTGGCCGACTGGCCGGGCGCGCAGTGGTACGCGGCTGCGCCGACCGACGCGGCGCTGGCGCTGGCCCTGCCCGGAGTGCTGGCGCTGGTGCTGCCGTGGCCCTGGCGCCTGCGCCTGCCGGGCGCGGCGCTGCTCGGCCTGCTCTGGCTGCAGCCGACGCCGCGCCCGGCATACGGACACCTCGAGGCCTGGATGGTCGACGTCGGGCAGGGCTCCGCGGTGCTGCTGCGCACCCATGCGCACACGCTGGTGTTCGACACCGGGCCGCCGCTCGGGCCGCGGCACGACGCCGGCGAACAGGCCGTGCTGCCGTTGCTGCGCCAGCTCGGCGAACGGCGCCTGCAGCGCGTCGTGCTGAGTCACGGCGATGCCGACCATACCGGTGGCGCCGCGGCGCTGGCGCGTGCCTACCCCGGCACGCCGGCACAGGGCTCGGTGCGCGCCGAGCGCCTGCGCCGCCTCGGCTTCACCGCCGCGGGTCGCTGCCTGGCCGGCCGCGGCTGGAGCTGGGACGGCGTGCGCTTCGAGTGGCTGCACCCGCCGCCGGGCAGCGCGCTGCGCGAGGACAACGCGGGCTCGTGCGTGCTGCGGGTGCAGGCGGCGTCGGGCTCGCTGCTGCTCACCGGGGATCTGGAGCGCGCCGGCGAGCGCGCGTTGCTGCGTCAGCCGGGGCTTGCGCGGCGCCTGCGCAGCGACCTGCTGGTGGCCGGGCACCACGGCAGCCGCGGCTCCAGCCACGACGCCTTTCTCGACGCGGTGGCGCCGCGCGTGGTGGCGATCCAGGCCGGGCTGGGCAACCGCTACGGGCATCCGCACGAGGCGCTGCTGCAGCGCCTGCGCGCCCGCGGCCTGGTGCCGGCACGCACCGACCGCGACGGCGCGCTGCGCTGGCGCGATCAACGGCCCGCGCAACTGTGCGCCTGGCGCTCGATGCAGCGGCGCTACTGGCGTGCGCCGGCGACGCCGCGCGAGCCGTCCTCGCACCTGTCGTGCCGGAGCTTGGAATAATGCGCGCATGCAACCACATCAACGCCTTTCCGCTCCCACCGTGGCCATGCTGCTGCTGCCCCCCATGCTGTGGGCCGGCAATGCCGTGGTCGGGCGTCTCCTGGTCGGCCAGATCGCGCCGCTGGCCCTGAGCTTCTACCGCTGGTTGTTCGCCTTGCTGGCGTTGTCGCCGTTCACAGCGCGCACGCTGTGGCGTTCGCGCGGGGTGTTGCGCAGCCACTGGAAGGTGCTGGCCCGCCAGGGCTTTCTCGGCGTCACCTGCTACAACTCCATCCAGTATGTGGCGCTGCACAGCACCACGCCGCTCAAGGTGTCGCTGGTCACGTCCGCGTCGCCGGTGTTCGTGACCCTGCTCGGCGCGCTGCTGTTCGGCGAGGCCATCGGCGTGGCGGCGTGGGCCGGCAGCGTGCTGTCGGTGGCCGGAGTGGCCGTGGTCGTCACCGAAGGCCACCTGCAGCGCCTGGCGGGGCTGCATTTCGCACCCGGCGACCTGATGATGCTGGTGGCGGTGTTCCTGTGGGCGCTGTACACCTGGGATCTGCGGCGCCACCCGGTGGCGCTGCCACGTCTGAGCCTGCTGAGTTCGCAGATTGCCTGGGGGCTGTTGTTCATCGCCCCGCTGGCGGCCTACGAGCGCTGGGGCCAGGGCCAGACCACGCACTGGGGGCCGCAGGTCGCGCTGGGCATCGCCTACGTGTCGCTGTTGGCGTCGCTGCTCGCCTACGGTTGCTGGGGCGCCGCGGTGGGGCGCATCGGTGCGCAGATTCCCTCCTACTTCGGCAACCTGGCGCCGCTGTTCGCCGCCGTGCTGGCCTATCTGTTCCTGGGGGAGCGCATCGCGCCGTACCACGTCGTCGGCGCGTTGCTCATCTTCGCCGGCATCCACGTCGCGCTGCGCGGCCGCACCGGCATCGGTGCGCCGCGCCGGGAGGGCACGCGATGAGCGCCGCACCGATGCTGCGCGACGGCGTGCTGCTGGGGGCGGCGTTCTTCGGCGCCGCGCTGAATGCGGTGGCCGGCGGCGGCAGCTTCCTGACCCTGCCGGCCCTGCTGTGGGCGGGAGTGCCGGCCGTGGCGGCGAACGCCACCGGGACGGCGGCGCTGCTGCCGGGCTACGTGGCCAGCGCCTGGGGCTTTCGCGAGGACATGGGCGCGCCGCGCGGCCTCGGCGTGTTCGGCCTGCTGAGCAGTTGCCTGCTCGGCGGGTTGCTCGGCGCGCTGCTGCTGGTATCCACCAGCAATCACGCATTCCGCGCGCTGGTGCCGGCGCTGCTGTTGTTCGCCACCGCGCTGTTCGCGTTCTCGCAGCCGCTGCTGCGCATGGTCGGGCGCGGGGTGCACGACCACACCCCGCGCTGGGTGGCGTGGGGCGGCATGTTCCTGGTCAGCCTGTACGGCGGCTATTTCAACGGCGGGCTCGGCGTCCTGCTGCTGGCCCTGCTGGGGCTGATCGGCGAGACCGACCTGAACCGCATGAACGGCCTGAAGAACCTGGTCTCGGCGCTGCTCACGGTATTCGCGCTGGGCATCTACGCCGCCGCCGGCAGCGTGCATTGGCGCGTCGCCGCGCTGATGGTGCCGGCGGTGCTGCTCGGCGGCTATCTCGGCGCGCGCGGCGCGCGCCTGGTGCCGCGCGCGCTGCTGCGCTGGAGCATCGTCGCCATCGGCCTGGTCATGGCCTTTCTGTTCATGCGCTGAGCGCGCGCCCGCGCTCAGGCGCTCGACTCGAGCATCACGCGCCGGCCCAGTTGAAGCACGGCCAGCGCGTAGAAGGCGGAGTGGTTGTAGCGCGTGACCGCAAAGAAATTGTCGGTGCCGAGCACGTAGTCGGGGGCGCGGCCGGCGTTCGGCAACTGCACCACGGCGAGTCGCCCGGGGTAGTCGAGCACCTGCGGCAGCAGCGACAGCCCGGCGGCGCGCAGTTGCGCGGCGCGAAAGCTCGGCACGATGTCCGGCGCCAGCAGCTGCGCGAGCACCGCGGGATCGATGCGCGCCGGCAGCTGCAGCGGGAACCACGCCGGCATGCCGGGCACCCAGCCGTGTCCGGCGAGGAAATTGCCCACGCTGGCGATGGCGTCCGGGGCGCTGTGCACCAGATCCACCGGGCCCTCGCCGTCGAAGCGCGCGGCCCAGCGCAGGATGTTGCCGGGCATGAATTGCGGCATGCCGATGGCACCCGCGTAGGACCCGCGCAGCGAGGCCGGGTCGATGCCGGCGCGATGGCACCAGACCAGGTAGTCGCCGAGCTGGGACGCGAAATAGTCGCTGCGGTCCTTCGGCGCCGCGGCCGGGAAGTCGAGCGCCAGGGTGCTCAGGCTGTCGAGCACCGGAAATTCGCCCATGGTGCGCCCGTACAGGGTTTCCACGCCGAGAATGCCCAGCACGACCTGCGGCGGCACGCCGAAACGTTGCTGGCCCTGCTGCAGCCAGGGTTCGAAGCTGCGCCGGAAGCGTATGCCGGCGTCGATTCTCGAGGCGTCGAGAAAATGCCCGCGGTAGACCTGCCAGTCCCTTTGCTCGGGGCGCCCGGGGATGATCAGGCGTGCCACCTCCGGTTGAAAGTACGCACGGGCGATCTGCTGGCGCACCCACGCCAGCGGCAGCGCGGTCTGGCGCGCCAGGCGCAGCGCCAGGCGCATGGCCTTTTCCGAGTGCGCGTAGCGCAGCGCGGGCGCATGGTCGCCATGCGACGCGCCGGCCACCGCCAGCACTGCCCCGGGCAGGCAGGCGCCGGCCAGCAGCGCGCCGGCACCGCGAAGCGTGGAGCGGCGTTGTGGCGATTGCGGCAAACCCTCGGTCAACTGGCGGGCGGCGAGGGCCGGGGAACTTGCGGGTCGGGGCATGCGGGACAGCGGGTGGACGGGTGGAAGGGCGGCGGGGGGAGCGGGGGCGGGCGGCCATCGGGGGCCGGCAGGGCGCGTTGCATGAATCTTGCAGGTGGTTGCCGGCGCATCGTGCCCGGCACGCCGTTGCCGGCTCACCGAGCGCGATGCGCCTGCCACCGAGTGTACCGATTGGCGGGCGTGGCAGGGTTCCCGGTGGGGCATTCCCGGGCCGGTGCAGCGGGCCCGGCCGTCTCGAAGCCCCGTCAACTCCCCGGCACGGAGTCGGGGGAAATCGTCAAGAAACCGTCATCTGGGGGATGTTTGCGTCATGTCCGATCCCTTGTCCTGGGCCTCCATGTTGCGCGTGCTCGCCGGCCTCGCGCTGGTGCTGGTGGTGTTTTTCCTGCTGCTGCGGGTGATGAAGCGCCTGCAGCCCGGCGTCGGGCGCAGCGGATCCGGGCTGTACGTGCTGCGTTCGCTGGCACTGTCGCCGCGGGAACGCCTCTTGCTCGTGCAGGTGGGAGAACAGCAGTTGCTGCTGGGTGCCGGGGCGCAGGGCGTGCGCTGCCTGCACGTGCTGCCGCAGGCGCTGGACCTGTCGCCGGGAGCCGCGTCGGGAGCGCCCGCAGGCCCCGGCGCCGCGTTCGCCGAGCGCCTGCGCGGGGCTCTGGCCGCGCGCGGTTCCGATTCTTCGTCTGATGCATCCGGAATGTCATGAAACGGTTTCTGCCTTGCCTGTGTCTGTTGCTGCCGCTGCCGCTGCTGTGGCTGGGCCTGCCCGGATTGGCGCACGCCCAGGGGCTGCCGGCGCTGACCAGCACGCCGGCGGCCGGCGGCGGCACGCAGTACAGCCTGAGTCTGCAGACCCTGCTGTTCATGACCGTGCTGGTGTTCCTGCCGGCCATGCTGCTGATGATGACCGCCTTCACGCGCATCGTGATCGTTCTTTCGCTGCTCAAGCAGGCACTCGGCACGACCACGGTGCCGCCGGCCCAGGTGATCGTCGGGCTGGCGCTGTTCCTGACCCTGTTCGTGATGAGCCCGGTGTTCAACAGGATCAACGACGTGGCCGTGAAGCCGCTGATGGACAACAGCATTTCCCTGACCCAGGCGCTGCAGGCCGGTGCCGGGCCGTTGCGCACCTTCATGATGAAGCAGACCCGCAAGGACGACCTCGCGCTGTTCGTCAAGTTGTCGGGGCACAAGCCGCTGGCCAGCCCGCAGGACACGCCGATGACCCTGCTCATCCCGGCCTTCGTCACCTCGGAGCTGAAGACGGCGTTCCAGATCGGCTTCATCGTGTTCATCCCGTTCCTGATCATCGACATGGTGGTCGCCGCGGTGCTCATGTCCATGGGCATGATGATGCTGTCGCCGGTGACGGTGTCTTTTCCGCTGAAGTTGATGCTGTTCGTGCTGGTCAATGGCTGGGATCTGATCATCGGATCGCTGGTCCAGAGTTTCCTGCACTGAAACGGCGCCCCGAAGGAGAGTCCGACCATGAGTCCTGAAGCCGTTGCATCGCTTGGCCAGCACGCCCTGTGGGTGATGTTCCTGCTGTCGCTGCCGATGCTGGGGGTGGCCCTGGTGGTCGGACTGCTGGTCAGCCTGCTGCAGGCGGCCACCCAGCTCAACGAGATGACCCTGAGTTTCGTGCCGAAGATCTTCGCCGTCGGCCTGGCCATGGTGTTCGCCGGGCCCTGGATGCTGCACGTGATGATGGACTACACGACCCAGTTGCTGCTGAGCATTCCGCAACTGCTGGGTTCCTGAGCGGGCACGCCGGCATGATCTCGTTCACCGCGCTGCAGGTCGAGCACTGGATCGGGGCCTTTTTCTGGCCCTTCCTGCGCGTCCTGGCGCTGCTCACCACGGCGCCCGTGTTCAGCACCTCGCAGGTGCCGATCCAGGTACGCGTGGGCCTGGCCGTGGTGGTGGCGCTGGCGCTCGCTCCGGCGCTTCCGGCGATGCCGCCGGTGCAGCTCGACAGCGCGCTGGGCTGGACCCTGGTGGTGCAGCAGCTGCTGATCGGCAGCGTGGTCGGCCTGGCGATGTCGCTGATTCTCAGCAGCGTCCAGCTCGCCGGCAGCATCATCGGCCTGCAGATGGGCCTGGGCTTTTCCACGCTGTTCGATCCCCTGCAGGGCGTCGAGGTCACCAGCCTGGCGAGTTTTCTCAACCTGCTGACCCTGCTGCTGTTTCTCGCGATGAACGGGCATCTGCTGCTGCTCGCCGTGCTGGCGCGCAGTTTCACCATGCTGCCGGTCGGGGCCGGGGTCGGTCTCGGCGCGGGCGGCTGGCATGCGCTGGCGCTCGAGGGCGGGGCGCTGTTCAGCCTCGCGCTGGCGATGGCCGCGCCGGCGCTGGGAGTGTTGATGATCGCCAACCTGGCGCTGGGCACGCTGAGCAAGCTGGCGCCGCAGCTGAATCTGTTCGCGATCGGCTTTCCGCTGTTCTTCGCCCTCGGCTTTGTCGCTCTGTGGCTTCTGGTTCCGGTGATGCAGGCCGTCGTGCATCACCTGGTCGAGTACGGCGTGAACCTGTCCGGCGCGCTGTTGCGCGACGCCGCCGTCGGCGCGCCGGCGCCCTCCGGAGCCTGAGCGCATGGCCGACCAGGGCGCACAGGATCGCGACCTACCAGCCTCGCTCAAGCGCCGGCAGCAGGCGCGCGACAAGGGGCAGGTGGCGCGCTCGCGCGATCTCACCTCCAGTCTGCTGCTGCTCGGCGGCGCGGCCGCGCTGTATTACGGCGGATCCTGGTTCTTCGGGCGCGGCGCCGACGTACTGCACGCGGCGCTGAACATCCCGCCGGCGGCCGTCCACGACCCGTCGCGTACGCTCGCCTTCGCCGCCTCGGTGGTGCGCGGCGGGCTCCTGCTGGGCCTGCCGCTGCTGCTGCTGGCCTTCGTCAGTTGCATCGCCGGCGGCCTCGCCCTCGGCGGCTGGGTGTTCAGTTTCGAGGCGCTGTCTCCGGACCTGTCGCGCCTCGACCCCGTGGCCGGGCTGCAGCGCGTGTTCTCGTGGACCGGCCTGGTGGATCTGCTGAAGGCGGCGCTGAAGGCGCTGGTCATCGGCACCCTGATGGCGTGGATGCTGTGGTCGCAGCGCGATGCGCTGATGAGCCTGCTGCACGTCGACCCGCGGCTGGCGCCGATGCTGCTGGGCAGCATCTGCGGCCGCGCCTTTTTCTGGCTGGCCGCGGCCACGCTGCTGGTGGCGGCGTTCGACGTGCCCTGGCAGGTCGTGCAGTTCAACAACAGGCTGAAGATGTCGCGCCAGGACCTGAAGGACGAAATGCGCGAAAGCGAGGGCAACCCGCAGGTGCGCCAGCGCCTGCGCGCGCTGCAGCAGGAGCGCGCGCGCAAGCGCATGATGGCCGCGGTGCCCAAGGCCGACGTGGTGGTGACCAACCCGACCCACTACGCGGTGGCGCTGGGCTACCAGCAGGGACGCCAGCGCGCTCCGGTGGTGCTGGCGATGGGCGCCGACCGCGTCGCCGCGCGCATTCGCGAACTCGCCGTGGAGCACGGCGTGGCGGTGGTCGAGGCGCCGCCGCTGGCGCGTGCGCTGTACCGCTACGCCGAGCTCGAACAGGAAATTCCGGTCACGCTGTACAACGCGGTGGCCCTGCTGCTGGCCTATGTCTACCAGTTGCGCGCGCTGCCGCAGCAGGCGCAGTTGCCCGACGACTGGTCGATCCCTGCTGATCTCGATACCTCGGCCGACACGGCCATGCCCGTGCATTGAAGACCATGGCGACCTCCGCTCCCACCTCGTCCGCCGCCGGCGCCTCGCCGCTGGCCCGCCTGGCGCGCCTCGACTGGCGCCTGCTCGCGGCACCGGTGCTGGTGGTGCTGATCCTGATGATGCTGGTGGTGCCGCTGCCCACCTTCGTGCTGGACGTGCTGTTCACCTTCAACATCACACTGTCGCTGATCATCCTGCTGGTCACGCTGTACCTGACCCGTCCGCTGGACTTCGCCGCCTTCCCCACGGCGATCCTGCTGACCACGCTGCTGCGGCTTTCGCTGAACGTCGCCGCCGCACGCGTGATCCTGCTCAACGGCCAGAACGGAGACGGTGCCGCCGGCCACGTGATCGAGTCCTTCGGCCAGTTCGTGGTCGGCGGCAACTACGCGGTCGGCATCATCATCTTCGCCATCCTGGTGGTCATCAACTTCGTCGTCATCACGAAGGGCGCCGGGCGCATCGCCGAGGTCAGCGCGCGCTTCACCCTGGACGCCATGCCGGGCAAGCAGATGGCCATCGACGCCGACCTGAACGCCGGGCTGATCGACCAGGACGAGGCGCGCCGGCGGCGCGCCGACATCGCGCAGGAAGCGGACTTCTTCGGCGCCATGGACGGTGCCAGCAAGTTCGTGCGCGGCGACGCCGTGGCGGCGATCCTGATCCTGTTCATCGACCTGCTCGGCGGTCTCGTGATCGGCGTGCTCATGCACGGCCTGAGCCTGTCCCAGGCGGCGCAGAACTACACGCTGCTGTCCATCGGCGACGCGCTGGTGGCGCAGATTCCGTCGCTGGTCATCTCCATCGCAGCGGGCGTCGTGATCAGCAACGTGTCCACCGGCGAGGATGTCGGCCGCCAGCTGCTCGAGCAGCTGTTCCGGCACAAGCGCGTGCTCGGCATCGCCGCCGGCATCCTGGGCCTGATCGGGCTCGTGCCGGGCATGCCGCACCTGTCCTTCCTGCTCGCCGCCGGGGTGCTGGGCGGCGTGCTGTGGTTGCGCGGCCGGCGCGAGCAGCAGCAGGCGGCGGCGCCGGAGCCGGCGCCGGAACAGCCCGCGGCGGAGCCCGAAGAGGTGACGTGGTCGCAGATCGAGCCGGTGGACACGCTGTCGCTGGACGTCGGCTACCGGCTGATCGCGCTGGTCGATCGCACGCAGGGCGGGGAATTGCTCGCGCGCATTCGCGGCGTGCGGCGCAAGTTCGCGCAGGAACTCGGCTTTCTCGTCGCGCCCGTGCACATCCGCGACAACCTGGAGCTGCGCCCCGGGGGCTACCGCATCGCCCTGAAGGGCGTCGAGGTCGGCGTCGGCGAGGTGTTCCCGGACATGCTCATGGCCATCAACCCGGGGCAGGTCGGCGGCAACCTGCAGGGGCAGCCCACCACCGATCCGGCATTCGGGCTGCCGGCGGTGTGGATCCAGCCCGGCCAGCGCGACGCCGCGCTGGCGCTGGGCTACACGGTGGTCGACCCGAGCACGGTCATCGCCACCCACCTGCATCATCTGCTGCAGATGCACGCCGCCGAGCTGCTCGGGCGCGAGGAGGTCGAGGGCCTGCTGTCGCACCTGTCGCAGCGCTCGCCCAAGCTGGTCGAGGACCTGGTACCCAAGCTGATCAGCGCCGACCGCCTGCGCAAGGTGCTGCAGAACCTGCTGGTCGAGGGCGTGCCGATCCGCGACATGCGCAGCATCGCCGAGGTGCTGGCCGAGCATGCGCAGCAGGTGCAGGACCCCGACGAGCTGACCGCGCGGGTGCGCCAGGCGCTCGGGCCGTTCATCGTGCAGAGCCTGTCCGGCGCGAATCGCGAACTCGCGGCCGCGGTGCTCGAAGGACAGCTGGAACAGATCCTGCTTGCCAGCTTGCGCGCGGACCCCGGCCAGGCCGCCGTGGAACCTGGCCTGGCGCAGCGCCTGATGGACAAGGCCAAGGACATGATGCAGAACATGGAGGCGCAGGGAGCCAGCCCGGTGCTGTTGACGGTGGCGCCGCTGCGCCAGTTCCTGGCACGCCTGCTGGCGCGTTCGGCGCCGCGCCTGCGCGTGCTGTCGTACACGGAAATCCCCGACACCAAGCAGGTGCGCATCATTTCCACGCTCGGAGCCTAAGACGTGAAAATCAAACGCTACACCGGGACCAGCACGCGCGAGGTGCTGGCCCGCATCCGCGGCGATCTCGGCCCCGACGCGGTCATCCTGTCCAACCGCGAGATCGTCGGCGGCGTGGAACTCATGGCGGCCGTGGATTTCGACGCCAGCCATCTGCAGGCGGAAGCCGACACGGCCGAGGCAGCCACGCCGCCGGCGCCGGCCCGGTCCCCAGCGGCCACGCCGCCGGCGCCGGCCCGGTCCCCGGCGGCCGCGCG
>JAKCDM010000111.1 GCA_021841865.1 Pseudomonadota bacterium
TCTGCAGCACCGCAGGCCCCGACAGGCCGCGGTGCGTGAACAGCAGGTCCTCGTCGAAGGACTGATCGTCGCAGCGAACGCGGGCCTGCAGCGCGACCCCGGCGAGATCGGCGAAGGGCTGGAAGTCGTCGCGCTGGAAACGCAGTGGAACCAGCGCCGGCCGCGGTGCCTCGACCTCCAGGCCCAGCGAGCGCGCCAGACGCAGGCCCCAGTCGCTGGCGCCGATGGCCGGCACCGGCAGGCCTCCGGTGGCCACCACCACGCGCGCGCAGGACCAGGCCCCGGCATCGGTGTCGAGCTCGAAACCCGCGGCGCGCGGGCGCAGCGCGTGCACGCGGCAGGGGTGCAGCCATTGCACGTTGCCGCGCGCGCATTCGGCGCGCAGCATGTCGACCACCGCCACGCTGCTGTGGTCGCAGAACATCTGGCCGCGGTGCTTCTCGTGATAGGCGATGCGGTGGCGCCGAAGCAGCGCCATGAAGTCACGAGGCAGGTAGGCCGCCAGGGCCTGCGCGGCGAAGCCGGGATCACGACCCACGTAGTACTGGGAGCCGGTCGCCACGTTCGTGAAATTGCAGCGCCCGCCCCCGGAAATGCGGATCTTCTCTCCGATGCGCCGCGCATGCTCGACGAGCACGACTCGGCGCCCGCGCTGCGCGGCCACCGCCGCGCACATCATGCCGGCGGCGCCTGCGCCGATGACCACCACGTCGCAGCTTGCGGGCGCCGCGGTCGCCCCGCCGGAGCGGCTCAACGCCCGCCCCGCCGATGCACGGGCCCGCCGCGCTTGATCGCGACAGAAAGCGGGCGGGGAACAGGCGGTACGCGAGCGGCGACAGGCAGGGCAGGAAGCATGGCACCATTGTCGCGCATGCGCGCAGGCGGCTCGCGCGCCCTGCGCGCATGCGCGGCCGGACGCAGCGATACATCCGCTCACATGGCGCAAGGCCGCTAGGCTTGCGGCTGCTCCGATTTCACCCCCTGCCTGCTTCATGTCCCATGCGTCGACCGATGCCCCGGTGCATCGTGCCTTCCTGCCCCTGATGGCCCTGGCCTGCGGCGTCGCCGTGGCCAACATCTACTACGTGCAGCCCTTGCTGGACCAGCTCGCGGCGAGCTTCCACACGTCGGTGGCCGGCATCTCGTCGGTGCCGGCGGCCACGCAGCTGGGCTACGCGGCCGGCCTGATCGGGCTCGGCCCGCTGGGCGATCGCTATCCGCGGCACCGCGTGATCATGGGCATGGGCGCGGCGCTGGTGCTCGTGCTGCTGGCCGCGGCCTTCGCGGTGTCGGTGCCGATGATGGCCGTCGCCAGCCTCGGAGTCGGCCTGACCGCGTCGATCGCGCAGCAGATCGTCCCGCTGGTCGCGCACCTGGCGCCGGCAGAGCGCCGCGGGCGCGCGGTCGGCCTGGTCATGAGCGGACTGCTGGTGGGCATACTCGGCGGCCGCGTGATCGCCGGCCTGCTCGGCCAGTGGCTGGGCTGGCGCGCGGTCTACGGCCTGGCCTCGCTGCTCAACCTGGGCTCGCTGCTGATGCTGTGGCGGGTGGTTCCGCGCCTGCCGCCGGACGACACGTCGGCGCGCGGCTACGGACAACTGGTGCTGTCGACGCTGGCCCAGTTCACGCGCCATGCCGAGCTGCGTTCGGCCGGGCTGGTCGGCGGGCTGTTCTTCGGTGCCTTCAGCATTTTCTGGGTCGGCCTGACGCCGCTGCTGGCGTCGTCGTCATACCACCTGGGCCCGGCCGTTGCCGGGCTGTTCGGCATCCTCGGGCTGTCGGGCGCGCTGGTGGCGCCTGTGTCGGGCCGGCGCTCGGACCGACCGGGCGGGCCGCGCCAGGTGATGTTCTTCGCGCTGACCGCGGTGCTGGCCTCGTGGGCCCTGTTCTCCGGCGGCGCGCATGGCCTGCTGTGGCTGGTCGCCGGCGTGGTGGTGCTGGACATGGGGGTTCAGGGCGCGCACATCGCCAACCAGACCCGCATCTTCGCGCTGGACGCGGCGTCGCGCAGCCGCATCAACGCGGTCTACATGACCCTGTACTTCCTCGGGGGCGCGCTGGGCACGCTGGTCGCCGGCCAGGCCTGGGCGCTCGGCGGCTGGCCCGCGGTGGTCGGTGCCGGAAGCGCCTTCGCCGCGCTGGCGCTGCTGCTGCACGCGGCGTGGAACCCCCGCCGAGGCGCCGTCGCACAGGCGAGTTGATACCCCGGGCCGTCGCGCGCAGGCGCGGCGGGCGATCCGCCGGCGCGCGCTCAGACCGGGTCGCGCTGGCGGCGCGCCGCCCCGCGCTGGCGCCACAGCAGCAGCACGCCGAGCGCCGCCAGCAGGGCTCCGGCCGCCAGGTAGCCGTCGCCGACGCGGCGCGTGGCCGACGCCACCACGGCGAACGCGCTCGGCCCGGCAAAGGCACCACAGAAGGTGAAGAACAGCGTGCCGCCGGTCAGCGCTCCTGCCGACCCGGCAGGGGCCAGTCGCGCCACCTCGGCCAGGTACACGCCATTCCACCCGGTGGCGGTGGCGCCGAAGACCATCGCCAGCGCGAACAGCAGCACCAGCGGCCACGCCGCCGTGATGCAGCCTGCCAGCAGCGCGCTCAGGCCCATTCCCAGTGCGAGCAGCGCGAGCATTCGCGATGGCGCGATCCAGTGGTCGCTGGCCCAGCCCCAGGCGATGCGCCCGATCACGCCGGCGCCCTGCGACGCGGCCATCAGCAGCCCGGCCTGCACCGGGCCCAGGCCGGCTCCGGCGTGCGCCTGCGCCACCAGGTAGGTCGCCAGGCAGGCCTGCATCGCCGCGAAAAAAAAGGTGCAGATGGCCAATTCGCGCACGCCCGGGTGGCCCCACACCATTCGCAGCGTGCGCAGCGAGCCGCTGCCGCCGCCGGCGCGCCCCGGCTGGCGATGGCGGTCGAACCGCGCGCGCAGCGGCTGCAGGCCCAGTGCCAGCAACAGGCAGGCGCCGGCCAGCACCGGCAGCGCGACACGCCAGCCGATTCGCTGGTCGGCCGCGGGCAGCAGCGCGCCCGCCAGCATGCCGCCCAGCGGCACGCCGGTCTGCTTGACCGAGAACACCAGGCCGCGCCAGCGCGACGGAACCTCGTAGGCGAACAGATGCGAACTCGCCGGGGTCGCCGAACCGTAGCCGACTCCCACCAGCAGCGCTCCGGGCAACAGCAGCGGCGGCCTTGCGCTGGACACCAGCAGCAATCCGCAGGCGCACAGGCCCAGGCACCATTGCGCCGTACGCAACGAGCCGAAGCGCACAAGCGGGCGACCGGCGTGGATCGCCGAAGCCATGGCGCCGAGGTACAGCAGGCCGGTGAACACGCCGGCCACGCTCAACGGAACTCCCGTGCTCGCGGCGACCGCCGGCGCGATCGCCGGAACCGCCAGCGCTCCCATCGACACGAGGGTCTGCACCGCGAGCATGCTGACCAGCGCCAGGCCGGGAAAGGCGTCCGGCGGCGCCGGACGACGCAAGTCGTTCAACGCAACCCCACCGCCGTCGGATACCGGGCTTGCAACGAGGCCATGCCGCGGACTCGCGGGAAATCTGCTGGATGCTTGCACGCCATTGCGTGATCGTAGCGCCGCGACGGCGGCGGCGCGCGACACGCGCCGGATCGCGCAGCAAAGGCCTGCGCGCGCCCGCCGCTCCGGCCCGGGTTCCTGGCCGCGATGACTAGAACGTCAGGTGCAGGCGCGCCCCGGCGATCCATGCCGGCGCGCCGAGCCCGCCAGGCTCCCACACGCGCTGCACATCGGGTTGCAACGCCAGGTCGGAGGCCAGCTGCCACGAATAGACGGCCTCCAGCACGGTTTCGGCGTGCAGCTTGCTGATCCGAACCTGGGTCACGCCGGCGCTGAAACTGTCGTCGGGGCGGCTTGCGAAGGGGCCGGCGACCAGCACCCCCGCACCGACAAAGTCCCGCACCAGGTTGCGATCGGCGGGCGCGTCGCCGGCCAGCACGAAAGCCCCCCACTGACGCCCGGCCTCGCGCCAGCGGGTTTCCCCCACGACATAGGCGCCGGCGGTGTTGGCGCCCAGCGCCGAGTCGGGCTGCGAGTAGCGCCAGGCCCCCAGCTTCAGGTCGGTCGCCGGCGCGTCGGCACCGGTGCCCCCCCAGTCGCGCTCGACCTCGAACACGCTCAGGTCGCCGCGGTGCAGCGCCCCGCCCAGCCCCGGCGGGTCTCCCTGCCAGACCCCGGCGCGAGCCAGCCACGCGGAATCGGCACGCCATTGCACCATGGCGCCCAGGCCCGGGTTGGGAAACGACGGGTCGTTGAAATTCGCCGTGAAGCTCGGTGCCAGCCCGAAGGATGCGTTGTGCAGCAGGTCGGCGACGTCGCTGGCCTCGAAGTACTGGTTGATGTCCATGATGCCGGCACGCACCATGGCCCGCTGCCAGCGTTGTTCGTAGGTTGCCTGGTACACGCGCAGGAAGTTGGGCGCCCATTCGTTGTCGGGCCATTGCAGCAGGTTCGTGCCGGCGCTCGGGCTGCCGCCCGCGCGCACGCCCTCGACGCTGAAATCGAAGCGCCCGCCGTGCCACCAGCCGGCCTGGCTGGTGTCCAGGCTGGCGCCCCACTGCAACAGCGCGGAGGACTCCGACCCGAGGTGGCGGCCGCCGGCGAAGCCGCCGGCGGCGTTGAGGTCCAGGCGACCCGAGCTCACCATGACGCTCGCGTGCGCGCTGGCCAGCGTCGCCGCGAGCAGCCACGCGGCGACGCACGCGGCGCGCGTGCACTTGCGGGCCAGGTCAAAGCTCACCCTTGCCCATCCATTCGGCGAAACGGCCCTGGCGCGCCAGCGCCAGGCCGAGAGAGCCCAGGCGCACATCGGTCAACGCCACCGCGGCCACGCGGCGCACCGGAGCATCGGGGCTGCGAGCGCCTGACGGGCGTGCAGCGCTTTCGTGCTGGAAGGGTTCGCGGCGGGCGAGGCCTCCGCGGGAAAATGCGCGAAACAACATGCCATCCATCCTGCGTCGAAGCAAGCATCGCGGATGCGCGCGCTCGAGCGTACTGCGCGCGCTGCACCGATCGAACAAGAAGCCGGGATGGATGCGCAGCGCCTTGCGCGCCGCGAGCGTGCCGTGACCGGTACGCGATGGGTCCACCGCCGCCCTGAAGGCGGCGGCGACGCAGAACAGGGTCTGGTGTCGAAACCTTCAGGAGCTCACTTTCGCGATCGACAACTGCCACTGTCCATGGGGAAATGCGGGCCTGCTGGGCCCGAACGTCAAAAACCCAAGATCCTAAAATCGAGGCCGGTTATGGTCAAGCTCGCCCCGGCCCTTCATGGGGTCTTGAGCTGCACGTGAGAGCGCAGCGCCGCGTTGCGCGCGCGCACCTCGCGCAAATCGATTCCCGTGGCCTTCAGGTACGCCGCGTCGAGCTGCTCATGCAGCGCGGGATCGCGAGCCGCCAGTTCCTCGCCGCGAATCGGCAGCCCTGCCCCGGGCCGCGACCCTTCGGGCGCGAAGGCTTCGCCGCGATCGGACGTCGCCAGCGCCTTGTTGCGCGACCAGATCTCCTGGCCGAATTCGAAGGTCAGGCTGAAAGTGCAGGAATCGCCGTTCGGCAGGATCTCGCTCAGCAGGAAGGGGTACGGAGAGGTTCGAGTGAGCACGAGCAGCACGATCTCGCCGTCAAAGGTCGTGATGTCGCGATGCAGGTCGCAGTAGTGCAGCCTGGAGAAGATCTTGGGCAGCATGCCGAAGTTCTCGAAGTCGGTGGACACCGACAGCGACTCCAGTCGCATGCGCATGTTCAGGCTGATCGCGTCGTCCCCGCCGGACGTATCGGGCATCGTGATGTACGGCACCGCGTAGCTGAGCTCGCCCGGCATCAACTCCGGCTGGTCGCCCAGGTCCTCGATGTATTCCTTGCCGATCGAGACCCGGTTGAGCAGATCGTCGCCGTCCACGTAGGCCATCTGCAAGCTGTAGTCGATGGCCCCTCGCGTGAGGTTGTACAGGCGCACCCGCAGCTCGGCAGCGCCGGCACGGGACGACAGGCAGCCCAGCGCGATCAGCAGCGCCAGGCACGGGATGAGCAGGCGCGGAACGATCAGGCTCGGTGTGGTTCGGGATGGGAGGGTCGAGCGCATGGGCATGGCGAGGTCTCCTGGTGCGGCAGATCGCCCGGCAGGGCCTGCGCGAGCTCGCGCCTTGGTCGTTGGCGAGGCGTTTTCGCGACTATCCCACCCATGACCAACCCGGCGCTGGCATGCGGGGATTTGCCCCGCCCGATTCGGCGGGAACCAGCGCCGGGAACCAGCGCCGGGGAGCATCGCCGGCAACGACCGCGGGAGCATCAAGCTGCCGGAGACTGTCGGGCCGACACTCGCGTCGGGTTCAGAACGAATAGCTCAGACCTGCGGATGCGGTCCAGCGCGGAAACAGCTGATAGCCCTGCAGCTTGCTGTAGGCCGGCAGTTGCACGAAGCCGTAGGCGACAACTCCGCGCGCCAGCACGACGCTCAGTCCCGGGCTGAGGTAGGCCACGGTTCCCGCCGTGTCCGTGGTGTCAGCCAGGGCCCCTTGGTCGGCGCTCTTGTGGGTCAGGTTGACCTGCAACTGCGGCACCCAGTTCGGGTTCTTCTCATAGCGCAGACCGAAGCTCACGTTCTCCTGGTTTCCGGGGCGGTAGTCCTGGCCGGGCTGGTCGAGCCGGTGCATGATCGAAGCCTGGAACTGTCCGCTGGCAAAGGCATCGAAGTTCTGGCTGACAGCCTGGTAGTAGTAGGCGCCGACGATCAGGTCGGTGCTTCCATTGCCGGCCTGCAGACTGGTGTCGAGCAGGTTGCCCGGAGACGCCTGCCGCGAATTCGGGCCGGTGGAGAAAGCCGTGGGGTCGCGGCCGACGATGCCGGTACCCGCGGCGTTCGGCCCGCCATAGCTGCCCGTGGGCAGCTTCACGCCCAGCTGAAGGCCCAGCGCGTGGGTTGGCAGCAGGCCCTGCCAGGCGGCGAGGAACTTCGCATCGCCGATGCCGCTGACGGTCGCGCCACTCAGGTCCTGCGGCGACAGCGGGTGGGTCGCCGCCCCATAGGTCGAATGGCTGCGATCGATGTACGGAAGCAGCAGGCTGAAGTTCCAGTCGGCGTTGGGGCTGTAGGCCAGCCCCAGGGTCCAGTAGCGATTGATGGTCCGCTGTTCGACCTCCTGATTGCCGCCCGCGTCGTTGATGGTCGCGACCTGCGATGGCGAGACTGCCGAGGTACCCGATCGCAGCTGGCTCTGATCGATGTAGTCGTATTGCAGGCTGATGCGCCAGCCCGCGGAGGCGCCGTAGCCCGTGGCGGCGTCCGACGACAGCGCGCATCCGCAGGTCGCACAGGCGAAGGCGCTTGCAGGGGCGACAGCTGCGCAGCACAGCGCGACGGCGCGTGCCGTCGCACGATGGATGGTGAACATGGAAGGGTTCCCGTGGCACGGCCACGCCCTCCTGCCACGGAGCGCGTCGGCGGTGCCGGTTTGACGCGAAGGCCGCGCGCGGGCTGGCCAGCCTCGCTCGCGACGACGTTTCAGACTTGCGCGGGCAAACCCGGAGGAGCGCGCGGCGGCGGGCGCCAGGTCAGCGCAGGCGCAACGACGGGTTCAGGTCGCCGCGTGGCGTCGAAGGCCGCCGTCCGCATCGGATCGAGCGCATGCCGGCGGGTTGCAGGAAGCGCGAACGGCACGGCGCTCGAGCTGACTTGCGAGTGGCTGGCGAAGCGCAGGACGATGCGCCGCGGCCAGCGCGTTCCCGCCTTGCCCGGCCCTTGTCCCGTACAGTACGGAACAACGACCGCCTGCTGCCTGGGCTGAGCCCACGCGGCGAGCGGCGTGCACGCATACGCCGCCAGCAGCATCCAGACGAGGATGCCCCGGCTCGACGAACGCAGGCGGGCGAAGACGGTCATGGGCAAGACAACAGATTGCGGCCATGATAATGGCCGGCCCGCGCCCGACATTGCAGGCTCATCGGCAGCGACATGCACTGTGCCCAGGCTCCCACCTTGTTTTGGCATGAACCAGCACCCGACACCAGCCCCGAATCGCTTGATGGAAACTCGTCGCGACCTGCTGCGACGCGCGCTGGCCTGCGCATTGCTTGGCACGGCTGACCCGCGAGCCTTCGCCGACGAGCAGCTGCGCGTGGGCGCAACCGCCCCTCCTCTGGTGCTCCGCACCGTCGATGGTCGAAGCATCGCGACGCGGGACCTGCTCGGCAAGGTCGTGATCGCAACCTTCTGGGCCACCTGGTGCGGTCCCTGCCACGAGGAACTTCCGCTGCTCTCGGCTTTCTACCGGCAGCACCGCGGGCAGGGCCTCGAAGTGCTGGGTTTCAGCCTCGACGCGCCCGATGCACTGCCGGCCGTGCGCAAGATCGCCGCGACGCTCGACTTCCCGGTCGGATTGCTGGGCAGCGCCTACGCGGGGGCCTATGGGCGCATCTGGCGCATCCCGGTCAGCTTCACCATCGACCGGCACGGCATGCTGGCCGACGACGGCTGGAACGATGAACACCCGGCCTGGACCCGCGAGCGCCTTCAGCGCGTGGTCGTGCCGCTGCTGGCGGCCTGATCGCCGGCGCATGAGTCGGCGCATGCGTGCGATGCTCCCGGACATGGTCCGGGCGCCACGCGAGAGCCATGCGCAACGCCTGCACTTCGCGGCTTCGACGCGCATGGGCAAGGCCGGGCCACCTATCCAGATTCAGGCCCCCAGGTCCCGCAAGGCAATGGCCTGGAGGTATCCCGTGTTGGTACCGATGAACAGCGTGCCTCCGATGGCCACCCCGTTTTGCGGGCCGTAGCCACCCTGCCTGGCATCGTAGACATGGGTGACGGCGCCACGGCTGCGGTCCAGCGTGAAGATCTTGCCGCGGGTCGGATGGCTCCGCACCAGCTTGCCGGTATGCACGTCGATCGCGTCGGCGGCCGAACCGCGCGGAGCCCCGGGGCGGTTCGATGCTGGCGCGCCGTCCGGGATAGTCTGTTGAAATACCGGAGGGGGCCGCGCACGCTGATGGGCACCCGAAGTCCCGTTTGCCCGAATCACCTTCGGCGGAAACAGTCAACCATGCACACAGGAGAACAAGAATGAGTGGAATGATCAGCTACGCACGGCCGGACGGCAAAGCCTCGAGTGGCTACATGGTGGAACCGGCACAGGGCAGCAAGGCGCCGGGAGTCGTCGTGATCCAGGAATGGTGGGGTCTGGACGCCCAGATCAAGGCCGTCGCTGAAAGGCTGGCCGCCCAAGGCTATCGGGCCCTGGTCCCCGATCTCTATCGCGGCAAGCTGGCGCTGGAGGCGAACGAAGCCGAACATCTGATGAACGGCCTGGATTTCGCCGATGCAGCCGGTCAGGACATTCGCGGGGCCGTGCAGTACCTCAAGGCGACTGGCAGCGCGAGAGCGGGTGTGATGGGCTACTGCATGGGCGGCGCGCTGACCCTGCTGGCCTCGGTCTTTGTCCCGGAGAGCGACGCGAACGCGACCTGGTACGGCTATCCGCCGCTCGAATACGTCGACGCCAGCAAGATCCGGGCGCCGCTGCTCGGCCACTGGGCCACCCAGGACCAGTTCTTCGCCATCGCCGGTGTGGACACGCTGGAGCAAAGGCTCAAGGCGGCAAACGTCGACTACGCCTTCTACCGCTACGACGCCAAGCATGCCTTCGCGAACGAGGAATCCGACTCGCGCAACCTTCCGCCGCTCGGCTACAACCCCGAGGCCGCGAAACTTGCCTGGGACCGGACGATGGCCTTCCTCCAGGAAAATTTGCGCTGAAGCCCAGCCGCCTGGGCGCATGAGAGGGATTGGGGGGCGGATGGCACCGTAGGTTTGGGCCTGGATCGACGCTGAACCGTGGGAGTCAGCTCGTCGGCGAAACCGGTCGTTGGGCGGCGACCGGAAGGACAGGCATAGCAGCCCCCGTGGAACACGGAGAGCTTGGTTCCTTGTCCGCGTAGCCAGCAGCAGCCCAAGTGGCGTGAACCACGCGGGCCTTGAAGCTGGCGTCCGCTGGATCGAGCGCAATCAAGTCTTGCTGGCGGTTCCCCTCGAAACCTTCCCGCTGAATCATCGCCCACGAAAAAGCCCGCTCGTGGCGGGCTTATCGGTACTGCATGCAAGTGGTGGATCTTGCTTTGGTCTTGATGGTCGGGGCGAGAAGATTCGAACTTCCGACCCCCTGCACCCCATGCAGGTGC
>JAKCDM010000014.1 GCA_021841865.1 Pseudomonadota bacterium
TGGCCATCTGGGAGACGGCCGACCGGCTCAAGGTGCCGCTGCGCACGGCCGCCTTCGTCGTGGCCTGCGAGCGCGTGCTGGAGGCGCGCGCCGAGCGCGGCCTGTACCCCTGAGAGCCCAGCGCGGCGCCGTGGCTCGTCAGCGCAGCGCGTAGGCGCAGGCGGTGCCCGCGAACACCGCGAAGCCGACCCAGTGGTTGAGCCGGAACGCGGTGAAGCAGCGTTGCGGGTCGCGGTGCCGGATCAGGCGCCAGTGCCACAGCGCCATCGCCGCGGCCGCGACGGCACCCAGCGCGAAGGGCCAGCCCAGGCCCAGATCCAGCCCGGCCGCCAGCCACATGAGCAGGAACAGCGCATAGCTGGCCATGACCGCGGCCACGTCGAAGCGTCCGAAGGTGATGGCCGAGGTGCGGATGCCGATCTTCAGGTCGTCGGCGCGGTCGACCATGGCATATTCCGTGTCGTACGCCAGTACCCAGAACAGATTGCCCAGCAGCAGCCACCAGGCGAGCATGGGCACTTCGCCCGCGGCGGCGGCGAAGGCCATGGGGATGCCGAAGCTGAAGGCAATGCCCAGATAGGCCTGGGGAACCGCCAGCCAGCGCTTGGTGAAGGGGTAGGCGACGGCGATCAGCAGCGCCGAGACCGACAGCGCAATGGTCAGCGCGTTGGTCAGCAGGACCAGCGCGAAGGCCAGCAGCGCCAGGACCACCCCCACCCCGAGGGCCTCGGCGCGACCGAGTTCCCCGCTGGTCACGGGGCGGCGGGCGGTGCGCTGCACGTGGCGATCGAATTCCGCGTCGGCCACGTCGTTGACGGCGCAGCCTGCCGAGCGCATCAGCACGGTGCCGGCGCTGAACACGAACAGCAGGCGCCAGCCGGGGAAACCGCCGGAGGCGATCCACAGCGCCGCCAGCGTGGGCCACAGCAGCAACAGCCAGCCGGCAGGGCGGTTCCAGCGGATCAGGTCCAGCCACAGCGCGATGCGGCTGCGCGCGGCCTGGGGTGCGGGGGCGGCGGAATTCACGGCAAGGCATGGTACGCCACGGCCCGCCGCCGCGCGACACCGGGACTTGCAAGCCGGCAGGCAGGTACCGCGCCCGCCTCCGGATCCTGGATGTGAGCGCTTACTCGCCTAGCATGGAGCGCAGCATCCACGCCGACTTCTCGTGGATGTCCATGCGCGCGGACAGCAGATCGGTGGTGGGCTGATCACCCGCCTGCTCCACCAGGGGCAGCAATTCGCGGGCGGTGGCGGCCACGGCCTCGTTGCCCTGGACCAGACGGCGGATCATGTCTTCCGCGCTGGGCGGCTCCATGGGGGCGTCCCCCAGCTTGGTCAGCTGCCCGAAGGCGGCGTAGGAGCCCGGCGCGCTGTAGCCCAGCGCGCGAATACGCTCGGCGATGGGATCCACGGCGTTCCACAGCTCGTTGTACTGGGACATGAACATCAGGTGCAGGGTGTTGAACATCGGCCCCGTGACGTTCCAGTGGAAATTGTGGGTGGTCAGGTACAGCGTGTACGTGTCGGCCAGCAGGCGCGACAGGCCTTGGGCGATGGCCTCGCGGTTCTTCTCGCTGATGCCGATGCCGAGGTTCTTCGAGGTCAGGTGCAGCTTCGGGGCGGCGGGAGCGCTTTTGCTCATCGGGACACTCTCCAGTAGTGCGGCGCGCGCCGGGTGCGCCAATGCCCGGGATTTAAGCACGAAGCCTGCGCAGCTTGCCGGCTGCGCGCATTCACACAAAGCTCGCAGGGAATTGGTGCCGGCTTCGTCTCGAAACTGCAACAAGATGGACGCCTGTCATGCGGCTGTGCGACAGAGACGCGCGCTGCGGCTCCCGCGCGGGGGCGCCGCGGGATCCGGGAAGGCCGGGCCGCAGCGTCATACACCCGGGGGTTCATGGGTGAGATCGTGCGGCAATATTCCGATACCCCTTGGTGGCCGTTCGTCGTTGCGACCTGCGCCGGCGTGGGAGTACGATGCGGGAAAACCACTAAGCCCATTGATTCCGGTCATTTTTGTTCGTGGGCCGGGCATCGCCTTCCCGTTCTCCCTCCCTCCATCATGCGCCAGCTCAATCAGCTATCGGTTGTCGAGAAACTCCAGCACACCGGCTTCATCATCCTCGTCTGTTTCGGCCTCCTGTGCGCCGAGCTCTACCTGTTCGTGACCCACACCGGCCTGGACGGCAAGGCGGGCGTCACGCTCAAGGACATCCAGCTCTCCTACGCGGGCAATCCGGATGGCAGCAAGCTGCAGACCGTTCTGCCCACCATGCTCACCAATGCCGGCGTGCCCAAGTCGGAATGGCCGCAGGACAAGGCCATGTTCGACCACTGGATCGCCGGTGGCCGCACCAAGGCCGAGTACGACACCCAGATCAAGCCCTTCGTCGCCCAGCACTGCCTGATGTGCCACAGCGTGGCCATGAGCCAGCAGCTGCACAACCCTCCGCTGGTCACCTATGACGACCTGAAGGCCGTCACCAATGTCGACACCGGCATGAGCTACACGACCATGTTCATGACCGGCATGGTGCACCTGACCATGCTGGGCGTGATCTTCTGGCTGGCGGCCTACCTGTTCGTGCGCACCCGCGTGAACAACCAGATCAAGGCCATTGCCGTGATCACTCCGTTCATCGCCATGATGCTCGACTTCTCCGGTTGGTTCCTGACCAAGCAGAATCCCAATTTCGCGTGGTTCGTGCTGATCGGCGGCGGGCTGTCCTGCCCCATCGCGGCGCTGGAGCTGATCGTGTCCTTCTTCGACATGTGGGTCGGGATCCCCGGCTTCCTGCAGCAGAAGCTGGTGGCCGAAGCCCGCAAGTAAGCAGCGCCCGGCTTCGATCCAAGGCCGCCTCCGCCCGCAAGGGCGGGGCGGCCTTGTCGTTTCCGGCCTTCCCCCGTGCACGAGGGGGCATTGCGGGGCACAGCGCGCGGGGTCGTCCCCCTAGAATCGCAGCCCATGACAAACCCTGACAGCCTCCGCGCCCAGGGCGCACGAGAGTCCGCCCTGCAGGTCGTGGTCCTGGCCGCCGGCAAGGGCACGCGCATGCGATCGCGCCTGCCCAAGGTGCTGCAGCCCCTGGCCGGCCGCGCCTTGCTGGCGCATGTGCTGGATACCGCGCATGCCCTGCACGACGCGCGGTGCGTGGTGGTCGTGGGCCACGGCGCACAGCAGGTGCGCGCAGCCTTCGCCCCGCACGAGCATCTGGGCTTTTGCGAGCAGGAGCCGCAGCTGGGAACCGGCCATGCGGTGCTGCAGGCCTGCCCGCAACTGGCCGATTCCGGCGTGGTGCTGGTGCTCTACGGCGACGTTCCCCTGGTGCGCGCGCAGACCCTGCAGCCCCTGCTCGACGCCGCGCGCGGTGGCGCGCTGGCCCTGCTCACGGTTCTGCTGGAGCAGCCCGACGGCTACGGGCGCATCGTGCGCGACCCGCAGGGTCGCGTGCTGCGCATCGTCGAGCACAAGGATGCCTCGCCGGCCGAGCGCGAGATCCGCGAAGTCAACAGCGGCATCCTGGCCGCTCCCGCGGCGGCCCTCAAGCGCTGGGTGGCGGCGCTGCGCAACGACAACGCACAGGCCGAGTACTACCTCACCGACGTGGTGCAGATGGCCCAGGCCGAGGGCCTGCCGGTGCACGCGGTGGTGGCCGACGATGCCGAGGAGCTCATGGGCGTGAACGACCGCCAGCAACTCGCCCGGCTCGAGCGCGTGGTGCAGCGTCGAAGCGCCGAGCGCCTGATGCGCGAAGGCGTCACCCTGCTCGACCCCGAGCGCATCGACGTGCGTGGCGAACTGCTGTGCGGGCAGGACGTGCGTATCGACGTGGGTTGCGTGTTCGAGGGGCGCGTGGAACTGGCCGATGGCGTGCAGGTGGGACCGCACTGCGTGCTGCGCGACTGCCGCATCGGCGCTGACAGCCGCATCGAGGCCTTCTCCCACCTGGACGGCGCCAGCTGTGGCGAGGGAGCGCGCATCGGCCCCTACGCGCGCCTGCGCCCGGGCGCCGAGCTGGCGCGCGACGTGCACATCGGGAATTTCACGGAAGTGAAGAACAGCCGCATCGGCGATGGCAGCAAGGCCAACCATCTGAGCTACGTCGGTGACACCACGGTGGGCGAGCGCGTGAACATCGGCGCCGGCACCATCACCTGCAACTACGACGGCGCGGCCAAGCACCGCACCGTCATCGAGGACGACGCCTTCATCGGCTCCGATACCCAGCTGGTGGCGCCCGTGCGCGTGGGCAAGGGCGCCACGCTGGGGGCGGGCACCACGCTGACCCGCGATGCGCCGGCCGGCCAGCTCACCGTGTCACGCGCGCGCCAGATCACCATCACGAGCTGGACCCGTCCGCAGAAAAAACCTTCCAACGAAAGCTGAGCCATGTGTGGAATCGTCGGCGCCGCTGCGCGCCACAACATCGTTCCGGTGCTGCTCGAAGGGCTGCAGCGTCTCGAATACCGCGGCTACGACTCCTGCGGCCTGGCCGTGCACGAGGCAGGCCACCTGCAGCGCCTGCGCACCACGCAACGCGTGGCCGACCTGCGCGCCCAGGCCGAGGGTCTGCAGGCATCGACGGGCATCTGCCACACCCGCTGGGCTACCCACGGTGCCCCCGCCACCCACAACGCGCACCCGATGATCTCGCGCGGCGAGCTCGCGCTGGTGCACAACGGAATCATCGAGAACCACGACGAGCTGCGTGCCGAGCTGCAGGGCGCCGGCTACGAGTTCGAGAGCCAGACCGACACCGAGGTGGTTGCTCATCTGGTGCACAGCCTGTACCGCGGTGACCTGTTCGACGCCGTGCAACGCTCGGTGGCACGCCTGCGCGGGGCCTACGCCATTGCCGTGCTGCACACGGCCGAGCCCGAAGTGGTGGTGGGCGCGCGCGCCGGCAGCCCGCTGGTGCTGGGCCAGGGCGACGACGGCTGCTACATCGCCTCCGACGCGCTGGCCCTGGCCGGCAGCGCCGTGCGCGTGGCCTACCTCGAAGAAGGCGACGTGGTGCGTATCCACCCCGCCGGCGCGCAGGTGGTGGACGCGCAGCGTCGCCCGGTGGAGCGAGCCTGGAACGCGCTGCAGGCCTACGCCGGCGCCACCGAGCTGGGCCCGTACCGGCACTACATGCAAAAGGAGATCTTCGAACAGCCGCGTGCCGTGGGCGACACGCTGGACGGCATCGAGACCATCGGGGCCGGCTTGTTCGGCGACAAGGCTGGTGTGCTGGGCCGCATCCGGCGCGTGCTGATCCTGGCCTGCGGAACCAGCCACTACGCCGGCAGCGTGGCGCGCCACTGGATCGAGGCCCTGGCGCGCGTGCCCGTGGACGTGGAAGTCGCCAGCGAATACCGCACCCGCGACAGCGTGCCCGACCCCGACACCCTGGTGGTGGGGGTGTCCCAGAGCGGCGAGACCGCCGATACCCTGGCCGCCCTGCGCCACGCGCGCAGCCTGGGCATGCAGCACCAGCTCGCCGTGTGCAACGTGCCCGGCAGCGCCATGATGCGCGAGTGCGCGCTGAGCTTCGCCACGCGTGCCGGCGTGGAGATCGGCGTGGCCTCCACCAAGGCCTTCACCACCCAGCTGGTGGCGCTGTTCCTGCTTGCGCTGACCCTGGCCAAGCTGCGCGGCCATCTCGACGAGCAGCAGGAGCAGCAGCACTTGCAGCAGTTGCGCCACCTGCCAGTGGCCTTGCAGGCCGCGCTGGCCACCGAGCCGCAGATCATGGCCTGGGCCGAGACCTTCACGCGGCACGACAACGCGTTGTTCCTGGGGCGCGGCATGCACTACCCCATCGCCCTGGAGGGCGCGCTCAAGCTCAAGGAGATCTCCTACATTCACGCCGAGGCCTACCCGGCTGGTGAGCTCAAGCACGGCCCCCTGGCGCTGGTGACCGACGCCATGCCGGTGGTGGTGGTGGCTCCCAACGACATGCTGCTGGACAAGCTCAAGAGCAACCTGCAGGAAGTGCGTGCACGCGGCGGGCGGCTGTACGTGCTGACCGACGCCGGCACCCGCATCGACAACACCGAGGGCGTGCACGCCATCCGCCTGCCCGAACACTACGGATGGCTGTCACCCGTCGTGCACGTCGTGCCGTTGCAGCTGCTGGCCTATCACACGGCGGTCGCGCGGGGTACGGACGTGGACAAGCCGAGGAACCTGGCGAAGAGCGTCACGGTGGAGTGAGGCGGGGCGAGTGTGCCAAGACTGTGGAACTGCAGTTAAAGCCTGTACCGTGTAGATAAGGCCTGTCCCAGCCAAGTTGGGTGCGCGGCACGGGCCTGAAGGCGCCGATCCCTGCCTCATGAGCGTGCTCCGGGCGCCGTGGTGGGGCTCTCCAGGCTGAAGTGAGTATGCGGATGTGCTGCAGGGGGCAGGCTTGGCGCTGCCCCACCACGCCGAAGCGCGACGGGGCTCTGCGCTTCGTCGAAAGTATGCCTGTCTGGTGCTCGGCCGAAACGGGCGCTGGCTGCACCTCGTGGCAGGAGCCGCAATGCGCCGAGCAGCGGCCTCCAGGATCAACGGCAACGTGATCGACGAGTGCAACCGCGAGACGCTATGCATCGAGTGCAGCGCGTCGAAGGACAGCAGGATGATCTTGATCATCGATCGGGTTGCGCTGCCCATCCTGTCGTCGGCGCGCCTGAGTGCTTCATCCGGCGGCAGCCCTTCGCGCCCGAAGGAGCACGCCGTGGGCGAGGCGGCGACCGGATTCGAGGATGTGTGCCGCCAGCACTCACGCGGATGGCGCTTGACGGCGCCTCCCAGCGCCTGACAGCGTGAATGAATGGCGGCGCGCAATAGCGCCGCGCTGAACACATCAATAACATTGAATGATTAAGAGCCGTGCTGCCTCACGGTCAGGGGTAAGTGTTGCGGCAGACGATGCCGTGACGGCACCTCGGCCAAGCTGGCGCTAGGGATGGCTTCTGCCAATGACCGCTATCCCGCTGACAACGGCGGTCGCTCACATCAGCCCAGATCGCCGCATCCAGTATTTGGCACTTGGCTCGCCAGCAACGAGAATCAACACCGTTTGGCGCGGCGCTACGCTAACTTTTGCGGCCACCTCCGAAGCCGACGCGCTCTCATCAACTTTTGTAACCGTCAACAATCTGCTCGCGCTGCACCGGGGAAGCGAGTAGCCTTGAAGTAGCGGGTCAGACGATCCGCCACCACAACTCGCCGCAGCGGAATAGCCAATTCTTGAGACTGGATATACCGCAGGTACGGCATTTCAATCAAGTGTGGTGCAAGGTGAACCTAGGAGCCAGGACATGGACCTTCAGCATCGAAGCCTCGTCGCGCTGCTTCAAAACCACTTTGGCAAGCAGTAAGCCGCCGTGACTGCGGGTAAAACAACTTGGCGCAGTGCGCTTGTGACTTGCGCCTAGATCAAGTGATTGACTTGGAACCAAAATGAGCATCCATATTAATTGGGACTCGAAGTACTTGCTCGGCATCGAACAAATCGACGATCAACACCGCTATTTCGCAAATCTCATTAATCGATTGTCTGACGAGATGAACCAAAGCGATGACGAGAATTACAAAGTCGGCCTTTTTGCGGAGCTTGCTGCCTACGCCAAATTTCACTTCATCAGTGAGGAAAATTTCATGTTGAAGGCGCGGTATCCGGAGCTTCAAGCGCATCGCCGCCACCACCTTCAACTGATTGACGCCCTTTCCTCGAAGCTTGGCCTTGTCCAAGTCGAGGGAACCCAGAAGCGAATCGATGACATGCTCAGCTTCCTGCGCGACTGGTTCCTCACTCACACGGCAGGCGAAGATCGTAGATTTGCGGAGTACGAAGACAAGGTTCGGCACTGGCAAGACGTGAGCGGCGGGTGAAACGCTCCGGTTCCAAGGAGGCGATTCTGTCCGCTCAAGACGCCTCCAGCGTTTGAGCCGTCGCAACAACGTCGGTCGGACTCAGCAGCGGCCCGGGCATACGCGTTAGCGCATGCGTTCTGAACGGACATGTGCGCCCTGGAGAACATGAATTGAAACCGTATCTCAATCGCTTGAGCGTTGTCACGAGCATCCTCGCTGCGTTAGCGCTCGTGGGGCTTGGTGGATGGTCACTCCAACACAGTGCGCACGCAGGCCCGGCGTTGTCGCGTGCGAAGACGCAGGTCGCTCGCTTGGTCATTGCAGAAGAGCAACTCAAGGGCGACGTGATGGCAGCTCGCTTTGGCATCGAGGACAATCACGACGCCATCGACGCCGACATCGGGCAGATCAAGGCGCAAACGCAGGCGCTCGCTGCGATGCACCTGTCGGCCACGGCCCGCGAGAACGTCAGGAGGTACATCCAGATTTCGCGCAGAGAGCAGGCATCGGTTCAAGAGTTCAAGTCGCTCAATGCTAACGTGCGGCTTTCCATGCAGTCGCTTCTGCTAGAGATGCAGCAGCTCAGCCCGAGGCTGCCTGACGCAGGTCCGAACCGTAATGTTCAACACCAGCTTGCGCAGATCCTGATTGATACTGTTCGCGGCAGGCTCGACGACTCAGCGCCGGAGCAGACAGCGCAGTCGCGTCGTCACACCGTTGAAATCCTCCTCGACGCCGAGGTCCGTTTGCCGCAATATCGTTCGCAGATACAGTTGCTGTCGAAGTGCTATCGCGTTATTGGCACCCAAGGCCCAAGGCTCGATGCGAGTGTGCGTGCCATTCTCAAATCTGGAACGCGCAACCGACTCATCAACATTCAATCTGAGATCGATCGTGAGATTGCTCGCGAGCGCATCATAAACTCGTGGCAATCCTTGACCGCGCTCGGTCTTGCCGCCTTGATGTTGTCGGCGCTTGCAGCGCTCGGTGCGCGCTACGCATCGTCGATTCGCGAGGGTTTGAAACAACACGCGCTTCTTCGATCGTTGATCGACAGCATTCCGGATCTCGTTTGGTTCAAGGATAAGGACGGTGTCTACCTGGCCTGCAATCCGAGCTTCGAGGCGTTTTTCGGGCACAGCGAAAGGGATATTGTAGGCAAGCGCGACGGCGATTTTGTGAGCGCTGATCAGGCCGCCGAATTTCGCAAGCATGACCTTGCGGCCATGGAAGCGGGTTATGCGTTGGTGAATGAGGAAATGATAACGTTCGCACGCGACGGTCGACAGGCACGCATGCAGACGACCAAGAATCCGGTGAAGAGAGGCGACGGCGAGATCATCGGCGTGCTTGGTGTCAGTCGCGATATCACGCAGGAGCGTCGAGATCAGGAGGAACTCGCGCGCCATCGCGATGCCTTGGAGACATTGGTGGAGGCTCGAACGGAGGAGTTGCAATTCGCAAACCGACAACTACGTGAGACCGAGTTCGCCATGGATCGGGTTGGAATCGGCATCACGCGCGCGAATTTGAACGATGGCCGATTTGTTTACGTCAATCATTATTTTGCGAACTTACTCGGATACTCTCCCGCAGAGCTTTGCGGAAAAACAATCTTCGATATTGATTCGAGCTACACGCGCGAGCGCTACCTTGACATCGTCGCGGAGCTCAAGGCGCAGGGTTTTATGAAATTTGAGTCGCAGCATCAGAAGAAAAGCGGCGAGCTCATCCCTGTAGAGCGGACTTTGTATTACCAAGTTGGCATCGACGATGCACCCGATCAGGTGATTGCATTCATCACGGAAATTTCCCGCCGCAAGGCGTATGAGACCGAGCTGCTGGAGGCAAAAAATGCCGCGGAAGACGTCAATCGCGCCAATCAACAGCTCGTACTACGTCTGGAAGATGCCAACCACCGTCTCGCTCGGAGCGATCAGCGTCTCAACGCGATGTTGACCTTGAGTCAGCAGGCGACAAAGCTCAACGAAGATGAGCTCCTGCGCTTAGGGATTGACGAGGCGGTGCGTTTGACCGACAGCGTTATCGGCTACTTGCACTTCGTCAACGAGGATCAGGACACCATCATCCTCAAGTCATGGTCGAGTGAAACCATCAAGACGTGTTTTGTCGACTATGACGCCCACCACCCCGTCGCGCAAGCTGGCATTTGGGCGGATTCAATTCGCACCAAGCGCCCCGTTCTACACAACGATTATGCAAGCGTGCAATCCGTCAAAGGTCTTCCCGAGGGGCACAACCCGTTGACGCGGCACCTCGGGGTTCCGGTGATCGATGGGGACAAGGTACGCATGGTCGTTGGCGTCGGGAATAAGGGCGAGGATTACGACGAGTCGGATCTGGGGCAGTTGCAGCTCATCGCCAATGACCTTTGGCAGATCGCCCAGCGTCGCAAGGCAGAGATCGAGCTCGAACAAGCCAAGGTCGATGCCGAGGCGGCGACGCGCGCCAAGAGCGTGTTCCTGGCGAACATGTCCCACGAAATACGCACCCCCTTGAACGCGGTAACGGGGATGACGCATCTGGCCCTGCACACCGACCTTGATGACAAGCAGCGCTATTACATCGAAGGGATTCACTCAGCGGCTGAGAGCCTGCTGGGCATCATCAACGACATCCTGGATTTTTCCAAGATCGAGGCCGGACGCCTGGCGCTTGAGCACATCGATTTCAGGTTGGAAGACGTGATGGGCAAGCTGGCCACGATGGTCGGCAAGCGTGCCGAGGAAAAGGGGCTCGAATTCCTGTTCGCGCCCATGGCCAATGTACCAACTGCACTGATCGGTGACCCCCTTCGGTTGACGCAAGTCCTGGTGAATCTCGGCAGCAACGCGATCAAGTTCACACATCAAGGCGAGGTGACAGTTGGCGTGGAGTGTCTCAAGGATGAGCACGACGACGTCGAGTTGCATTTCTGGATCCGAGACACGGGCATTGGCATCACAGCTGAGCAAAGCTCACGTCTCTTCCAGAGTTTCAGCCAGGCCGACAGTTCGACGACCCGCGAGTACGGTGGGACGGGCTTAGGGTTGGCGATTTCCAAGACGCTCGTCGAGATGATGCACGGCACGATCTGGGTGGAATCGGAGCTGGGCCGGGGCTCAACGTTTCATTTTCGTGCGCACTTTGGGCGCCAGTCCGACACGCCCGCCACGCGTACGCTCGACAGCGGTGAGCTGCGCGGCATGCGCTTGCTGGTGGTGGATGACAACGATGCGTCTAGGGCCATTCTCTGTGCGCTGACCGAAGGCTTTGGCCTGCTGGTGGATCTTGCCAATGGTTGCACGCAAGCGCTGGCGAAGGTCGAAGCATTGCAATCGGCCGGTCAAGCGTATGACCTTGTGCTGATGGACTGGAAGATGCCCGAGGTCGATGGCATCTCGTGCATCGAGCAACTGCGCTCCCGCCTTGGACAAACGCCGGCAACCGTGATGGTCACTGCCTTTGGTCGGGAGCAGGCGCTCAAAGAAGCGGATGCGCGCGGCGTCGAGGTGCGTTCCGTGTTGACCAAGCCGGTCACCCCCTCGACGTTGCTCGAGGCCATTGCCGCAGCGCTTGGAAAGCGGGTTGCATCGGAGACACGTGTCCAGGAGCGCGCAGCCCTCAATGAAGATGCAGTGCAGCGGCTGCGCGGTGCGCGCATCCTCGTGGTGGAAGACAACGAAATGAATCAAGCACTGGTGGTGGAACTCCTGCACAAAGCAGGCATTGACGTGACCCTCGCCGAAAACGGCCAGGACGCGCTCGATCTTCTTGATCACGATCGGGACTTCGACGGCATCTTGATGGACTGCCAGATGCCGGTGATGGATGGATACACCGCCACGCACGAGTTGCGCCAGCGCGAAGGGTTTGCCGATCTTCCTGTCATCGCTTTGACCGCCAACGCCATGGCGGAGGATCGCATTCGGGCGCTGGAGGCCGGGATGAATGACCACATCGCCAAGCCCATCGATGTGGATCAGATGCTCACGACCATGGCTCGTTGGATCGATCCGGGACATCGCGCAAAGCCCGCGGCGGCAGGAGTCGCAGATCCGACACCGTCCACGCAATCCATCGACACGCCGGAACTTCCCGGGATCGACCAACGCGCGGGCCTTGCCACGTGCGCGGGCGATGCCGCGCTGTACAGGCGGCTGCTGCTCAAGTTTCGTGAGGGGCAGAGGGACTTTGCGACGCGCTTTGCCGGATTCATGCGCGACAAAGACCACGAGGCAGCCACACGGGCCGCGCACACGCTCAAGGGAAACGCAGGAAACATCGGCGCAAAGCAAGTGTATGCCGCGGCTGAGGCGCTCGAGCACGCGTGTCGATCGGATTGCGATCCCGCGGAGGTTGCCTCGCGGCTGGAGGCAGCCTGGCGCGAGCTTGCGGTTGTCTTGCGCGGTCTGAGCAAGCTCGACGAGCCCAACACCGAGCCCCAGACCGCCCAGGTGAGCGAAATGAGCCTGGATGGTGTGCGTGAGGCCATCGCCCAGCTGCGCCGGGCGCTGGAGGAAAGCGACGGCCAGGCCGTCACATTGGCCGAAGCGCTCAGTGCCCTGGTTCCCGGTGGCACCCTCGGGGATGCATTCGGGCAGGTCGCGCGCGCGGTGGAGAGCTATGACTTTGAGGAAGCGATGGTCGAACTCGACCGATTCAGTGCGCTGCTGGGCACGCAAGCGCAGGCTTGATGCACGGCTCCCACCCATGCGCTTTGCACTCTGAAAGAAAAGCACGATGACCGAGAACACCACCACCGCGCCACACACGCCCACGATTTTGGCGGTCGATGATTCGCCCGAAAATCTCAACCTGCTCGTTGGGCTGCTCAGGACCCACTACCAGGTGAAGGTCGCGAACAGCGCGGAGCGCGCGTTCAAGATTCTTCACTCAGGCATCCTGCCGGACCTCATCTTGCTCGACGTGATGATGCCCGGCATCGACGGGTACGAAGCATGTCGCAGGCTCAAGGCCGACCCCGCGTTGGCGGAGATTCCCGTGATCTTCCTCACGGCGCTGTCCGAAAGCAGCGACGAGACGCACGGGCTGGAAATCGGCGCGGTTGACTACATCACCAAGCCGCTGAGCCCCGCCATCTTGCTTGCGCGCGTTGCAACCCATCTTGGCGTCAAGCGCATGCAGGATCAGCTGCGCGATCAGAATCACCTCCTGGAAGCGGAAGTTCGACGCCGAACGGCCCAGGCCGTCGCCGCGCAAGACGCCACGATCCATGCGCTGGCGTCGCTTGCCGAAACGCGCGACCTTGAAACGGGAAACCATATCCGTCGCACCCAACACTACGTTCGGCTCCTCGCCGACCGACTTCGCAATCACCCGCGTTTCGCGGACTATCTGCGCGCGGATGACACGATCGAGCTGCTCTTCAAATGTGCCCCATTGCATGACATCGGCAAAGTCGGAATCCCGGACCACATCCTGCTCAAGCCCGGCAAGTACGAGCCGTCCGAGTTCGCAATCATGAAGCGACACCCCACGCTAGGACGGGACGCCATCGAGCACGCGGAGCGGGATTTGAACGTGGAGCTGCCTTTTCTGCGCATCGCGAAGGAGATCGTCTACTCGCACCACGAAAAATGGGATGGAAGCGGCTACCCTCAAGGGTTGGCCGGAGATGCAATCCCAATCCCCGGGCGATTGATGGCACTGGCCGATGTGTATGACGCTTTGATCAGTCGGCGCGTGTATAAAAAGGGTATGCCGCACGAGGCGGCTGCCGCGATCATTTTTGAAGGTGCCGGGCGTCACTTCGATCCGGACGTGGTTGAAACGTTTCGCGAACTGCAGCCGGACTTTCAAGACGTCGCGCGAATCTACGCGGATTCGGAAGAGGAAATTCACGACAAGATTGTCCAGATCAGGAAATTGCACTGCGAAAGCGCGCGCCTTCTCCTGCTCAAGGCGAAACGAGAGCACGAGGACTTTATCAAGCTCGTGCTCGATCAACGCGGAAAAGGTGCGGCCGCGCTGCGCAGTGACGATCTGCCCGACCATCACCACTGTGCGTTCGGCCAGTGGTATGACAGCGAGGGCCGAATGAGTTTTGGTGAGCTCAGCGCCTACCGCAAAATCGAGCCAGTGCATGCGCACGTGCATGCACTGGCTCGTCAAATCCTCGATGCGGTGAGTGAGTCGCGTGAAGAGGATGTGAATGTCTTGGCGACACAATTGCGCGGAGCAACAAACATGCTGCTGCACCATATTCGCGAGCTCGATCCTGCGCCCATGGCAAGTGCCTGAGCGCATGGTTGCCACCGACGTAGGTTTTCACCACGCGTCCTGGGTTGCTGCGTGGTCAGTCCCGCATGGAGAGCCGGCGACAAATCGCATGAGCGGCGCCGCTCAAGTTAATTGTGGCCGGTCACACGTCCGCAGCAACTGACTGCAATACCACAGGAAGCGCCCAACAGCCATGGCCTGGTGGTCAACGTACAAGCCAGCGCGGCCGATGGGTATGCCGAGCGCGATGTCGCCGAGCGCACGCTGGATGCCACCGGTGGATGGTGATCGGTAGACTGGATTGCTGCCGGCTCCGTGGACACTGACCTACGCATCTTGCGCCGGCTCGAACTGGACTGGGCGGTGGTTTCCGGTATCTCGGCGACTGCTGCGCGTCGCATTGCGGCTCCTACCCCGAGGTGCAGTCAGCGCCCGCTTTGGTTTAGGTTTGTCCGATGCCTGCCCGCGCGCGTCGACGACGTCACGTGGTCCTCGGTGTGAGGGTAGGCGTTGGACAAAGCTCCAGGGAGGAAACCGCGGCGCGTGTGGCAGCCGTGGTCGAAGCCGATGCCGCTATGGGGTCCGCCCTGAACAATGACCCCGTCAGGCAGCCAGCGGCATTTTGTGGATCGGCGCGGAGGCGAACGCCGCCAGCCAGTCCAGCAGCGCAGCCACGACGTCGGCGCAAAGAAGCCGCAGCTTCTTCAGCAGCAGGCGGATGTTGTGGCCGGCGCCGCACATCACCGCGTGCAGCGCGTCGCCCAGCGCACCCTTGAGCGGGTTGCGACCCAGGCGCCCGTCCGTCTTCATGTGCCCGATGCTCGGTTCGATCGCACTGCGGCGCTTGATCATCGCGTGCAGGGTGCGCGTCAGTCCGCGCTTCTGCCCGGAGCGCAGGATGCGCACGCCGTCGATGTCGACGCCGCGGTAGCCCTTGTCGACGATGGCGATCTTCGGCTTGGCGTCTGCGAGGATGCCGACCTGCTCGAGCGTCTCGGCCAGGGTGTGGCCGTCGTAAGGGTTGCCCGGCATGGAGCGCATGCCCACGACCAGACCTTCCTTCAGCGTGGTCGCAACAGTGACCTTCACCCCGAACTCGTACGGGGTGCGCGCCTTGCCCTTGGAAATGCACTCGACCTCGGGCGCATGCAGCGCGTACAGCTTGTTCTTGTCCTTGGTCTTCTGGGTCAGGATTCGACCGGCGCGCTGCAGCAGGTCCTTCGCCTTGTCCTGCATCGCCTCGGGCAGATCTCCCACCTTGCGCTCGATCTCGCGGTGCACGCGACCGACCCGGCCGCGCAGGGTGCGCAGCGTCTTGCGCATGCGCTTGTACTGCTTGGCATGGGCGTAGCGTCCGACCTGGGTGGCCAGACGCGGTGCTTCCCGGTTGTAGTTCTGCCGCAGACGCATGCCGCCCTCGTTGGCGAGCTTGACCATGTGCTCGCGAGCGCGCTCGAGCAGTCGGCTGTCGGTCGGATGGGCGATGGCCTTGGGCATCACGGTCGTGTCGACGATCACGCGGTCCAAACTCGTCTTGCTGATCATCCCGGCCTTGCGCGCCGCCTCGATGGTCAGCGCCAGCAGCGTCTCGACGCCTTCCTCGCCGATGCGCTTCCTCCAGCGCGTCAGGCTCGACGGGTCGATCGGCAACTCGGTTTGCAAGTAGGTCTCGCCGGTGAAGAACTGCCAGTACGGGTTCTCCATCCAGGTGCCCACCACGGCCTCGTCCGAGGCATCGAAGGCGTGCTGCAGGTACAGCAACCCGGCAACCAGGCGGGGGGAGAGCGCCGGGCGCCCGCGTCCCGAGCTGAAGTGCACGGCGAAGCTGCGGTGGATCTCGTCCCAATCGATCAACCCGGCCAGACGCACCAGCGGGTGCTTCATGTTGATCTGCTCATCGAGCCTGGGCCGGAACATGTCCAGCGCCGGCGACTGCGGGGAATGCGGACCCATCGAAACCTCGGCGAAATCTGCAGGAAACCACGCCCCTCAAAAAATAGAGCTGCAAATCCAGGGCCGGCAGGCCACTCATTTTATTCGTTAAATCAACATCTTGCGAGTTTTTCAGGGCGGACTATGGGGATTGTGGCGGCGAGTCGGTGGCCAGCAGCGCTGATCGCGACGGATCACGCAGCGGGGGTGACGAGCGCATGAAGGGTCCGGCACCGTGATGGGCTCGGATGCGGCCTGCACGACAGGTGCATTTGGCGCCCTGGTCCAACGGCTGGGATGCCTACGCCGCGTCGGCATTCGGCATGCGCGTGGTCTGGTGCAACCGCTACGGCCAGCGCGCCGAGCAGCTTCCCGGATCGCCCGATCACGTGATTCGTAACCTGGCCGAGTTGCCCGCGCTGCTGGCACCGATTGCCACGTGACATCCAGCAGCCTTGCGCATCGCCCGAGCCGTCTGCGCAGCGCCTTGCGCCGCCAGCTCGTGCGAGCGCCAGGCGCCGTCGCGACGATTGCCGCAGCGCAGCTGCTCGCGACTTCGCTTTGGTTCAGCGCGAGCAGCGAAGCCGCCAGGCTGATCCAGCTCTGGCATGCGCCTGCGCAGGCTGCCGGATGGATGAGCAGCGCCGTGCAGCTGGGCTTCATCGTCGGCACCCTCGGACTGTCTCTCGGCGGGCTGGCCGATCGCTTTGCGGCGAGCTCGATGTTCCTGCTCAGCGCGGTTGCGGGCGCGGCCATCAATGCCTGGCTTGCGCTGTTGCCGGGTAGCCTGGCCATCGGATTGATCAACCGCGGTCTGCTGGGCGTCTGTCTGGCCGGCATCTACCCGCTGGGCATGAAACTGATGGTCACCTGGGAGCCCGATCGAGCCGGTTCGGCGCTTGCGCAGCTTGTGGCCATGCTGACACTCGGCACGGCCATGCCGCTGGTGTTGCACGTGCTGGGGTCGGGAATCTCCTGGCGTTGGGTTCTTGCAGCCGCCTCGTGGTTCGCCCTGGCAGCCGCCTGCATGATGGCCGTGCTCGGCGATGGACCGCATGCGGTCGATCCACGCCGCAGTGCACCCCGCGAGCCAACAAGCGTGGGGGCACGGTTCACGGTGGGGCTGCAGGCCTTTCGCATCCGCGGGGTTCGGCGGGTGGCCTTCGGCTATTTCGGTCATATGTGGGAGCTGTATGCCTTTTGGGTGGCGGTGCCGATCCTGGTGCAGCGATCGGGGATCGCGAGCGGCGCGCCGGCGCGCTCGGTCTGGCTCATCGCGGCCGGCATCATCGCCATGGGCGCGCTGGGCTGCCTGATCGGCGGTGCGCTGTCGCGACGCTTCGGCAGCCACCGCGTCGCAGCCGCAGCCCTGGCTGCATCGGCCTGCTGCTGCGCCGCTTTTGCCGTGGCCTGGCGGTCCGGCAATCACGGCCTTCTGCTGGGCCTGTTGCTGGCGTGGGGGGGCACGGTTGTCGCCGACTCCCCGCAGTTCTCCGCGGCGACCGCTCGGGCCTGCCCGAAGACCCTGCTGGGCAGCGCACTGGCCCTGCAGAACGCCATCGGCTTTGGCATCACGGTAGTGGCGATTCCGCTCATCACCTCGGCGCTGCTTCGCTTCGGACTGGATGCGACCTGGCTGTTTCTGCCCGGTCCCCTGCTCGGGCTCGCGGGCTTTGTGCCCGCGCTGCGCGGCACGGCTCGAGAAATCGCTTCCGCGCCAAGGCCGAAAGAATTCTGATGGTCGACATTGACGTCAAGTCGCGCGCTCCGATCGCTACGAGTGGAGCCTCTCCAGAGGCAAGCCACGCGGAGCAAGATCCAGCCTGCAGCTGCGGCGGAGCTGCTTGTCGATGGGAACGTCCAGCGGCCGCAGCCGGTCGATTGCAACAGGGCGCAGACGCAGGAGGCAGACGCTCACTCGTTGGGTTGTCGCTTCGAGCGACCCCTGACGGGGGCAGAACGGCCGCTGCCTCAAGCCATACTCAATGGCTGTTCCGGCCGACGTCCCGCCGTTGGCCAGGCGTCTGCAGCTCGGCCAAAGCGGGCATCAGGGCGTGCCGGTGGCAACGGCTGCAGCCGTGTGCAAACCGGCCACCGAGATCACCGAGATTGCAATCTGACATCCGGCAGCACGGTATTGTCGTGTCGGTGCCGATGTGACTCTGACCCACGGAACTTCCGCAGTCGTCATGGCATCGATGACTGTGCCGCGGCAGTCCCCCCCGGCTCCACCGCCACGAACCGCGCGAAGCAAAGTGCCAGGGTCGGCAGCACCAGTAGGGTCAGTGCGGTCGAACTGAACAAGCCGCCGAGAATCACGATGGCCATCGGCCCTTCGATCTCCTGACCCGGAAGATGTGCGCCGATCGCCAGTGGCAGCAAGCCCAGCGCCGTGACCGAGGCCGTCATCAGGATGGGCGCAAGGCGATTCATCGCTCCGAGGCGCGCCGTCTCCCAGGACCAGGGTAGACCCTCCTCGGTCACCAGGGTCCGGTAATGCGACAGCAGCATGATCGAGTTGCGCAGAGTAATCCCGAACACCGTCACGAAGCCAACTGCCGCGCCCAGCGAGATGGGCAAGCGGGCGATCCAGATGGCTGCGATCCCACCTACCAGCGCGAAAGGAAGGTTCACGGCCAGCAGCGCCACCGTTCGCCCGTCGTGCAGCGCGATGAACAGCAAGGCCAGGATCGCGGCCAAGGCCAACCCGAAATCCAGCGCCAATTGCAGTCTGGCTTGGCCCGACGCTGCCGCCGTGCCGCCGATGCGCAGGTAGTCGCCCGACGTCAAGGGGAGACGCGCAAGCCGGTGGCGGGCCAAGGTCACGAAGTGGCTGGCACTACCGCTGACGTTGGCGGTGACGAGCTGCACGCGCTGCGCGCTGCGGTGAAGGATGAGCGATTGGCCGGAGCGCTCGCGAATGCGTGCCAGCGCACCCAGCAACACCACCGTGCCGTCGCGGTTGACCAGCGGCACCATCGCGATCGCTGACGGATCCGAGCGCAGGGCGGGCGGAAGGACCACCACGATGGGCAGCGATGCCCCTGCCGTGTAGACCCGGCCGACCGTGGTGCCGCTGTAACAGGTCTGGATGGCCTTCAGGACCTGCGCTGGCGTGAAGCCATAACGGGTCAGCGCCGCGCGGTCGAGCGTGATCGAGAGTTCCGGAGTACCGGCGGGCGCCTGAATGCGCACCCCGGCCGCTCCCGGTACTTGACGCAGTGCCTCGGCGACGCGCTGGGCGTCGCCGTTCAACGCCGAGAGACGGCGGCCGTAGAGGGTCACCACAACGGGTGCGGTCACGCCCGACAGCGTCTCGTGGATACGCTCAGTCAGGAAGGTATTGGCCCACCAGCGCACCCCGGGCGCTCCACGGACCGCCTCCAGGATGCGTGCCTCGGTGGCAGCGCTGTCGGCGTTGCCCTGGGTGCTCAAGCCGACATCGATCTCCGCCTTGTTGGTCAGCGCGTTGCCGTTGGACAGATGGGCGCGCCCGGCGTGCATCACCACATGCGCCACCTCGGGCATGCGCTGCATGATCGCCACGGCGCGCTCGCCGATATCCATCGTCGTCGCCAGCGATGTACCGGGCGCCGTCTGGAAATGCACGATGAGGTCGTTCTCGTTGAACCGAGGCAGGAAGCTGGTGCGCAGCAACGGCACGCTGGCCAGGCCGGCGACGACGATCATCGCTACCAGTGCCCACACTGGGCCAGGACGCCGGTGCACGCCGGCCAGCAGCCGGCCGTAGCCCCGCTTGGCGCCGGCAACCAGGGGCGGATCCTTGGGATCGAGATGGCTATGCCCAAGCAGCAGCATCGCCAACGCGGGGGTCACCGTGAGCGCGACCGCCAGCGAGGAAAGGATGGCAAAGATGTAGGCCAGCGCCAGCGGGCTGAACATGCGCCCGGCTACGCCCGCCAGCTTCAACACGGGCAGGAACACGATGGTCACCGCCAGCGTGGCAAAAATCACCGCCTTGCGAACCTCCATGGTCGCGCGCAGCATGACCTCGTAGACGGGCCGCGGCTGGGCCAGGGCGCGGTTCTCGCGCAAGCGGCGATGAATGTTCTCCACGCCCACCACGGCATCGTCGACCACTTCGCCCAGCGCAATCGCCAGGCCGCCGAGCGAGAGCGTGTTCAGACTGAAACCGAAGTGATCCAGGATCAGCGCGGCGGCGAGCAGCGACAACGGAATCGCGGCGAAGGAGATGACCGCCGTGCGCCAGTTGCGCAGTGCGAGGTACAGCACCAGCACGATCAACAGCGCGCCGATGGAAAGCGAGTTGCGCACGTCGCGCAAGGCGGTGTCGATGAACGAGGCTGGACGCAACCCGTTGGGTTCAACAGCAATCCCGTTGTGCTGAAACACTGGCGCCAGGGTCGCAAGCGCGCGATCCAGACCGCGGGTCACAGCGAGCGTGTTGGCGCCGTACTGGGACCCCACGACCAGCAGCAGACCCGGCTTGGTACCCACCAGCGCGCCGCCGATGGCCGGTGGCGGCGCGGCTACCACGTGCGCGACCTCGCCCAGGGTCACGCTCTGGTGCGCGCGGCGCGCCAGCAAGCTGTCGGCCAGCGCTGCCGGCGAGGTCGCCTGGCCGTGGCTCATCAGGAATAGTTGCTGGTTGGGCGTATCGACGACGCCGGCGCCGCGCACCCCGCTCGATTCGGCCGCCGCCGTGGTGAGCTGATTCAGCCCGATGTGCAAGGCCACAAGCTTGCGCGGATCGAATTGGGCCTGGAACTGCTCAGGCTGCGCCCCGAAAATCACCACCTTCGACACCCCGGGCACGGCGAGCAGCGCCGGGCGGACGATCCAGCGAGCGATCTGGGTCAACTGCATCAGCGACAGCCTGGACGAGCTCAGCCCGATGGACAACGCCACCCCGGTCGACGATTGCAGGGGCGCGATCACCGGGGTCGCTCCGGGCGGGAGCATGGCGCCCAGCGGTGCCACCCTTTGCGCCACGAGTTGCTGGTCGCGATAAACATCGGTGCGACCACCGAACACGGCGGTGACCACCGACAGCCCTTCCATCGATTGCGAGCGCAGGTGCGCAAGGCCGGGAATGCCGTTGACGGCATCCTCGACCGGGGTGGTGACCAGCGCCTCGATCTGTCGGGGCGCCAGCCCCGCGGCGTTGGTCACGACCGTAACCGAGGGTTGCCCGAACTCGGGGAACACGTCATAGGGCGCATGGATGACCGCGACAACGCCCACGAGCGTCAGGGCGAGCGCCGCGAGCAGGACCAGCCAGCGAAGACGCAGGCAGAACTCGACGATTGCACGCATCAACGTTCCCCTTCAATCGTCGTCATCGTCCGGCTTGGCCGCCTTGGCAGCTGCAGCCGGGGCCGGCGCCTGTGAGGCGGAGAACACCAACGCAGCGCCAGCGACCACGATGCTCTGTCCAGGTTGCAGCGCAGCGCCTTTGCCTCCAGAAACGAAATACCCCTGTCCGACACGCACGGGCTCGTGCAGCACGATCGGCGCGAAGATGTTGGCGCTGCTTTGGCGGTACACGAACGCCTGTCCGTCGTGCCAGACCACTGCCGACGCAGGGATCAGCACGCCGGTCACGGTACCCGCTCCGCGCAGCGTGACGGTGATCGGCGTCCCGATGGGCGCGGAGTCCTGGGGCTTCATGAGGTAGTACAGACCGGGGCCACCGACCCCTGCCGCAGCGCGCGGCGCGCGGCCGATCCATCGCAGTGCCACGGGTTGGCCGTCGGGTGCCGATGCCTGGGCATGGGTCGATGCGGGCGGAACCGATTGGCCAAGCGGCACGCTGGCCTCGACGAGTTGCTGAGTGCCGCTTTCCAGCTGCGGTAGCGGCGCGGTGCCGGAGGCCGCCGCGGCTCCGAGCCTGGCGCCCCAGTCGGTGCGTGCGCGGGCCATGAGCTCGCCCAGTTGCGCCTGGGCGCTGGCCTGCTCTGCCTGGGCGACCTGCAGGTGCGCTTGCGCAGCCTGGAAGGCCGCCTGGGAGATGTTGTGCTGGTTACCGTACAGCATGGTGGCGCGTGCAGCCTCACTGCGCGCCAGCGCCGCGGCGGCATGCGCCGCCGCGAGCGTGCCCCGCGCAGCGGTTATTCGAGCCGCCAGGTTGATCAAGGGACCCGTGTCGAGGACGATGCCGAAGGCGCTCATCCTCTGGGCGCGCTGGACCTGCTGCAGCGCGATGGTGCGAATTCCGCCCGCCGAGACGGCCTTGGCATCGAGGGTGACCGTGGAGAGTTGCCGCGCGCCGGCAGTGCCCGCGGCGGCGATGGCCGCGACCGAAAACGCGGCCCACTTGAGAAGGTGTGTCCTGAGCATCATTGGCTCCGGTTGGCAACCAGGAAGGGGTGGTAGAACGCCGCTTCGAGGCGGCCGAGCGCGTTGCGCTCGTGGACCGACGCCGACAGCGCGCCCTGTTGTGCCTGCAAGTAGGCCAGCCTGGCGCCGAGAATCCGTAGCCGGCCGATTTGCCCCGCGGCGAAGGCGTCCTGCTCCCGCTTGAGAGCATCGGCGGCGGCCTTGCGCAGCCGGCGCGCGCTGTCCAGCTCGGACACGCTGGCATGCCAGTCCGTCCGCGCTTGATCGATCTCGGCCAGCACGTTGGTCTGGGTCGCGAGGAACTCCTCGGCTGCAACGCGTCGGGCGGCACGGGCCTGAGCGATCGGGCCCTGGTTCTGGTTGAGGATGGGCAGCGGCAGGGAAATCGACAGGATGAACTTGTTGTCGCCCTGGTCGTAGTGGTAGCCGGGACCGATGTCGATGGCGGGGTACTGCTGCGCGACCGCCAGGCGCAGCGCGGCCTCCGCGGCGGCGTAATGCGCGAGAGCGGCGAGCACGTCCGGGCGCGAGGTGAGCGCTGCGTGAACCAGGGGTTCGAGGCGGCCCGGCTGCCGTGGGTGGGCGATACCCCGCATGTCGAGATCGATGCCGTCCAGCGCGGTAGTCGGCACGCCCAGTGCGGCAGCCAGGGAGGCACGTCCCAGTCGACTGGCGCGGCGCTGCGATGCGAGCTCCAGTTCGGCCTGGTTGAGGGCGAGCGTCGCGGTGGTAAGGGTCGCTGCCGAGACCATGCCTGCCTGATAGCGCTGCGCGACGACCGCGCGATAGCGCTCCGCGAGGGATGCACGCTGCGCCGCAAGCGCTGCGGCCTGCTGCGCAGCCCAGAGATCGAGCATGGCTGTTCGGACCTTGCCGCGCAGCTTCCAGGAGGTGACGGCGATGGCCTCGCGCGCCTGCTCGGTTCGTGCGCGAGCCTGCGCGATGCGTGCAGGCCGCGCACCGTAGGATTGGATCAGGAAGGTGACCACGGGGCCGACCGTCCAGGGCGGCGCTGTGGTGGTCGTGTCGTAGGTGGGCGCAAGTTGCAGGCTCGGGTTCGGCAGCGCTGCCGCGGTGGTCTCGCCGCCCTTGGCCTGCAGCAGCCTGGCCTCGGCCAGCGGCATGTCGGGGCGCTCATAGGCGGCCACCAGGGATAGCGTGGAGAGATTCCAGGGAGGTGCACCGCTCTTGTGCAGTTCGGCCGCGAGGAAGCGCAGCAAACGGGGATCGGAGAGCGTGCGCCCAGCCAATGCATCCGCAGTCCTGTCGGGATGGATGGGCTGCGGTGTGTAGCTCGCGCACCCGGCAAGCAGCGCGGAAACGAGCAAAGCGGCCGACAGACGGGTCTTCATCGCGTCGCATCGCATGAGGGAAAACGCTCATGCTAGGAACGCAGGTGTCGTCAATTTGTCGTCGGCTCGGATCGGTCGTCGTCGGGCAGATGCAGGTCGAGCCGCACTTGCAGCTCGCCCGATTCGCCGTGCGTGTAGGCCAGGCGCCACCCCAGCCGCTCGCACAACTGCCGCACCAGATACAGTCCGATACCGGCTCCAAGGGTGCGTCCGGAATCGGCAAGGGCCAGTGAACGATAGAGCCGGGCCACCGCGGCGGCGTCCAACGCATCGCCCCGGCTGTCGATGCAGAACACGCCCCCCCGAAGTCCGATCTCCAGACGGCCAGCCGGCGTGTGCTCGATGGCATTGCGAACCAGATTGCCGAAGATCATCGCGGCAACGGCGGGCGCGACCCGCACCGAGGCGGATTCGATGGCTCCGAGCTCCAGGGACAGCGGCCGCCCTTCGAGCAGCGGCCGGTAGTCACCGATCAGATCGGGCAACCATGTTTCCAGCGCCAGGGGCGTCGGCGCAGCCGCAGGCGAGGGCTCCTTGGCGAGTTGCAGCAGGGCCGCCAGCGTGTCCTGCATGGAGTCGGTCGTGAGCCGGATGCGCTGCAGCGCCCGCTGACCGTCGGCGCCGAGCGTTTCGGCCTCGAGCACCTGGGCGGCTCCCGCGATGACCGAAATCGGCGTGCGCAGTTCGTGACTCGCAGTGTCGACGAACTCGCGCTCGCGCAGCACGAAGCCGTCGAGGCGCTGCAGAAAGCCGTTGAATGCGGTCTCCAGCGCCTGGATCTCATGCAACGGGTACCCCGGCGTCAAACGCGCCTCGCGCAGCGATGGATCGAGTGCATGCACGGCGTCCACCAGACGTGAAACGGGGCGTAACAACCTGCCGGCAAGCCACCAGGTGGCAACCATCAGCAGCGCAAGCCCAAGCGCGACGATCGCATCGAGCAGGTAGGCCAGACGGCGCTCCTGCGCTCGCTGCGCCGAGATGTCGATCAGCGCGGCCATTCGATGGCCCTGAACGTCCCGCACCAGGACTGCGTAAGGCAGGTTCTCCGGGTCGATGTCGTCGTACAGCCCCGGACCGAGGCGGCGCACCTCGGCCGGAAGGCTCCGCGCGGCGGGCGAGTCGAGGTCGACGAGGCGTACCCTCGGCGGGTTGACGTCGCCCGCCGGAAGGTGGGCAGCCCGCAGATCCCGCACCATCACGTCGCCGAGCAGGCTCATCCATACCAGGCGCTCGTGCCGGTCGTTCAGGAACCCTCCGACAGCGATCACGGCCGCGCTCAGCACCGCCGCGTACAGGAGCAGCCCTACCGTGATGCGGGCGCGCAGGCTATTCGTCTTCACGATCGTCGGAGGCCGCTGTTGCGGCGAGTCGATAGCCGACCCTGGGAACCGTGTGCAGCAGTTTGCTTGCAAATGGTGCGTCGATCGCACGCCGCAGAACGTGCATCTGCGAGCGAAGCAGATCGCGATCGGGCGGGTCGTCGCCCCACAGCACTTCCTCCAGCCGCTCCCGCGGCACGAGCGCCGGCGACGCCCGCATCAACACCTCCAGCAGGCGGCGAGTCGCCGGCTGCAGGGCGATGGGCCGCGCGCCGCGCGTTACCTTCGCCGTGCTCAGGTCCATGACCAGATCACAGATCTGCAGCCGAGCATCGGTCACCCGGCCGCTGGCGCGGCGGATCTGCGCAAGCAGCCGCGCCTCCAACTCCGCAAGGTCGAACGGCTTGACCAGGTAGTCGTCGGCACCGATGCGCAGCGCCTCGATCTTGTCGGCTGTTTCTCCCTTGGCGGTGAGCATCAGCACGGGGACGTCCTTGCGCACGCTTTGGCGCAATTCCTGCAGGACTTGTACCCCGTCCATGCGTGGCAGCGTCCAGTCGAGAACAATCGCGTCATAGTGGTTGTCGGAAGCGAGACGCAGGCCGGTGGCGCCGTCGGGCGCTGCGTCCAGAATATGGCCGCGTGCCTCGAAGTAGGCGAACAGGTTGGCCACCAAGGCTCGGTTGTCTTCGACGATGAGCAGTTTCATGGGGAGTCGGTGCCGAGGGTCTCGCCCCGTCAGGGCACATTCTCGCTTGGTGCATTTCGACACGCCTCGCGTGGCCGAACTGTGGCCGCGATAGAAGGGGCCCCGCTCATCATCGTGAAAGCCTCCGATCAGGTGACCGATGGTCTCGGCGATCGCTGACATACTCACTGCGGCCAGCCCGGCGAGCTTGCTCCAATGGCCGCTCTGGCCGATCCGATGCGTCAGCACCTGGGTCGCCTTCGGTATCGACGCTCGTTCAATGCGTGCGATTAGGTCTGTGGCGGCTTCGGGCCAGTCCTAACCGACTCCAGCGGTGGCTGGAGTCGGTTAGGCATTGCACTCAGATTTCGATCTGCTCAGCGATGTCGAGGGCATCTTCCACCTCGATGCCGAGATAGCGAACCGTGCTCTCCAGCTTGGTGTGGCCAAGCAGAAGCTGGACGGCACGCAGGTTCTTCGTCTTGCGGTAAATCAGCGTTGCCTTGGTGCGCCGCATGGAGTGCGTGCCATACGCATGACCATCCAGGCCGATCTCGTCCACCCATCCATGAACGAGCCTGGCGTACTGCCTCGTCCCGAGGTGTGCGGATGCGTGATTCCTGCTCGGAAACAGGTAATCGCCGCCGTGCAATCCGGTGACCTTGATCCAGGATGCAAGAGCTTGCCGAGTCGTTGCGGTGATCTCAAACTGGACAGGGTGGCCGGTCTTCTGCTGAACCACGCTGGTACGACTGGCCACGACCTCGCCATGGCAGACATCGCGGACTCGCAGAGCGACAAGATCGCAGCCGCGCAGCTTGCTGTCCAGTGCCAGGTTGAACAGAGCAAGTTCACGGGCCCGCTGCTCCATTTGGAGGTGGATCCGAATCGCCCAGACATCCTTGAGCTTTAACGGCGCCTTCTGCCCAACGACTTTGCCCTTGTTCCATGGGGCGTGGCCGCCATGCGGGGCTGGTTCGTTTGCGTTCATGGTGATCTCCCGAGAGAGAGCCGCCGGCCACATGCAGGCGGCACGACCGATCACGCGGTCGCGCGCGAACTTTGCGCTCAAACTCTCACGACTACCGTCTGCGATGAGCCACCGGCTTCGTCACGGCGGCGCGCTGATCGAGTGACCGTCGAGCCCTGAACGCAGCCCAGGGGCAAAGGCACGATGTTCGGCCAATGCGGGCACTAGGCGCTGCCAGCGGCTGCGACGGCAATGGTGTGGTCAGCGGCCGCCGACACCGTCGGACTCGTGAACCGCCGCTTTCAGGGCCATCGACCGAGCGCTGGACTCGCGGGGGAGCATGCTGTCGTTGGTGTCCCGAGCCAGTGCATCCGCCCAGGGCGTCGTTGTTGCTGAGCTGCCTACTTGATGAAGGATCGTAGCTGGGAAGCACCCTGGAAACGTCTCCGTCACGCTCTCGACGCGGGTGCTGGCAGACGCATGCAAAAGCGCGTGTGGCCTGCGGCGGACATGGCGCCCACGCTTCCACCGTGGGCTTCGGCGATCGACTTGACGATGGCCAGCCCCAGGCCGGCTCCCTCGCCGTTGCGCTGGCGCGAGGGGTCAGCGCGGTAGAAGCGGTCGAACAGGCGGGGCAGGTGCTCGGCGGCAATAGCGGCGCCCGGGTTCTCGACGCAGACTTCGAGCCAGCCGGAGGGGTCGCCTTCAAATCGTACGGTGACCGTGGCCCCAGCCGCGGTGTGGCGAATCGCGTTGGACAGCAGGTTCGAAAGTGCGCGTCGCAGCATCGCGCGGTCGCCACGGATCCGTGGGGCTTCGCCGACGGATTGCAGCCCGACTCCGCGTTCCTCGGCCCAGGCCTCGAAATACTCGAACAGCTCGATCATTTCGGCACTCAGGTCCACCTCGGCCTGCTCCGGGCGGATCAACTGGTGCTCGGCCTGTGCGAGGAACAGCATGTCGCCGATCATCGCGCTCATGCGTTCGTACTCCTCGAGGTTGGAGTAGAGGATCTCGCGGTAGTCGTCGGCACTGCGCGCGCGCGAAAGCGCGACCTGGGTCTGCGTGCGCAGGTTCGTGACGGGCGTGCGCAATTCGTGCGCGATGTCGGCGGAGAAATTCGACAGACGCTCGAAACTCTGCCCGATGCGCTCGAGCATCGCGTTGAACGACGCGACGAGCCCGGCCAGTTCCACGGGCACCCTGTCCGGGTCGAGGCGCACGTCAAGGCGCTCCGAGCTGACCTCGCGCATGCGCGCGCCGATGCGCCGGATCGGAGCATGCCCCTGGCGCACCGCCAGCCAGGCCACGAGCACGCTGAATGCGCTGGCCGCCAGCGTGCCCAGCCACAGCGCGCGCCGCAGCGCGGCCAGGAAGCGCAGGTGGTAGTCGATGGCGGTGGCCAGGATCACGGTGTCGCGGTCGATTCGCAGCACCGCGCCGCGGTAGCTGCGCCCGCCGGTGGTCCAGATGCGCAGCGCGCCAGCGTCCAGCTGCGGGACGGCCGGGTCGGCATGCGCGCGCGCGGCAAGTCCCGCCGGAGTCGCGTCGAACAGCACGCGACCGTCGGCACCCTCGACGCGGAAGTACACCTCGTGGTGATCCGCGATGGTCTCGGCGAAACGCTGTTGCAGGTCCTCGCTGCCGACGCCCGCGGCAGCGTCGTCGAGGGCCAGGCGCAGGGTCTGCGCCACCGGGCGAAGCTGCCCCAGGTCCTGGCCCGCGAAATGCTCCTCGATCGACGACTCCAGCGCCGCCGCGGCGACCAGGAAAGTCAGCGTGGTGGCCAGGCCGACCCACGCCGTCACGCGTAGCGCCAGCGACGCCGGGCGGCGTGCGTGGCGTCCGGCGCGAGCCCCGAGCAGCTCAGCCGTCGGCATCCGGCAGGTCCAGCGTGTAGCCCATGCCGCGCACGGTGCGGATCAGCTTGGGTGAGAAAGCGTCGTCGACCTTCGCGCGCAGACGCCGAATGGCCACGTCGATCACGTTCGTGTCGCTGTCGAAGTTCATGTCCCAGACCTGCGAGGCGATCAGCGAACGCGGCAGCACCTCCCCCTGGCGCCGCACCAGCAGCTCGAGCAGCGCGAACTCCTTGTTGCTCAGATTGATGCGCGTGCCGCCGCGGCTGGCGCGCCGCCGCGGCAGGTCGAGTACCAGGTCGGCCACCTGCAGCTTCTCGGCCAGCGCGGGATTGCGACCGCGACGCAGCAGCGAGCGCACGCGCGCCAGCAACTCGGTGAAGGCGAAGGGCTTGACCAGGTAGTCGTCGGCGCCGAGCTCCAGCCCCTTGACGCGGTCGTCGACGCTGTCACGCGCGGTCAGGAACAGCACGGGGACGTCGCGCCCGGCCTCGCGCAGCGCTCGCAGGATGCGCCAGCCGTCGACGTCGGGAAGCATCACGTCGAGCACGATCAGGTCGTGGTCGCCGGTCATCGCCAGGTGGTGCCCGTCCAGGCCGTTGCGCGCGAGATCGACGACGAAGCCAGCTTCGCTCAAACCCTGGCGCAGGTAGTCGGCCGTCTTGGCCTCGTCTTCGACCACGAGCAGTTTCATCAATGCACCGTCCTTACCCGCACTCTAGCCCGCGCCTGCTTGCGCAGTCATGACCGCGAGATGACATCAATGTAATCGACTGGTCATCGGGGGGACAGGCTCCGGATACTAATGTCTGTATCAAGCATCCGGTGGCAGCGCGCAAGGCGACTCGCTGCGACCGTCGGACGCGAATCGACCGAAAGGAGAACGACATGATGTGGTACGGACACCCCGGCGGATGGGGATGGGGCTACGGGATGATGGGCGGCTTCGGCTGGGTGTTCATGCTACTGCTGGTCATCGTGGTCGTGGCGCTCGTGGTGGGACTGCTGCGCGACGTGTTCATCGGCATGCGTGGGCATCACGCCACGCCGAGGGTCCCGGGGTCCTCGGCACGAGCCATCCTTGACGAGCGCTATGCGAGGGGTGAGATCGACGCCGACGAGTACAAGCGCCGGCGCGCCGACCTGGACCTGCGTTGACTCGGATTTTCTGTTCGCAAAGGAGCGAATCATGATCAAGTGGAACAAGCGTCTGGCGCTCGGCCTGGTGGCCGCGCCCGTGATGGTCCTCGGCGCGGCCGCGCTTCCTGTCCTGGCGGCGGGCACGGCCAGTGCGCCCGCGACGACGGCCCAGTCCGACGCCTACGGCCCGGGCTACGGCTATGGCATGGGCCCGGCAATGATGGGCGGCTACGGACCGGGCTACGCGGGCGGGGCCTGGCAGCGTGGATCGGCGGGTGCGCACCCGCACCCATGGGCACATGGTGGTTATGGTGGCTACGGCCCCGGCATGATGGGAGGCTACGGCGGCTATGGCGGCTTCGGTCCGGGCATGATGGCGGGCTACGGCGGCTATGGCGGCGTCGGTCCGGGGATGATGGCGGGCTACGGTGGCTACGGTCCCGGGATGATGGGAGGCTACGGCGGCTATGGCATGGGCCCCTGGATGATGGGCGGCTTCGGCGCCTACGGGGGATGGGGCGTGAATCCCCAGCTCAGTGCCGCGCAGCGCACGAAAGTCGTGGGTATCGAGAAGGCCTTGTTCGACAAGCAGTGGCCGCTGATGCAGTCCATGCAGAAGGTCATGTTCGAGTCCTGGGGCCGGGCCGCCGACGGCAAGCTCGATGTCGACGCGATCATGAAGCGCGCCACGACGCTGTCGCAAGTGCGCCTGCAGATGCTGCGCAACCACCTCGAGGCGGCCAAACAGATCGACGCGGTGCTGACGCCGCAGCAGCGCGACAGCATCGGCGACGCGCCGTGAGTCCGCTCCCGCCGGGGCGGCCCGCGCGGGGACGAACCCCCCGCTTGCTGGCCCGGCGGAAACCGTTCGAGCGCGGGAGCCCCTCGGGGCGTGCGATGGAACTCGCCAAACTGGAGCATGGAATGAGACCGACGATCAGGCGCTGCGCGCGCGGTGCCTTCGTGATGGCGGCCCTGCTGGCTGCGGCTTGGGGTACCAGCTGCCAGGCACAAATGGCCGGTGGAGGCTACGGAGCCTACGAAGGTTACGGCGGCATGATGGGCGGCGGCATGATGGGCTTCGCCCAGTCCGACCGGCCCGTCGAGCCTGGCTGGGGCGGGGCAGTGCTGGACTACGCGCAGGTGCGTGATTTCCTCGCCGCCAGCGCGCCGGGCGCCCGCGTGGACGCCCGTGCGAACACGGTTACCTACAGCGGCCGTGACGTGCGCATCGCGATGGTCGCGGTGCAGCCCGGCCACCCGGACCAGACCTTCGAGGTGGCCGGATTGACCAACCCGACGCTGGTGGTTCCGCGCGGTGCCACCGTGCGCATCGACCTGGTGAACATGGACTATGGCCGCAACATGGAGCACGGGTTGATCATTACCCCCGCTCCGCCGCCTTATCCCTACATGTCCATGATGGCGACGGGCCCGGGGCTGGTCCAACTCGAGCCCTTGCTGCCGTGGCGCAGCGACAGCCGCTTGCAGGCTGCCAGCTACGCGGAGCTTTCCACCAGCTTCGTCGCCGGCGAGCCGGGAACGTACTGGTACGTGTGTCCGACACCGGAGCACGCCGAGAAGGGCATGGTTGGCCGCTTCATCGTCCGGTGATGCCCGTGAGCGGCCTGCCCGGCTGCGGTATCGCAGGTTCCGCGCGAACCTGACGGAATTGTCATCACACGGTCATCGACGTGTCGGGAACCGGGCGCGATCATGATTGGAAACGCAGGCGCAGCGCGCCTGTGCGCATCCCTGATTCGTCCGGAGATCGACGACCATGCAAGTCTCACGAAGCCTTTCCCTGGGCTTCATTCGGCGTGTCGCCGCGATGCTGGCGCTTGCCGGCATGGCGGGCGCAGCGCTGTTGTGGGTGCCCCAAGCTCATGCCACGCAGTTCGCGGTGCCCGATGAACCTCGCATTCCTGCCGGTGCCCCGATCCGTAGCTGGGCCGACAATGGCCAAGCGGGGCTGTCGCTGCTGCAGATCGTCGACGGCATCGCGCTGCCGCGCGGAGCGACGCTGCGCGGGACCGTGACCAGCGACACGAACTGCGCGCCCGACGCACGGGGCCTGAGCCATTGCCACAACGGGATCGACCTTGACAACGGCATGCGCATCGTGGTGGTCCACACCCACGCGATGATGCAGCACCCCTGCCTGAAACCGGGGCAGCGCATCACGGTCACGGGCTTTTCGGGCACCTGGATCATGGCGCGCACGGCAGCGGCGTAGCGGCTGTACGGTGCTCTCGCCGGGATCCGGGCGGCCCGACGGCCGCGCTTACCTGGTGCCGGCCTGCTGCACGTGGACCCGGCCCACGAGGTAATCGACGGCTTGCAGGATGCGTTCGTCGGTCGGGATCCGGGAAAGATCGGCCGAGACCTCGTAGGTTCCTTGCACGGCTATGGTCGGCACGCCGTCGATGCCGTAGTCATTCATCAGCTGCGTGGCGCGCCGGACCTGCATGGCCACGCCGAAGGAGTTGACGGTCGCCAGGAAGGTCTGCCTTGCGATGCCGTGCGCGGCCAGCCACGCGGCCATCTGGTCCGGAGTGTTCAGCGCGATGTGCTGTTCGTGGATGGCATGGAAGATGTCCCCCTGCAGGCTGTCGGCCTTGCCCAGCGCCACCAGCGTGTAGTAGAGCTTTTGCTGCGGGATGAACTGCGCCGTGAAGGCCACCGGAACGCGTTCGACCACCACGTAGGACGGCTGCCTGCGCACCCACGCGTCGAGTTCAGGCTCGAGCGCATTGCAGTGCGGGCAGTTGTACCAGAAGAACTCCGTGACCACGACCTTGCCCGGGCGCCCCACCGGCTGGTGGGCGGACAGCTCGTTGTAGCCCGTGCCCTTCTGGAAGGGGGCGGCGGCTTGCGTGATCGTGGCGCCCACGGCGATTGCGAGAAGCATGGCGAGCAGGGCGAGGAGGCGTTGTATCGGATGCGCATTCATGATCGGGGTTTCGAGTCGCTGAAGCATGCGGCGTCGGTTCGCCGCAGCAAGCCGTGGCTGTGATCGACCGGATGCCCTTTGACTTGAAGCCGCCGGAATCCATGTCAGGGCGGTCCCGAGGCCGCGTGACCTCGAACATGACAGGATCGTCATCGGGCGGTCATGTGCCCGATGGAAATGGATGCCTAGACTGTGAACGATCGGCAAAGGAGTCCGGGCTCCGGGCGAGCCTGCGGACGCGGTCCCCGCGTTGACTGGATGCGCGCGGGTCGAAGCGATCCCGATCAGGAGGGAACACGATGGACGACCGATCGCATGAGCAGGCGGCGACGCAAGCGCCGTCGTGCTCGCACAACCACGAACACGCCCCTGAGCATCAACATGGGAATTCGCATGTGCGCGGGCCCGAATCGGCTGGATCGATGCAGGCCGCGCATTCCTCCACCGCGCCCGGCGCGCGCTACACCTGCCCGATGCATCTCGATGTCCTCAGCGATGCTCCGGGTGCCTGTCCCAAGTGTGGCATGGCGCTGGAGCCCGTGATGCCGGCGGCGCCAGCATCGCGCACGCAGTGGGTGTGCCCTATGCACTCGGAGATCGTGCGCGATACGCCGGGCTCCTGCCCGAAGTGCGGCATGGCGCTGGAGCCGCGCAGCGTGGCCGCGCAGTCGGAGCGCAACCCGGAGCTGGAATCGATGACCCGGCGCTTCTGGGCCAGCCTTGTGCTCGCCATCCCCGTGCTGGCGCTGGCGATGAGCGACCATGTTCCCGGCCTGTCTGGTGCGCTCGCGCCGTACAAGGCCTTGTTCTCGTGGATCGAGTTCGTGCTCGCCACGCCGGTCGTGGTGTGGGGTGGCTGGCCGTTCTTCGTCAAGGGCTGGGATTCGCTGCGCACGCGCAACCTGAACATGTTCACGCTGATCGCCCTCGGTGTCGGGGTGGCCTACCTGTACAGCATGGTGGCGCAACTGGCGCCGCAGGTCTTTCCTCCGGCATTCCGCGATCCGGCCACCGGTGCGGTGGACGTGTACTTCGAGGCGGCCGCGGTGATCGTGACCCTGGTGCTGCTGGGTCAGGTGCTCGAACTGCGCGCGCGCAGCAACACCAATGCGGCGATCCGCGCGTTGCTGGGCCTGGCGCCGAAGATGGCACGCCGCATCGCGGACGACGGCTCGGAAGCGGACGTTCCGCTCGAGCAGGTGCGGGTGGGCGATCACCTGCGCGTGCGCCCCGGCGAGAAGATCCCGGTGGACGGTGTGGTGCTGGAAGGCGCCTCGTCGGTGGACGAGTCGATGATCACCGGTGAGTCCATTCCGGCCGAGAAGTCGAGCGGCGACAAGGCGGTGGGCGCCACCGTCAACGGTAGCGGCTCGCTGATCATCGAGGCCCGACGCGTGGGTTCGGACACGCTGCTGGCGCAGATCGTGCACATGGTGTCGGAGGCCTCGCGCAGCCGCGCGCCCATCCAGCGCCTGGCCGACGTCGCGGCCGCCTGGTTCGTGCCCATCGTGGTCGTGGTGGCGCTGCTTACCTTCGTGCTGTGGGCGTGGCTCGGCCCGGCGCCGTCCATGGCCTATGCCGTAATCAACGCGGTGGCCGTATTGATCATCGCCTGCCCCTGCGCGTTGGGGCTGGCCACGCCGATGTCCATCATGGTGGCCACGGGCAAGGGGGCCACGATGGGCGTGCTGTTCAAGAACGCCGAGGCCATTGAGACCCTGCGCAAGGTCGACACCCTGGTGGTGGACAAGACCGGTACCCTCACCGAAGGTAAGCCGCGCCTGCAGGAGGTGGTGCCGATGCAGGGCTGGGACGCCGACGAGGTGCTGCGCCTGGCGGCCAGCCTGGAGCGCGGCAGCGAGCACCCGCTGGCGGCGGCGATCGTGCAGGGCGCGCAGCAGCGCTCGCTCGCGCTGGAGGCGCCCGCCGACTTCCAGGCAGCAGTTGGCAGGGGCATCGGCGGGCGCATCGGTGGGCGCGCGGTGCTGTTGGGCAACGCCGCGCTATTGTCGGGGCACGGCATCGGCATCTCGGCGCTGGTCGCGCCGGCCGAGGTGCAGCGTACGCAGGGGCGCACGGCCATGTTCCTGGCCGTGGACGGCCAGCCGGCTGGCCTGGTGGCGGTGGCCGACGCGGTCAAGGCCAGCACGCCCCAGGCGATTCGCGAACTGCACGACGACGGCCTGCGCATCGTCATGCTCACCGGAGACAACGAGACCACGGCGAAGGCCGTGGCCCGGGACCTGGGCATCGACGACGTGATCGCCGGGGTGCTGCCGGACCAGAAGGCGCAGCAGGTCAAGCGCCTGCAGGCCGAGGGGCGCTTCGTCGCGATGGCCGGCGACGGCATCAACGACGCGCCGGCGCTAGCACAGGCGCAGGTGGGCATCGCGATGGGAACCGGCACCGATGTCGCCATGGAAAGTGCCGGCGTGACCCTGATCCAGGGCGATCTGCGGGGCATCGTGCGCGCGCGCCGCCTGAGCCGCGCCACGCTGGGCAACATTCGCCAGAACCTGTTCTTCGCCTTTGTCTACAACAGCCTGGGCGTGCCGGTGGCGGCCGGCATCCTGTATCCCTTCTTCGGCGTCCTGCTGTCGCCGGTGATCGCCGCCGCGGCGATGTCGTTCAGTTCGGTCTCGGTGGTGGCCAACGCGTTGCGGCTGCGGCATGCGAAGGTGTAGGTGCATGAGAAGCGACGCGGCGGTAGGTGCGTTCCGGCTCGCTGCGCGCGGTCGAGTCGCGGTGCGGCAGAATCGGTGGATCGATATCCGCGGGTCCTCAAGCTTCGCCGACGCGTGGGACACGCGTTGCGCTGCGGCCGCGGCGAGTGACGCGCCGACTGCATCCGATTCCTGAATCGGTGCCGTGGGGCAGGTGTGCGTGGTGAGCCCGGCGTGAACACGATCATGAATGCTTCTTTCTGGATCGAGGCCGGGCTCGCGATAGCAGCCGGCGCGCTGCTCAATCTCACGCCGTGCGTGCTTCCGGCAGTGCCGATCAAGGTGCGCACCATCTTGCGCGAGGCGGGCGACGCCGCTGGTTCAAGGGTCCTGTCGGCTGCCTTGTTCACCCTGGGCTCGGTTTCCTTTTTCGCGGCTCTGGGGCTGCTCACGGCGTTCGCGCACCTGCAATGGGGCGTGCTGTTCCAGTCGCGTTGGGTGCTCGCGGGGCTGGTCCTGATGCTTGTCCTGCTCGCGGCGGCCAGCTTCAGCGGGCGCTCGCTTCCGATCCCCGGCGGGCTTGCACAGCTGGGAGGCGCACGCTATTTCGAGCCCTTCGCATCGGGCATGGCCGTGGGGATCCTGTCGACACCGTGCACCGGGCCGCTGCTGGGCGGCGTGCTGGTGTTCGCGCTGACCCGGCCCACGCTCGACATCGTCACCTTGTTCGTCGCCATGGGCCTGGGCATGGCACTGCCGTACGCGCTGCTGCTGCTTCGCCCTTCCTGGTTGCAGCGCCTGCCGCGGGCCGGAGCATGGACCGAGGTGGTTCGGCACAGTTTCGGTTGGCTGCTGCTCGCGGCCGCGCTGTTTTTCGTGCAAAGCCTGTTGCCGGGATGGCTCGGCAATGCGCTATGGCTGGCCTGGTTCGCCGCGCTGGCGCTGTGGGTCGGGTTCATCGCGATGCGTGCCCGCGACCGGAGCACTCGATGGGCGGCGGTGCTCGCGGCCCTTCCGGCATTGCTGCTTGCCTACTTCGGCTCCGGCGTCTGGCCCGTGGCGGGGCAGGGCATGCCGTGGCAACCGCCTCGCGCCGACACCGTGTCGCAGATCTCCGCGCTGCACAGGCCGACGCTGGTCGAGTTCACCGCGGCATGGTGTCTGAACTGCCGGATCATGGAACGCATGGTCTATCGCGACCCCGCGGTGTTGAAGGCGGTGCGTGAATCCGGCGCCGTCGCGCTTCAGGCCGACCTGACCCGGCCGGACCCCGTGCTGCAGCAGTTGCTCACGCGCTATGGCGGAGCGGGGCTGCCGTTCCTGGCAGTGCTCGACAGCCAGGGCCGGGAGGTCGGCCATTTCGCCGGACTGTTCAGCGCGGGCGCGTTGATCGGCCGCCTGCACGAACTGCCCACCCCGATCGTGTCGACCAACGTCGGCGCACCGAGCGACTCTGCGGACGAGGTGGGCGCCCGCGTGACCTCGACGCCGGCCGGGGCGCTGGTGACGCTCGACATCGCGCGAGGATGGCACGTGTATTCCAACCCGCCTTCCACGCCGTACCTGATTCCGGCCAGCGTGACCGTCTTTCGTGCGGGGCGTGCGCTGCCGATCACTCCGCGCTATCCGCCGGGGCAGGACATCGGCGTGCGCATCGAAAGGCAAACCATCCTGGTCTATGAGAACGGGACGAGGATCGATCTGCCGGGGCTGACCCACGTGCGCGCTGTGCAGGTGCGGGTGTGGGTCCAAGCCTGCAAGGATTCGGGCTTGTGTCTGCCGCCGGCGACCGTCGTCGCAAGACCTCCGGCGAGTTGATCCGAGCGGGATGACATCCGTGGCGCCGCAGATGACAAAACCGTCATGGGCCGGTCATGCTCCGGAAAGTATGGCGTTTCTAGCATGCGTTGCTCGGAGTGGAAAGCTTCCACTCCACAACGTCCGCGCGGCACGAGCCAGTCGCGCGGCGAATTCCTTCAAGAACCGAGGAATCCATGCGACGTTCATACCCAGATGCTCTCCGTGGGACTGGAATCGCCCGGCGCCGCTTCGTCCAGGGCCTGGCTGCCGGCGGCGTGCTGTTCGGCCTGCCCACGCTGGCCGCCCAGGCCCAGGGCCGCCCCGCGGTCACGCACACAGGCAGCGCGCCGGAGCTTCGCGGCACCGAATTCGACCTGGTGATCGCCGAGACCCCGGTGAACTTCACCGGCCATGCGCGCATGGCCACCACCGTCAACGGTTCGCTGCCGGGACCCACGCTGCGCTGGCGCGAAGGCGACACGGTGACCATTCGCGTCACCAACCGCATGGCCCGCATGACGTCGATCCACTGGCACGGCATGCTCGTGCCCTACCAGATGGACGGGGTCCCGGGTTTGAGCTTCGCCGGCATTGCCCCGGGGCAGACCTTCGTCTACCGCTTCCAGGTGCGTCAGTCGGGAACCTTCTGGTACCACTCGCACTCGGGCATGCAGGAGCAGACCGGGCTGTACGGCGCGATCGTCATCGATCCGGCCCACGGGCACGGCGTGCAGTCCGACACCGACCAAGTGGTGGTGCTGTCGGACTGGATGGACGCGGACCCGATGCGCGTGCTGGCCAAATTGAAGGCCGACAGCGGCTTCGACAACTACCACCAACCCACGGCGGTGGATTTCTTCGACGACGTCAGGCGCAACGGCTTGCGCGCCGCGCTGGACAAGCGCGCCATGTGGCAGCGCATGCGCATGAGCTGGGGTGACCTGTCCGATCTGTCGGGAGCCACGCTGACCTACCTGGCCAACGGCACCACGCCGGCCGGCAATTGGACGGCTCAGGTCAACCCCGGCAAGGTCGCGCGCCTGCGCTTCATCAACGGCGCCGGCAACACCTTCTACGACGTGCGCATCCCGGGCCTGAAGCTCCGCGTGGTGTCCACCGACGGCCAGGACGTGGAGCCGGTGACGGTGGACGAGTTCCGCTTTGGCCCCGGCGAGACCTATGACGTGCTGGTGCGCCCGACGGACGACGCCTACACGATCTTCGCGCAGAGCATGGATCGCACCGGCTACGCGCGCGGCACGCTGGCGGCGCGGCCGGGGCTGAGCGCCCCCGTGCCGGCGATGGACGCGCGCCAGAACCTGAGCATGCTGGACATGATGGGCGACATGTCGTCGATGGCCGGCATGGGCTCGATGCCCGGCATGGACATGGGCACGGCGCCCGCAGCGCGCCACGCGCCCACCGAGTACGGCCCCGGCGTGGACGCCCGCGTCGACAGCCCGCGCACCAACCTGGACGACCCCGGCGTGGGCCTGCGCGGCAACGGCCGGCGCGTGCTGACCCTGGCCGACCTGCACACCGTGGGTGGCCCGCTCGATGCGCGCGAGCCGGGGCGCACGCTGGAGTTCCACCTCACCGGCAACATGGAGCGCTACGTCTGGTCCATCGACGGGGTGAGCTTCGGCGATTCCGCCCCGGTGCTGTTCCACCACGGCGAGCGCCTGCGCGTCACGCTGGTCAACGACACCATGATGACCCACCCGATGCACATGCACGGCATGTGGAGCGAGGTCGAGGACGCGAACGGACGTTTCCTGGTGCGCAAGCACACGGTGCCGGTGCAGCCGGCGCAGCAGCTCAGCTACCGGGTCAGCGCCGATGCCGTGGGGCGCTGGGCCTGGCACTGCCATCTGATGATGCACATGGATGCGGGCATGTTCCGCGAAATCCTGGCAGCCTGAGGAAACGAACATGCACAAGACGATCCACACGACGTTCCATGCGAGCATCCTCGCGACAGCCATCGCGGCCGCGATTCCGGCGTCGGCGCGGGCGATGGACATGCAGGGCATGGCCATGCCGGCCGGCCCGACGTCCGCGAAGCCGGCCGCGTCCGCGCCCGCCCCGGGCGCCTCCATGGCCGGTATGACCATGCCGGGCATGGCGATGCCCCCGAGCGCGGCCCCGGCTCCCGCGCAGGCCGCGCCTCGCACGGCCGACACCGATCCGGGCGGCTACACGCTGACCACCGGGCCGTACATCCCGGCCGGCGTGAAGCCGCCGCGCCTGGCGGACCAGGAGAGCTTCGGCTCCGGGCTGGTGGATCGCCTGGAACGTGCCTACAGCCACGACTCCGGCCACTGGACCGCCTATGACGTGCAGGCCTGGTACGGGCGCGACTTCAACCGCCTGGTGCTCAAGGCCGAAGGGCAGGCCTCGCAGGGGCGTCTGCAGGATGCGCGTACCGAACTGCTGTGGGGCCACGCCATCGCCGCGTACTGGGACTCGCAACTCGGCGTGCGCCACGACAACGGCGGCGGCCCCGACCGCAACTGGCTGGCCCTCGGCGTGCAGGGCCTCGCGCCATACTGGTTCAACGTCGAGGCCACCGGCTACCTGGGCGACCAGGGACGCAGCGCCTTGCGCCTGAGCGCCAGCTACGAACTGCTGCTGACCCAGCGCGTGGTGTTGCAGCCGCAGCTCGAGATCAACGCCTACGGCAAGGACGATCCGGCGCGCGGCATCGGCGGCGGCCTGTCCGACGCCACCGCCGGGCTGCGCCTGCGCTATGACATCTCACGCCAGTTCTCGCCCTACATCGGCGTGGAGTGGAGCGGGCGCTTCGGGCGCACCGGCGACTACGCGCAGGCGGCGGGCGAGCGCCGCGACACGGCCGACGTGGTCGTCGGCGTGCATTTCTGGTTCTGATGTTGCTTCGACCCCTCTTCGGGAGTCACGGCATGTTCAAGCCGGCCGGGCGGGGCCACGGCGCTGCGGGGCCGCCGCCCGGCCGGCGGACCCATGCCTCATGGAAGCAGGCGGCCCGGATGGGTTTCCTGTGCACGTAGCAGCACCCACGCCCCGGAGGCCAGCAGCCACGCCGCGCTGACCCAGAAGGCCGGTTCGATCGTGCCGCGCGCCTGCGCCACCAGCCCGAGCACCAGCGCGCCGATGGCGTAGCCGGTGTCGCGCCAGTAGCGGTAGGTGCCCAGCGCCGAGCTGCGCCAGCTCGGGTGGGCGATGTCGGCCACCGAGGCGATCAGGTTCGGGTAGAGCAGCGCCATGCCCACGCCCATGACCACGGCGCTGGCCAGCCAGGCCGCGAAGCCGCGCACCAGCACCGCGCAGGCCACGCCGGCGGCGAGCAGCCACAGTCCAGCCACCACCGGGCGCTTGCGCCCGATGCGGTCCGACAGCGGCCCGGTCCACAGTTGCGACGCGCCCCAGCTCAGCCCGTACACCCCGGTGACCCAGCCGACCTGCACCAGGCCCAGCCCGTGGCCGTGCAGGTACAGCGGGAACAGCACCCACAGCAGCGTGTCGGCGACCTTGTTCGCCACGCCCGCCTGGCACAGCGCCGAGAAGGTGGGGTGCCCGAAGGACACGTAGGCAAAGACCTGACGCGAAGTGGGGTGCTCGGCCAGGCCGTCGGCGAAGCGCGGTCGCGGGCCCGTGTGCGTGCCGCTGGCATGGCGATGGCGCTCGGCGCGCGCCCAGGGCAAGGTCTCGCGCACGAACACCAGCGCGGTCAGCAAGGCGATGGCAATCACCACGCTGGCGAAGCCCAGCAAGGCTTCGCGCGGCCCGACCAGCTGGGCCAGCCGCGCGGTGGCCAGCCCCGCCAGGCCGACCGCGGCATAGCCGGCGAACTCGTTGATTCCGGTGGCCAGCCCGCGCTGCTCGGCGCGCGTGATGTCCACCTTGCTGGTGACGGTCATGCTCCACGCGAACCCCTGGTTGACTCCCAGGAACAGGTTGGCGGCGACGATCCACCACCACGAGTGCGCGAAATAGATCAGCGGCGGGATCGGGATCGCGGCCAGCCAGCCCAGCACCAGCACGGTCTTGCGCCCGATGCGCTCGGACAGCCGCCCGGCGACGAAGTTCAGCGCGCCCTTGACCAGGCCGAACGAGATGACGAAGGACAGCAGGTACAGGAAGGAGGACGGCGCCACGCCGTAGTCGCGCGCCGCGACCACCGGCAGCACCGTGCGCTCCATGCCGATGACCAGTCCGACGAAGAACACCTGTACCGCCTGCCACACGAACTGCCGCAGGTTGGCGCGAATGCCCTGCGGGTGCGCGTCGTGCGGCGGCCCGGCCGCAGGGGTCGCAGAGTTCATGCCGAGACGTTCGCGGCGACGATGCGCTCCATGTCCGCCGGGCGCGCCGGGATCTCGGCGCACAGCTGATCGACGAAGGCGTCGCGCGACAGGCCCAGCATCGGGTTGAAGCGTCTCTCGAAGGCCAGGGTCGACGCCGGCTTGCCCGACAGCCCGGCACCGCAGGCGCTGCCCGCCTGGTGCCCGGGGTAGATCTCCAGCTCGGCGGGCAGAGTCAGTAACCGGGTGTGCAGCGAGTCGTGCAGGGTCCCCGCCATCTCGCGCTCGCGCCCGGCCAGGTCCGGGCGGCCGACGGCGCCGACGAACAGGGTGTCGCCGGTGAGCACGAACCACGGCGCGTCGCCGCGTCGCTTGTCGGTGACCAGCAGGCACATGCTGTCGGGCGTGTGCCCGGGAGTGTGCAGCACCCGTACGGTGACGTTGCCGACGCCGATGGTCTGCTCGTCGTGCAGGGCCTCGAAGTCGAAGTGCACGAGCTCGCGAGCCGCCTCGTGCAGGCAGTAGGGTGCATCCACCCTGCGTGCCAGGCTGCGGCCGCCGCTGAGGTGGTCGGCGTGCACGTGGGTGTCGATCACATGCGTGATCCGGGCGCCGACCTGCTGCACCTGTTCGACGAACCAGTCCTCGTCGCCGGCCACCACGTCGACGGCGACGGCCTTGCCGAGGCCGGCGCAGCCGAACAGGTACGACAGGCTGGCATCGCGGGTGGGGAGTTGCCTGAAGAACATGGCGTGACCTCGATCAGATGGTTTCGTGTTCCAGCGGCAGCCCGGCGGCCCGCCATTCGGGCACGCCGTCCGCGCATTTGCGCGCCCGCAGCCCGTGGCGCGCGAGCAGCGCCACGGCGGCGTCGGACATCACGCAGAACGGTCCGCGGCAGTACGCCACGATGTCCTTGTCACTCGGCAGCTCGCGAATCCGGGCTTCCAGTTCGTCCAGCGGGACCGAGCGCGCTCCGGGGATGTGCGCCGTGCGGAACTCCGCTTCCGGGCGGACGTCGAGCAACACCACGTCCGCCGCGCGCACCTTTTCGAGCAGCGAGCGCGCGCTCTCGGGCGTCAGGCGCTCGGGCTCGGCGATCAGGCGCGCCATCGCGAGTTGCAGCTCGGCCAGGTGGGCTTGCGCGAGTTCGCGCACGCTGACCCACAGGTCCGACACGTCGGAGTCGCTGAGCCGATGGATGCGGTTCTTGCCGTCGCGCCGCGCATCGACCAGCTGCGCCTCACGCAGCACGCGCAGGTGCGCGCTGGCCAGCTTGACGTCGATATCGGCGGCCTGTGCCAGCGAGTCGACCGACTTCTCCCCCTGCGCAAGCAGTTCCAGCAGCTCCAGGCGTTTGGGACTGGCCAGCGCCGCGCCGATGCGCGCGACCTGGGCGTAGAGATGGTTCTTGAGGTCCTGGGGTTTCATGCGAACAGTCTAAAGGATCAGCGAATGAAGTCGAGAGCAGTATTTTCCCGGGTGATGCGAGACCCGAAGCGCCGTGCTCCATGGTGAGCACCGGCAGCATCAGCGCGCAGAGGGCAATGCCGTGGACCGACACGGCCAGGCCGGCCAGCGCACAGCTCCCGGCGGTTGGCGGGATGGCTCAGCTCCCTGGCGCCGCGCGGGCGAGCGCCTATGCCGCGCAGCAGGACAGCAGCCTCACGTCCTTGCTGAAGGTCTGCGCCGCGAGTTTCAGTCCCTCGACCATCGTCAGATACGGGAACAACTGGTCGGCGAGATCCTGCACCGTCATGCCGGCACGGATCGCCAGCGCCGCCGTCTGGATCAGCTCGCCGGCTTGCGGCGCGAGCGCCTGCACGCCGAGCAGACGCCCGCGGCCCTGCTCGACGACCAGCTTGATGAAGCCCCGGGTGTCGAAGTTGGCAAGCGCGCGCGGCACGTTGTCGAGCGTGAGCGTGCGGCTGTCGGTCTCGATG
>JAKCDM010000112.1 GCA_021841865.1 Pseudomonadota bacterium
CTTCACACCCCACGCACCGCACCGCCCCGGCGCCACCACGGCGCCTCCAGGCAGTCGACGGTCTTCCCCGTCAGAGCGCCGTGGCAACCAGGAGTTCCCCAGTCCCCACGCAGCCAGGGGCCTTGCAGCTGCGGCGGGCCGTGGGGGCCGGCGGTTCAATCGAAGCTGAAGGTGTAGAACACATCCACCGCGTTGTCGGTGCCGGACTGCAGGCGCAGCGACAGGCGCCTGGTGAAGGCATAGCGCACGTTGAACAGGCTCCCGGCGTCCGCCAGCCCGCGCTCCACGCTGACCGACAGGCGCGAGCTCAGCTTCTTGCCCACGGTCACGACGCTGTTCTGCAAGCCGCCGCCGGCACCGCCGCTGACCTTGAGTTCGTCCAGTCCCAGCGCGCCGGCCAGGCGCCCGGTGGGCGACCCCGCCTGCCCGCGCGACAGCAGCGCCGCGCCGGCGAGCTGCAGCAGGGAGCTCTGATCCGCCGCCACGGTCGACGGATCCTGGCCGAGCACCAGCCACGAGAGAATCGCGCTGTCGGGCATCGCCGGCGTGGAGCTCAGCGCCACCGCCGGGGCGAGCAGCGTGCCGGTGATTCGCACTCCCACCTGGACCGGAAGGCCCTCGCGTTGCGCGCTGAGGTTCAGCCCCGGGTTGTTCACCGGACCTGAGAAGTTCACGCTGCCACCGGAGACCAGCTGCAGCGACTGGCCGTAGGCGCTGTAGGTGCCGCTGCGCACGACCACGCTCCCCTCGGCGCGCAGCGCCTGCCCGGGGTCGGCTCGCAGCAGCAGCTTGCCGCCCAGGCGCGCGTCCACTCCGCGACCACTGACCCGGAAGTCATGGCCCAGGTCCAGGCGCACGACCGCGTGCACCGGCGCGCTCGCGCCCTGCGCTGCCGAGGCCTCGCGACCCTGCACCACCACGTCGTCGGCCAGCTCCGGAGCGTTGCCTCCGGACAGCTCGATCGCGGCGCGGTCCACGTGCAGGTCCGCGTCGACGCTCAGTTGCCGGGCCGACGAACGCAGCGTTGTCTTGCCGCTCAGCCGCACCTGCTCGCCCGGACGATCCAGCACCTGCAGTTGCTCGAGATCCACTTGCACGCTGCCCGTGGGCCTGGCGTCGACCAGGCTGAAGCCGCCGCTGGCGCTCAGCGCGCCGCCGCCGCGCCCGCGCATGCGCAGCGACTGCAATTCGACACGATCGCCGGCGAATCTCGCCGCCAGCGAGCCCTCGTGCAGGTCCAGCCCCAGCGACGGCAGCATCACGGCCAGCGCGCTGCCGTCGAGGCTGCCACTCAGGCGCGGGGCGGCCACCACGCCGCCGACCTGCAAGTCGCCTTGCAGGCGCCCGGCCACGCGCGCCGCCTGCGGCAGCAGCGCCGACACCCAGGAAACGTCCGGCAGGTTCAGCGTTGCGCTCGCCTGCAGCGGGGCATCGCCGGCCACGCCCCAGCCCTGCGCACGGCTGCTCAGCGGCACGGCGGCAGCGGCATGCAGACTCCCCAGATGGGTGCCGGCGGCGTCGAGCACAGCGCGCAGGCGTCCGTCGGCGGCGTCGACGTCCAGGCTCAGGCGCGACAGCCCGAGCGCGACGCCGGGGCTGCCCGGCAGGCTCAGGTCCCCGCTGCTGCGCGCCACCAGCAGGCGGGCGCGAGCTTCGGGCCCGGTGCGAACCTGCCAGGACGCCCGCAGGCGCAGCGCGGAGCGCACGCCGCGCAGGTCGACGCCAGCCAGGCGCGCCCAGTACGCCGGATCGACCCCTTGTGCGCTGCCGCTGCTGGACCACAAGCCGCCCACCCGACGCAGGCTGCGCAGGTCGACGCTGCCGCCGGCGCTGCGCAGTTGCGCATCGTGCAACCACAGGTCGCCGTCGACGCCGACACGCAACGCGGCCGGATGGAGCAGCTGCAAGGCGTAGGTGCCGGTGTTGTCCAGCGTGTCGACGCTGCCGTTCCAGCCCTGTCCCGCTGTCCACCCGCCATGCGCGCTGGCTTTCAGGCGCAGGCGCTTCGCGTCGCTCAGCGAGAGTTGCAGGCGCTGCGCGGCCAGCGTGCCGTCGACACGCGCGTCGGCCTCGCGCAGCGCGACACCTGCGATCCGCACATTCCCGGCCCGCAGTCGCAGCGCCAGTCGGCCGCCGACACCGCCAGGCAGGCTGGCCTGCGCATCGAGACGGGCCACGCGCACCGCGCCGGGGCCGCGCAGTTCGCGGGCGCGCAGGGCCAGTTCGCCGGCGGGGGTTGCGAAACCCCCGTGCAGCGTCGCGGTGGCCCGCACGCTGCCGCCCCACGCCTGGCCGAGTTGCGCCAGCGCGGGCGCGTCGAGTTGCAGTTGCAGTCGATCCGCCGGCCGGCCGAAGGACCCCTGCGCACGAAGGGTGTTGTCGCCCAGTCGCAGGTCGGCGCGCAGATCGCGCACGCTGCCCGGCGCGACGCTGCCGCGGGCCTGGCCGGCGAAGCTGCGCCCCTGCCACTGGCTGGGCCTCAGCACGAGGTCGAAGGCGGCCTGGCGCGCGCGCAGCGCGCCATGGGCCTGCAGGCGCAGGTTCAAGCGCGCTCGTGGCCATTGTCCGAAACGCTGGGGCTGCAAGTCGCTCAGCTCGGCGTCGACGCGGAAGGACTCGTCCGCCGAGGAATCGAGGCTGCCGCTCAGGCGCAGGCTGGCGCCATGCGCCTGCAGCCGGGCCTGCTGCAGCTCGATGCGCGAACCCTGGCGGAGCAGCTGCAGCCGGGCGGCCCAGCCGGGCTGTGCGAGCTCGGCGCGCAGCTGCTGGGCCGACGAATCGGCCCGCAGGGTCACGGGGCCGTCCAGGCGCGTTCGCTCCAGGCGCCCGTACAGCGCGTGCAGGTCCAGGCGGTGCACCTGCAACTGCGCCTGCGCGTGCCCGTGCAGGGGCCATTGCACGCGGCCGTCGATACTTGCGTCACCAGCGAGGTCGGCGCGCACTCCCTCGGCCAGCAGCACGCCGTCGCGAAGTTGCAGCGCCGCGGTCAACTCGCGCAGCGGAAGCCGTTGCGCGTCGAGCGGCCCGGGGCTTGCATTGCGCAGCAGCGCCTGACCTCGCAGCGCGCCGTCGGCCGCCTGTCGCAACTCCAGTTGCAGGCTCAACCGGGCGCGGGGCCAGGAGGCCCGAGCCTGCCGCGGGTCCAGGTCGTGGACATCGATACGCGCAGGGCCCAGCCATACAGCGTCGAAGGGACGCAGCTCGGCCAGCACCCGGGCACGAGCCTGCAAGGCCTGTGCCCGCGCCCGCAGCGTCAGATGCTCCAGGCTGCCGCCGACCCCGGCCTGAAGCCGCAGCACGCCCGGCGGCAAGCGCAGCTCGCCGCCGACCTCGCCGTGCAGCGCGAAAGGCCTGCGGGAAGCGATTGCCGCCGTTGCGTGCAAGCCACCCCAAGTGCCGCGGCCCTGCAGCTCGACGCGCCACTCGCGGGCGTCGCCGCGCAAGCGGCCTTGCAGCGAGCCCAGCTCCCGCCAAGGCCCGGCGGCTGACGCCTGCACGCGCAAGCGGTTCACGCGCAGCTGGTCGATGCGTATCGGCAACGGCGCCTGCAGGCTGGCCGGAAGACCCGGCACGCGCCCCGCGTCGGGCGCGGCCGCGGCGGAGCCTGCGCGCCACTGCAGGGTCTGCAGGTCCAGGCGCTGCACGTGCAGGCGCGGATGCAGGCGCAGCAATTCGGCGGGGCGCCAGCGCAGGCGCAGCTGCTGCGCCTGCAGCCGCGCCGACCCGTCGCTCCAGTCCACCCGGCGCACGCGCAACTCGCTCCACAGGCTTCCCTGCACGCCCTGCACCTGCAGGCCGCTGCGCGCCTGCACCCACGGACGCTGCAGCAGCCAGCGCAAGCCCTGCGCGCTTCCCAGCCATGCCAGCGCGGCCGTCAGCCCGAGCAGGGTCAGCAGCACCACGACAGCCAACGCCAGCAGGCGCCGGGCAAGCTTGCGCCGCGGCGCCTGCGGCGCAGGAGCGGGTGGCGGCGCGCTGGCGGAGGCCGGGGTGTTCATCGCAGGCACGGAGCTGTCGGCAGGCTCATCAGAAACTCACGCCGGCATTGAATTCCAGGCGCGTGGCGCCGGTGGCGCGACCGTGGGCGATGTCCACGCTGACGAGCCCGACCGGGCTGCGCCAGCGCACGCCGACCCCATAGCCGACCACCGGACTCAGCGACGCGAAGCTGTTGGCGGCGTTGCCGGCGTCGACGAACAGCGCGGCACCCCAGTCCGGCAACACCCAATGCACGCCCTCGATGCTGGCCGTCAGCAGCGCGCGCCCGCCCAGCACCGCCCCGTCCTCGTCGACACCCAGGCTCTGGTAGGCGTAGCCGCGCACCGAGCCGACACCGCCGGCACGAAACAGCACCTGTTGCGGAATGCCCGCGGACGACGGGCTGATCACCGCGCCGAGTTCGCCACGCACGATCAGCTGGTCGCGCTTGCCCAGCGGCACGTACTGCAACGCGTGCAGGTACAGGCGCACGAAGTTCTGGTCCGACAGCAGCGCCTGCGCGCCGCCGCTGATCTGGGCGTTCAGCAAGTTGCCGCGGCGCGGATCGAGGGTGCTGTCCAGGCGCCTGCGGGTCCACGAGTATCCCGGCATCAACGCCATGCTGGAACTGACTGGGCCGCCGGTGATCTGTTGCTGTTCGTTGATGAAATCCAGGAATTGCGTCGTCTCGATCGGGCCATCGATGCGCTGGCGCTGGGCCCCCAGCGACTGGCTGCGCGTGGTGAGCCCCTGGATGTCGGAGTGCTGGACCTTCGCACGCAGGCTGTAGTCGGCACCGTTGGCGCGCTGCGGAAAGTGCAGCCTTGCCCCCAGCGACTGCTGCAGGCTCTCGAACTTGATGCGGGAATCGAGGCGCCAGGCGTGCCCGAGCAGGTTGAGGTTGCCGTAATCGAGCTGGGTCCGCGCGCCGGTGTTGCTGCTGAATCCCAGGCCGAGTCCCAGGGTCTGCGCGGGATTCTCGACCAGGTCCGCGCTCACCGGGATTTCATCGCCGTGTGCCGCGCTGACCGGCGCGGCCACGGTGGCCATGCGGAAGTAGCCGCTGTCCTGCAGGCTGGCCTGGAACTGCAGCAGTTGCTGCTGCGAATAGGCGTCGCCGCGACTCCATGGCACCAGGTTGCGCACCACGGACTCCGGATAGCGCTCGAGACCCTGCACCTTCAGCGACCCGAAGCGGTAATCCGGCCCGGTGTCGAAACGCACCGAAAGGCGCGCGGCATGGCGTGCCGGGTCGACCAGGGCGCGGCTGTACGCCACGCGCGCCGCCGCGAAGCGGTGGGTGTCCAGGCGCAGCAGCGCATCGCCCTTGGCGGACTGCCAGGCCGCGCTGACGAACACGCTGCCTTCACGCAGGCCCCAATGCCTGCGCAATTGCGCAGCCAGCGCGGGCAGCTCGCGCCCGTCGGAGCCGCGCACGCTCAAGTGCACCGATTCCACGCGCGTGGGCTCGCCCGGTTCGACGCGAACCAGCACCTGCTCCGGCTTGCGCGCGGACTCCAGGCGCACGTCGATGCGCGGGGAAAAATAGCCGAGCGCCTCCGAAACCTGGCGCGCCTGTTGCGGCAGCTTGCGAACCAGCGAGCGCAACTGCTCCTGGCGCAGATCGGGAAAGTCCTTCCAGCGCTCGATGTCGAGCCCCTTGCGCAGCGCCGCCGCCAGTTCCTTCGGCGCCTCGATGCGAACGTGGTAGCGCAGCGGTGCGGACGCGGCCGCGCCCGTCGAGGCAGCCGGCATCGGCGCCGACGCGGCTCCCGGCGCGGGCTCGACAGCGCCGGCGCGCGCCGGCGACGCGGCCCAGCAAAGGACCCAGAGCATCAGCCAGGCGCCGAGCACGCGCCACCACGGCACACGCGATACGCGCAATACGCGCGCATCGGGCGTCACCTGTGGCGCCTCGCCGAAGGCAAGACTGGGTGCGAGCGGGAATGTGTGGTCGGTCTGCATGGGTCGCACCACCCGTTCGGCAGCCGATGGGCCTGCCACCGGGCCGACCCGCACATTATTACGGGCTCGCGCCGACCCTTTGTCGCGCGGTGCCGATCGAAGCCGCCAGCAAGACTCCGAGCATGACCACGAAAAACCGCCCCTCGTTGACGTCCATCAGCAGCGAATTGAACAGGCTGCCCGTGCCGATGGCCACCAGCACGCCCTGCGTGGCATCGCGCTGCAGCGCGGGCAGCAGCGCCGCGTCGCGCCACGCCGCGATGCCCATGCCCAGCAGCAGCACCAGCCCGATCAGGCCGATCTGCTCGGTGGTGTTGAGATATTCGTTGTGGGCATTGGAGGTGTCGAGGTCCTTCGGGGCGATGCGTGCGTACTCGCCCGGCATGCTGCCGGTTCCACTGCCGACAAGCGGGTGCACGGCGATGATGCGCAGCGTGTTGTGCCAGAAGCGCAGGCGCAGCCCCCACGAGTTGCCGACCAGCGAACCCTCATGGGTTGCCTCGACGCGCTCGTATTGCCGCAGGTTCTGCAGCCCCTGCTCGAGCCGCAGTCGCGCGGGAGGCAGCGCGGTGAACGTGACGGCGGCCGCCAGCAGGGCGCAAACCCCGCCGATGACGACGCCCTTGAGACCCAGGCGCTGCCCCGCGAGCAGCACGATCAACGCGAACAGCACCACGTAGCCGCTGCGCCCGATGCCCACATACAGCACGTCGAAGGCCAGCAAGGCGCTGATCAGCGCCCACAACCAGCGGCGAGGCCCGGCCTCGATCGCCTGCCGGGCGAACAGGTAGGCCGCGCAGGCCTCGATGATGCCAAAGTGGATGTGGCCCTGCACCACGCTGCCGACCCAGGCTTGTGGCACGACGCCCGCGAAACGCGCATAGGACAGCGCCGAGGCCAGCACCGCTCCGCTCAGGAAGGCCCAGGTCGCACGGCGACGCCATGCGGGGTCCACGAGACTGCCCAGCAACGCGAGCAGCACCAGCAGCTTGGCGTACTTGCCCAGAATGTTGCCCGCCTGCTCGTGCGACGCGCTGGAGTACAGCGCGCCCATGGCCAACATCAGCAGCAACGCGGCCGACCACCACGCCGTCGGGCTGCCGCGCCAGCGCTGCCATTGGGTCGCCCAGCCGCCCGCGGCCAGCCAGGCGAGCGCGAACAACCCGAGCGCGATCGATCCGGTTGCCGTGGGAAGGCTGAGGGTGAAACACAGCAGCACCGCCGCAGGACCCACCAGCCATTGGCGTGGCGGCCGCGACGTGGACGACGACGAGATCGAGGAGGGCATGGGGCGCGAACCGGATGCGAACAGGCACGAACGCGGCGCGGCGGGCGCGCCGCGCAGCAGGCGCCCCGCGGGGCGCCGCGACAGGACGCCCCATGGGCGCGGCGTGGCAACGAGGTCATGGTAGCAGCCGTCACCTCGCGGGCTGTGCTGGCACAATGGCCCTGTCCAACCCTCGACAGGCCCATGTATCTTCCTCGTCACTTTGCCGCTGAAGACCAGGCCGCCGTGCTCGACCTGCTGCGTGCCTACCCGCTGGCCAGCGTGGTGACGCATGACGACGCCGGCCTCGACGCCAACCCGGTGGTGTTGCTGGCCGACGCAGACGCGTCGGGAACCCCGCATCACCTGCGAGGGCACGTGGCACGCGCCAACTCCCTTTGGCAGCGTGCCGGCGAACACGGCTGCGAGATCCTGGCGCTGTTCCACGGCGCGCAGGCCTACGTGAGTCCGTCGGCGCACCCTCGCAAGTCGGTCGACGGCAAGGTGGTTCCGACCTGGAACTACAGCGTGGTGCAGGTGGCGGGGCGCCTGCGCGCCGTGCACGATGCGCGCTGGCTGCGCGCGCTGGTGGGTGAACTGACCGAGCGCCACGAGGCCTCGCGCACGCCACGCTGGTCGGTGGATGACGCGCCGGCCAACTACCTGCAAGCCATGCTGGAAGGCATCGTCGGCATCGAGATCGAGGTCGAACGCGTGACGGCCAAGTTCAAGCTCAGCCAGAATCACCCGGCGCATGCGCGCGAGGCGCTTGCACACGAGCTGCTGCGCGGAAACGAGGCCTCGCAGCAGGTCGCAACGCAAATGCTCCGGCCGCCTGGCGGCAGCGGCTGAGCTAGTGTCCTGTCCCGTAAATACCTGTCATTTCGCTGAGCCGTATCGGGGCGCAGGCAAGGCGCGGGTGCGGGGCCAGGCTGGGCGCCTGGCCCCGTGGCCGCAACGCCGCATGCGCCCCGATACGGCTCAGCCCGAAGGGTTCGGCGCCTGCGGGGCCCTCGCCGCCCGGGCGCAAGGGGGCCAGACGTCCAGTCTGGACCCCTTGCGCCCAACCGCCGATCGCTCCCGCAGGCACCCGAACGAAATGCCAGGTATTTACGGGACAGGGCACTAGCGCAGCCTCAGGCGAGCAGCTGGCGGTGCTGGCGCAGCGCGTCGAGCACCACCGGATCGATGCCCTTGCCGCTTTGCTCGTCCAGGTAGCTCAGCAACTCGCGGCGCATGCGCGGGTCCCACGAGCGCTTGACGTGCATCGCGATTCCCTCGAGAGCTTCGCCTCGGTCGGGCATCGACGCGAAAAACTGGCCGATGCGGTTGACCATCGAGATCAGGTGTTCGATTTTCATGTCGGGATCAGGCTCGTGGATGTCGTCGAGGGGAGTTCCAAACGAATACGTTGCGCGCCGCTGTAGACCACCAGGTCATCGCCGCGCGCCAGTCCCGCCAGGCCCATGCCGACGCTGCGCGCGGTCTGCACGGCCAGCGCGGTCGGCGCGGAAACCGCCACCAGCAGCGGCACGCCGGCCTGCGCGGCCTTCTGCACCATCTCGACGCTGGCACGGCTGGTCACCACCACGAAACCGTGCGACGCGTCGTTACCGGCGCGGGCCATCGCGCCGATCAACTTGTCCAGCGCGTTGTGGCGCCCCACGTCCTCGCGCAGCAGCAGCAGGCGTCCGTCGTCGTCGCACCAGCCCGCGGCATGCACGGCGCCGGTGGCGGCGTTGAGCCGCTGCTGCGTGCGCAGCGCTCGCAGCGCACGGGCCACGGCATCCGAGCCCACGCTCGAGCGCGCGTGCGCGGGCAGTTCGCGCAGCGGTCGCAGCACCTGCTCCAGGCTGTCCGTGCCGCACAGCCCGCAGCCGGTGCGCCCGGCCAGCGTGCGCCTGCGCTGGCGCAGCACCTCCAGGCAGCGCGTGGCGACCTCCAGGTGCAGCGTGATGCCCAGCGGGCCATGCTCGGCCTCGCAGTCGTAGAGCTGGCCGGCCTGCTCGATGATGCCTTCGCCCAGGCTGAAGCCGGTGGCGAAGTCCTCGAGATCGAGCGGGGTGGCCAGCATCACGGCATGGGACACGCCGTTGTACTGCAGCGCCACCGGCACCTCCTCGGTCAGCCAATCGTCGACCTGCTGGGCCTGGCCGGCGCGCCAGCGCAGCACGTCCAGGCTGCGCGCCCCGGCGCAGGCCGGGTTCATCGCCAGGCCTCCGTGGCAGCGTCGGGCTGCGTCATGTGGCGGCGACCTCCTGCGACTTGCGGACCTCGGCAGCGCGCGACTCGCCCACCGCCTGGGCCGCGCGTCGCTGCGCGAGCAGCTGCTCCTGGGTGCGGCTGAAGCGGGTGTATTCGCGCTGCCAGCTCGACGGCTGCGACACCGGCATGACCTGCACCGCGGTGACCTTGTACTCGGGGCAGTTGGTGGCCCAGTCGGAGCTGTCGGTGGTGATCACGTTGGCGCCCGACTCGGGGAAGTGGAAGGTCGTGTACACGACGCCCGGCTGCATGCGCTCGCTGATCTGCGCACGCAGCACGGTCTCGCCCGAGCGGCTGCTCACGCCCACCCAGTCGCCGTCGCGGATGCCGCGATCCTCGGCGTCGTGCGGGTGGATCTCGAGCACGTCCTCGTCGTGCCAACGGCTGTTCTCGGTGCGCCTGGTCTGCGCGCCCACGTTGTACTGCGACAGGATGCGCCCGGTGGTCAGCAGCAGCGGATACTTGGGAGTGACCTTCTCGTCGCTGGGCACGTACTCGGTGACGATGA